>JADJKB010000007.1 GCA_016706225.1 Myxococcales bacterium
GATCCGAGCCGTCGGCAATCGCGACGTTGATGAGCTCGCCCTTGCCCTGTTTGTCCAGCTACGCGCACCCGGGGTTTTGTTGCCCACCGCCCCGCCGAGCACGAGTTTGTCGCCCATCTGAACCGGCGTGATGCCCGTACGACGGTTCGCCCGCCGCGCCCTACCTTGCGTTCGCCAGCGCTGCACAGCGCTCCGGGATCTTCAGGGCTACCGTCTGACTCGCCGCCGCGGCGTTGCGCAAAGAGCAGCAGGCGTCGCCGTGCCCGGCGTCTCGGCGCTGCCGCCGGCGTTCTTGTCTTTGTTGCGACAACGGCGCCCAAAGGCCGCGAGTGGGATGAGCGGTGCGATGAAGCGGAAGGTCGTTCGGCGGTTTCATGCGGTGTGCTTGCGCGCTCCGGCGCGCACGTCGGCGCAGGGAAGAAGCGCGGCCCCTGTTCGAGTCGCCGGGCGTGGGGTGAGCGGCGCCTCCGCGGCAACCGGGAAGCTCGCGCCCCGGCCGAAGTGGTCGATCCGGCCAGGTTTCGGCTTCGTGGCGACCTCGAGCGTATCGTCGGCGGCGCACGGCGGTTCGGCTCTGATTGCCCTCGTGGTTGCCACCTGGTTCGGCTGCGGGCGCTCGCCGGTCGCACCCGGGCAACGTGGGACGCTGGGCGCGCTGCCTCCGCACCTCGCGTTGCGCTTACTCCGGCCACATCATACGCAACGACCGTGGTCTTGATCACCGCGCTGGGCACCTGGGCCGCCAACCGCCCGAGGCCGAGCGCCTCGGCGAGAAAGATCCTCAGAGTGTCGTGGTCGACGGGGTGGCCGGCGTGCTCCTCGGCTACTCATCGCGCGGGAGCAGGCGTCAAAGCCGAGCTGCTCGCCGTTGCTGTTCGTTCGTTCGACATCTGGAAGGCGGGGGCCCATCGACGCGATCCAGCGCCTCCGAGCCGAAAGTGGGCATCGCTATGGCCCGACGACATCCTGGCCGGAGCTCTGGCAGGCGTCGTGGCGCTGGGTCGCGCGCTGACGTGACAGAGAGGTCGGGCGAGAGAGCGCGTGCTCGACACAAGTCAGGGCTGCGCGAGCAACCCACCGAACGCTTCGCGCATCACGCGCTCGGCCTCGGGCCCGAGGAGTCGCCGTGGGCTGCGCTCGAGAATAAAGGATCGAAGCGAACCGGAATGGCGGTGGGCTTCAGGCGCCCGCACACCGGTCATGCGTGGGTCGTGAGCTCAGGCTGTCCGCCGAGGATGGCGGCGACCGGCGTGCGCGCCGGCGAGGTGCCGCGCCGAGGGCGCCACCGGGATCCCGCCAGGATGACTCGGGGATAACGCTCGCGTTGGGCGGCGTGAAGCTCTTGTACCCGCGTCGCACCTTGTGGTATCCATCAGCACCACGTCGCTGGCATCGAAGCGTCCCGGATCTCGCCTGCCCTCGCCAGCGCGGCGCTTTGCGCGCTTCGGGCGACCGGGTGTCGGGCCCCCGTGAGTAGCGCCCGTTCTTGCCTCAAACGATCGCCTCGGACGCGATCAACGTGCCGAGGCTCGGCTCCCGCTCTGACCATGCGCGCGGGCGCCAAGGGATCCCCGCAGGCACCGTGCAGATACACGATGGCGCGGCGCGCGCTCGATGGCCCGTGCGCCACGGCAAGCTCCGCGTCACCGGCGACCTGCACGCTCCACGAAGACGCCGGGCTCGCCAACCCGTGCGGGCGCGGGCTGAGGTGGCCCGGATCGGAAGGTGCGTTGGGCGGGCGGCTGCCTGCCGGTACGACGGGGGGTGGGCGCGACCGGCGTAAGGCTGCAGGGAGGCGAGGGGTCGTGCGCAGCCCGGAGCCCGTGCCGCCGCGAGCGCGAGGGCGGAAAGCTCGGCGGGGCGCGCCAGCGCGGCGCCGAGAGGTGTACACTGCAAGGCGGCGAAGTACGGGCTGCATACCTGCTCTGAAACGCTGGCGCGCTCGGCGGGGCACGCATCAACGCGAAGGCTCAGGGTAGCGGCGGTGCGAGCGACGGCGGCGCGACGCGCGGCGCGCGCCAGGACTCAACCGTCCTGGTTGATCAGCTCGATGGGCACAAACCAGCACAGCCCGCCGCCTTGTCGTTCTCGACCTGGCGAGTGCCCGCGGCAACGGTGCCCGCCGCCGCCGCCGAACGTCAGCATCAGCTCACCAATATCCGGTACGCGAGCCGCGATCAGGATCGACTTTCCGACCACGGAAGATACCGTGTTCTTCTTCGAACACCGCAGGCACGTGAATCGAGATGTTGGTCTTGGGGTAGAAGCGCATAGATATGAGGCGGTTACCAGCGGAGATGGGATCTTCATCCGCAGATCAGGCACGACCAGGTTTGTCATGCACGGTCGAGCAACCTGGAGCTGCGCGCCAGCGGACTCTCCTCGTGCTCCCGGTAGAGGTCGATGCGCTCCTTGACGTCGGGCAGCTCGAGGATCGCTCGATGGTCTGGGTCCGGCAGGCGTCGATCAGCGCCATCATCAGCTGGTAGTTCGAGATGCGAAAGTCTCAAAGCGGAGCGAGTCCCGTCCGGGCATCCATCAGGAAGTTCAGAAGCGCCCAGCCCTCCGGGTGCAAGATCTCCGCTTCGCTGTACTGGAGCCGAGTCGCCTGGTCGACCGCCGCCATGATGTCGTCGCCGACATTCAGCAGCTTCGCCTTGCCCCCGAAGTAGTCGTAGACCACGCGCCGCCGACGCCGCCTTCCGGGTCGCAGATGTGATTGTCGCTTGCCCACCCGCGGGATCTCGCTGTGGTGGTGGTCGAAGACGAAGGTGCACTCCCTCGACGTACGGCAGGTTGGTCGAGATGTCCCGAGCGCTGACCTCGACCTTGCCGTCCTGCATGTCCTTCCGGGTGGACGAACGGGGATGTCGTCGATCGTGTCGAGCTCCTTCAGCAAGACAGCGCAGACCAGGCCGTCAGAATCGCTGCGGGTGACCAGACGGTACTTCTCGGTGCTCATGGGAAACTTCTGGCACGCCGGGACCCCGGCGAAATGGGAAGCGCGCCGCCCAGGGACCGCCGCCAAGTTGCGCGTTCTCCCCGGCGAGCTGGGCCAGCACCGGCCCTGGGGCTCCCGTCGAAAAGCGTGCTACGCAGCCAGACCCCATGGCCTCAGCGAAACCACACGCCAGCAGATCTCCGACTTAGTGAGCACCCACCACGTCCCTGTTATTCATGAAGGGAACGCGCGGCGCTCCCAGTGTGGAGTTCTCAGCCCAGGTCGTGCAGATGCTCGACGACCTCGTGCCCTTCACGAGACCGTGAACGTGCTCAGTCGCCCGGAGCTCCGAGAGGGCATCAAGGGTATTCCCAGTGGGCCGACCATTCCTCAGCTGTTCGTGGCGGGTGAGCTGGTGGGCGGGTGCGACATCGTGCGCAGGCTACACGCGGCGGGTGAGCTGCGAAGAAGCTGCTCGGCGTCGACGACAACGCGCCGCCCCGGCCGAAGGCATCACGCTGAGTGAGGGCGCCGAGCGTGCGTTTCGCGGCGTTCTCGGCGACGCCGGCGACGACGTCCTGGGGCTGAATCAGCGCCGACTTTCGCAACGACCTCTTTTCGGACCGCGCAGCCCGGCGACATCGAGGTGGTCTCACGGGGGGCTCACACTCCCCTCGACCGCGCGCGACTGCGCGACAGGCCGGCTCGGGGGACTCCAGATCGACTTCATCGAACAAACAACCGGCGGGGGTTCAAGCTGGAGAACCCCAACGCGCCAGCGAGGTGGAAGCAGATCGAACCGCAAGCGCTCGCAGCCCTGCTGGCGAAGAAGGTGCTGCTGTTCGACGTGAGGCCGGAGCGTGAACGCGCCCTCGCGAGCATTCCAGGGGACCGGGCGCTCGACGACGAGGGCAGGCTTTCCTGATGCAGCTCGACAAGGCGCAGCCGTCGCTCTACTGTCACCACGGCATCCGCAGCCGGGCGGTCGCGGAGCGATTGCTCGCTGCCGGATTCTCGAATGTGTCGACCTGGCGGGAGGCGTCGACGCCTGATTCCCAGACCGTCGATCCCAAACTGCCGCTACTGAAAGCCGAGACCATGTCGTCCCATCCCCCACTGGTTTTCAGGGCTCCGTCACCGACGCGCTGCGCGGGCCATCGAGCGGGATATCCCGGACTCGAAGGCCGAGGTCAGCGAGAGGCGGCGGCCACTACACGCTTCGGTGGTCTCCCCCCGCCTTTGCCGGCAAGGGGCTGCTCAGATCCAGCGCATGGTCTACGCCGCCATCACACACCTGATGAAGGGCGACATGGCGCCAGTGCATGCCATCGACACACTGAAGACCCGCACGCCCCCGACGAAGTGAGCCGTCGCGCTCCCCCGCGCGGTCCGCCCGCCCCCCCGCGCGAGACCGGTGGCCTCTCGCTTCGCAGAGGATTCACAGGAAGAAGACGGAAGGACCGAGATTTAGCAGGACTCAGAGAACTGCAGAACGACCGGGGGCATGCTCCGCTCAAATCCAATCCCACTGCCCTTCCGACTTCCTGTGAAATTTCTGCCTCTTCGATTTCGCCTTCAGCTCAACGAGACGACTGTTGGCGATGCCAATTCGATGATCGAAGCGCCGCCCGCAAACTCGAACGGCGGGCGGACGATTCGATGTCGGGAAGCAACTCGGTGGAACGCTCCGCTACTACTACCGGGATGCGGCCCGATTCTTCGCGGACCAGTTTTGGTACAGTACGGGCAAGCGCGGGGCCGACACGCTCGCCAACATGGCATCTACACGCCTGCGTGTCCCGCCCGACACGACCTAGCCTCCGTCGGCTGCGGCCGGCCGCGATGTGGACGAGGTACGTGTCCAGGAAGCCAGCGTCGTTGGCCAGTGACAGGGTTCCGACGACACCAGACGAGATGGGTTGTGGAAACGCCACCGGGCGCAACGGGTCCGTCAAGGCGGCGGGCTTCGTGCCGTTGGTGCTGAACCATACCGGCGCGGGGAGCTCCCAGATGAAGTGATCCGCAGGTAACTGAGTCGGGATGCCTGCCCAGGACTGCCAAGCCAGTCTGCCGTCCACCAAGCGAGGAAACGACTTGATGATGGGGTTCGTTGGAGAGTCCCACGTGACACGCGTGTCGTTCCCCGACACGAGGTCTCTTATGTAAACCTCTCCACCGCTGGGGTCGAGATACGTCGTAACCGCTCCATTTTGGCCCGGATCGCGCGTATCGATCCAGGCTGCGGTCTTGCCATCCGGCGAAATGCTCCCGGCGATATCCTCGAACTTGCTGCTGCCGAGCTTGGTGGTCGTGCCGTTGTCGAAATCAATTAGGTCCACGAACCCCTCACCGGCACACGTCGCCAGCCCGTTGCTTGCGCCCTCGATGATGATGCAACCGCCGCCGGGGATCGACTTGAGCGAGCCATCGCGAAGGTCGAAGCGATGCAGTGCATTCGGCGAGACCCGCTCCCAATAGACGTAGGGATGAGCGAAGCTGGTTGTAATTGCACCCGTTCCGTCCGACTTATCCCAACTGAACACGACCTTCGCTTCACCGGTCAGAAGCGACCGGACGATGAGAAGGCCACCCCACCAGGTCGTGACGCCATAGAAGGTCTTGCCGTTCGACACTGACGGCCCACCGCCGGCGCCAACGCCCTCCGGCCAACCCTTTCCATCGTCGACCACGTACTCGGTCTCCGTCTTCAAGTGCACCGCGTGCACTCGGCCACCGGGGACGACCTGAAAGACCGCCCACTCGTCATCGGCACGCGGGCGGCGCTGGCCAGTGCCCTCGGGCTCCGTTTCCGCAATCACCTTGCAGCCCGCACCACAGCCCTTTGCACGCCGCGGCCCGGACGGCACGACCTCGAACGACGCCGGTTTCGTGTCGCCACACCGGATCCCAGGGTGGCGTCGGGTGATCGGGAGGCGAGTCGAGCTCCACATGCGGCTTTCCCGTCTCGCTCGCGGCATCGACGTCGGGTGCTGCGTCCGGCTTTGGCGACGTGCTCTCTGCCGGACTCGAGCAGCTGCCGAAGCTGCGCGCCAATGTCAGAACGGCCGCGCCGCCAAGCGCGACGCCAAGCAAGCGCGCGATGGCTACTGTGCCAGCCACGCCACCTCCACCCGAAGGCTACCCACCGTCCGGGCTTGCGGGCCAAGCGATGTGGACGAGGTACGTGTCCAGGAAGCCAGCGTCGTTGGCCAGTGACAGGGTTCCAACGACACCAGAGGAGATGGGTTGTGGAAACGCCACCGGGCGCAACGGGTCCGTCAAGGCGGCGGGCTTCGTGCCGTTGATGCTGAACCATACCGGCGCGGGGAGCTCCCAGATGAAGTGATCCGCAGGTAACTGAGTCGGGATGCCTGCCCAGGACTGCCAAGCCAGTCTGCCGTCAACCAAGCGAGGAAACGACTTAATGATGGGGTTCGTTGGAGAGTCCCACGTGACACGCGTGTCGTTCCCCGACACGAGGTCTCTTATGTAAACCTCTCCACCGCTGGGGTCGAGATACGTCGTAACCGCTCCATTTTGGCCCGGATCGCGCGTATCGATCCAGGCTGCGGTCTCTTGCCATCCGGCGAAATCTCCCGGCGATATCCTCGAACTTGCTGCTGCCGAGCTTGATGGTCGTGCCCTTGTCGAAGTCGATCAGATCCACGAAGCCTTCGCCGGCACACGTCGCCAGGCCGTTGCTCGCGCCCTCGATGATGATGCACCCGCCACCTGGAAGCCACTTGAGCGATCCATCACGCAAGTCGAACCGGTAGATGGCGTCCGGTGGGCCAAACTCCCAGTAGGCGAATGGATGCGCGAAGGACGTCGTGATGGTTCCGGCAGAACCGTCGCTCGATGAGACGATCTTGGCTTCGCCCGTGGTGAGCGACCGGACGATCCGCAGGCTCCCCCACCACGTCCTCACCGTATAGAAGATCATGTCCTTCGAGACCGACGGACCGCCCCCTGCCGCGACCCCCTCCGGCCACCCCTTCCCATCGTCGACCACGTACTCCGTCTCCGTCTTCAAGTGCCGCATGCACTCGCCCGCCCGGAACGACCTGAAAGACCGCCCACTCGTCATCGGCACGCAGGCGGCGCTGGCCAGTGCCCTCGGGCTCCGTTTCCGCAATCACCTTGCAGCCCGCACCACAGCCCTTTGCACGCCGAGGCCCGGGCGGCACGACCTCGAACGACGCCGGTTTCGTGTCGTGCCACCGGATCCCAGGGGTGGCGTCGGGTGATCGGGAGGCGAGTCGAGCTCCACATCCGGCTTGCCCGTCTCGCTCGCGGCATCGACGTCGGGTGCTGCGTCCGGCTTTGGCGACGTGCTCTCTGCCGGACTCGAGCGGCTGCCGAAGCTGCGCGCCAATGTCAGAACAGCCGCGCCCCAAGCGCGACGCCAAGCAAGCGCGCGATGGCTACTGTGCCAGCCACGCCACCTCCACGCCGCCGCTCAGGCGTGACGCGCGCCGGTAGGGGCCGCTCTGCTCGCTCTCGACCCAGTCGGCGACGTCGTGTTGTCCATCGAGCGTCATCGCGGCGCCGAGGAGGAGGACCCCGGATCCGTCTTCTGGTGCGGGTGCTTCCCGACCACGTACACGCGATCCGAAGTGGCGCGAAGGTCCAGGACCTTGCCGGTCACGCTGGTGACGTCAGAGCGAGAGTTGTCCGGACGCATCCCAGGTCAGCCGGAAGACGTCGTTGCCGTGCGCGAAGCTCGACGTGCTTCCCGTCGAAGGTCACGCGCGACGGAGGTCTTCACCCGCGCCCCCGCGGCCGGCGGAAGCGTGCACTGCTTTCCGCTCTTCTTCGGCGCAGTCGCGCTCCACTTTCCCTTGACCATCGCGAGCTCGATCTCGCTCGCAACCCCGAGCGCGCCAGTGTCGTTGGGCTGGAGTAGCGCAGCGCCGTCCGGTGGCGACGAGCCAGCCGCGGAGCCCGACGCTGGCGATGCTCTCGGTCCGGCAGATCGCAATCCCGCTCTGGAGCACCTGAAGGGCTCCGTCCACCATGGCGGCTCTGGCCACTTGCTTTGCGGTGGCCGCGAGGACGGCGTTGTCGCGCACCGCAATCGCGGTGATCGGTGCGCTCAGGTCGACGCTGGCCCACGAGCGCGGCGCCACCCTGCTCGAGGAGCGACCAGCGCTCGAGCTACTGGCCGCGAGCGATCCAGAGCGTCGAGTGCTCTCGCGCGATGTCGCGCGCCGCGGCACCGGGGAGCACGAGCGAAGCGGCGGCCTGCTCAGTGCGACCGAGCTCGCAGGTGCCAGCGGCGCAGGCGGCACCAGGCGTTCGCCACCGGTCGCCGCCGCTGCGCAGCGCTCGGCGATCGAGCCGTCGGCGCAAAGTGCGAGCGCGCGCCTCTTTGGTCGCCATGTCGGCCTCGACCCAGCCCCCGAACTCCGAGCGTCGCACGGAGTGCACGACGCCCGTACCCGCGACGTAGCCCGGTGCGCTCCACCAGATCGCCTCGCCGGTGAAGCCGCTGGCGAGAACGAGCCCGCTCGGATCGAGCGCCTGCGCCACTGGCGTTTTATCTGCCACGAGGCGCTCGGCCACGCCATGCCCCGCTCGCAGCGACCACAGATCGGCGTGGGCAGCGCCGTCCGCGCCGACACCGCCGCCGTAGATCAGGCCCTCGCCCTGAACGTCCCAGCTCAGAACAGGGCGAGCGCGTGCCGGGAGCTGCCCGGAGGGGACGACGGTCTCGAAGTGCCCGCTGCGCCAGTCGATGGCGATGACGTCGCTCGCGAGCGCGGCGCTCGATTCGCCGCCTGCGCGATAGAGGCCGTGCTCGCGCAGCACGTAGGCCGCATTGGCGCGCGCCGGAAGAGCGGCGGGGAGTGCGATCTCCGTCCACGATGCCGCGTCGACATCGAAGGAGCGAAGCCACGCAGGCGCTCCCGCCCGCTCCTCCCCGAACGCCACGACGTGCCGGCCGTCCTCGGAGCCAAGGAAGAAGTCCGCGCGGGAAGTGCCCGCGGGCGCGCTCGCCGATCCAACCACCGAGTAGACGACGACGCTCTCATCGACACCGACTGGGGCCAGGATCCAAATCCGATCGCCGAGCGCGTCGGAGAAGCCGTCGGGCGCAGGCGAGCGCTGGCAGCGGCCACGAGCCGCGAAACCCGCATCGTCAGGGGCCGGCAGGGAGCGCGGTGATCTGCCAGCCCGCACTGACCTCGGGCGGTCCGCAGTTGCTGATGAGGCAGTCGAGGAAGCGAGCCCACCGTCCGGCTGCACGACCTGCACGGCCTGGGTCAGCCCCGAGGCGAGCTCGACGACCTTCACCGCGGCCGGGTCGACGGTGCTCTTCACCACCGCGCGCAACGCCGCGCCGAGCGGGTCGAAGCACTTCTCGATGGGGATGCACTTGCTGTACGGGATGAGCCAGACCGACTGGGCCGGAGGTGTCCCGTAGAGGTGCTTGCACTCGCTCGGGATGTTCTTGTTGAGGCCGAGGTGGGGTTCGGACGGCTGCGCGAACGATTCGCTGAAGTGCGTGCGGAGGCTGCCCGTGCGGCGGAGCTTGTCCTGAGCCGAGAGCTTGCTCTCGGATTTCAGTCGGATCGTCGGAGCGGATCCAAGGATCCACGTCGGCGTGCTGGCCCACGGGGCGGTTGAAGGTCTTTGCCTTCGGCGCGAAGACGTCGCTGTCCTGGGGGAAGCTCGTGCCAGGGATGACGCCGTCCAGGAAGGTGCGCGTCGCGAAGGTGAACCCCACCGTCGACTTCGCGTAGCTGCCGCCGAACGCGCCCTGCCCGAGCTCGAACCACTCGGGACGGAAGTGCCCGGGGTAATTCGTGCGCTCGGTGATCCACTCCCAGCCCAGGTGGTAGACTTTGGGGGTCAGGTCCCCGGGGACCTTGGGGCAGGTCTGGCCGGGTGGGCAGAAGGCGGAGGCGGCGACGGGCGCGGTGGTCGTAAACGGAATGCAGTGGTCCACTGCGACCCCGCTGACGATGTCGGTCTTCCGCGCGCAATTGGGATACTCTTGAGGGAACCAGCTCCGATTGGTGTTCAGTTGCTGCGGTAGCGGCGACGCCCGCGGGCACTCGCCGGTGTCCTTGTCGAAGCACACGACCTCTCTCACCGCGGGGCTCTTGTCGAACGCGCTGCACGCGCAGCGGCGCGGGTCCACGCGCACGGCCGCGCCGTGCTTCTTTGCTCCTCCTCCAGGCGCTGCGCGCAGGTCCCACCGCTGAAGGCGAGATCGTTCGAGCTCACGCCGCGGAGGGGGGACCGCGTCGACCCGGATCTTCGACTCCCCGAACTGCGTGGTGCTGGCAGACGTCGCCCGTCACCAGACCGGCGTAGGCCGGCTCTTGCCAGATCTTGGCGTTCTCGTATGGATCGCAGAGCGAGCCGCGCTCGATGAATCCGGTGTCGTTCGGGCGCGGCCGGTAAGGCGAGAGGTCCTTCCCGTCGTCGTCGTAGGCGCCGTAGCTCGCGTTGCCGGTGTCGCTCACGAACACTGATTTTTCGGCCCAGAGGTTCCAGTTTGGGAGCTGGTCGGCGGAGCCGCCCGGGGTGGCTGGGCAGAAGTCGGCTCCGTTCGTGACCGTGTCCTGGTCCGTGTCGAGCCACCCGCGGCGCTTCGGATCTTCGAGCAGCCCGGCGCTGGCGCGTAGGCGCGCAGGTTGTGGGGTCGCGTAGCCCTTCCCGATCCCGTGTCCCGGTAGTTGGGGGTTCGGGTCACACGCCTTGCCGACGCCGTCCCCGTCCGGATCAGGTGATCGAACGTCGCCGAGGGCTGCGTCGGGCAGAGGTCCTCGAAGTTGAAGGAGCCGTCGTCGTCAGTGTCGAGGTTCTTGGCGCCTTTGCGACCGACGATCTGGGGAAGTGGGGTGGACTCGCAGCCGTTCTCGAACAAGCCGCCGCAGAAGAGGTTACCGCTCAGAAAAGACGATCCAAAATAGATCGAGCTGATGTTTCCGATGAATTTCGAGGAGTGAGGCGCGCCCGCAGCAGGTTCTTTCCCGGTCTCCGGCAGTTCCAGGGGACCGTACCGGTGCCGTGTCGATGCCGGAAGAGAAACGCACAGAGCCCCACCCGCTCGGCAGGAGCCGCAGAAGAGGCAAGCATCGGCAGGAGGCTTCGGCGGGCAGGTCGTCCCAGCGGCGGGGCGCAGTTGCACGCGAGGTCGTGGACCAACTTCGCAGACGCGCAGGCGCTTTGACCCAGTCTTCGCCTACGGCGTTGCCCGAGCCACCCGCGAAGGTCTCCGTTGCTGAACACGAGGGCGCCGAGTGGTGAGCGGGTAGTGCATCTTGAGCACGGGAGGGACCGAGGCGCCTGTTCAAATGCGACTTGTTCACATCTTGATCGGAGTCCAGAAGCCAAACACCAGGCTCGCTGCAGTCTTCCCAGTAGCGCTCGACTAGAAATACGGGATGACGTTGGTGGTAAAGTGATCTTGCCCACGACGAAAGCACGATCGGATGGCCGTCCGGATCGAGCGCGAGGTCTCGACTTCAGGCCAGCGCGCGCACATGCTTGCGGTACACGTTACCCAGTCCCGAGTCTTCATCCGGAGCATTTTTCGCTCCAGGTCACGTCGGATCGGCGAAATTAACACCACACTTGTATCCCGCCTGCGCTCGGGAACGAGCTCATGCACCAGCGCGCCGTCTGTTCTCCGGTGACTCGACCACGACAGTCAGGCTCGTGCTGTCACCCGGATGCGCGTTCGTCCTGGCCGAGGAACGAAGGAAGTGATCGTAGTAGCCCCATCGCGCTGCGCCAGAAGCGCATCGCGTAGGTGATCTCGACGACGAGCGTGCCGCTCTCTCCCAGCAGGGCGAGGCGTTGAACGCGACGAAGGGCTCCCTGCCCTCCGGGAACTGCGCACCGGACAAGGCGTGCCGCTCGCCCGGCCGCAAACCGAAGGACTGGCACGAAGCGCTCGGCAAGCGGTCCCTCGATCTCAATCTCTGTCGAGCCCGTCATCGTCTTCGTCGATCTCGCACTTTCGAGGGCCGACTGGCGCGTCGCTCGATGCGGAACGAACGGTGAGCGCGAAACGACTCCCAGACCCGGCTTCCGCCGGGTAGTACGCCGGCGTCAGCGCGAGCGCTGGGTCATGACGCTGGC
>JADJKB010000008.1:600000-857266 GCA_016706225.1 Myxococcales bacterium
TACTGATGTGGGCGAGGTCCACGAAGATCTTCTTGGCGTTCAGCCCTCGGACGAATTCCCGCCCGCGTCCCGTCAGGCCCGTGTCACGCCGTGAGGCGAGCGGAGAGCTGGTGACCCCGAGGCTCGACGACGACAGGTGCACCACCGTCACCCGTAGCACCGAGCCGTCGGCCAGGTGGTCCAGCGCTTCGGGCTCGACGTCGAGTGCGTTGCCGCCCTGAACGCCGATGAACGCCGCGTGCCGACCGCTGGCGCGCGCCGCGCGGTACTCGGCGACGTTGCGCACGAGGCTGAACTGCTCGCTGACTCGGCTGAAGACCCGCCGGAGCTCGGCGAGGTTCCGCACGAAGGTCTCGGCTCTGGAGGCGGCGGGTCGCGCCGGGTTGGTGGTGATCACCCAGGTGGCTCCGCCGAGCTGCGCCTCGAGCACGCGAGGGAAGTCGACTTGACTGTAAAAGCGAGCACCGAAGAGCCCGTGACCATGGCGCTTTTCGAGGTCGTAGACCCCAACGCGGTGCCAGATGAACGAGTCGACGTGAAGGTCGATGACGTCGCTCGCGAGGTAGAGCTCGACCGCTTCTCGGGAGATCCCGAGCTCGCGGGCCCAAGCCTCGGGGTCAGCTCGATGGTTCCGATATTCGAGCCGCGGCATGGCGACTCCATAACACGTGGCCCGCGGCGGCCGCTTCAACATCTGGTCGAGGGACGAAGGAGCGCGGGCGCGTCCGGGCACGGGAGGAGCGCGGCCGCACTCCCGTGCGTGGGAGTGCGGTCGGCCCCAGAGCGCCGAACAGGTTGAACGTCGTTTGTTTTCAGCGACTTGCAATGTGTTCGGCGCTCGCGCGCGGAGCGCGCACGGCCGAAGGCCGGGGGTTTGGGGCGCAGCCCCAACGTAAAGGTCCTAGAACACGAGCAGCGCAAGCTGATCGGTGTTCTAGCTGGCGGTCAGAGGCCCTTGGGCACGCTCTCGAGGTCGACCCCGGCGAGCGCAAACCGGATCAGCGCGCTGCGGTTCGCCTTGGTGAGTCCCTTGGACTTGAGCGTATCGACCATCTCGTCGAGCCGCTTGAGATCGTCGGTGTACATCGAGATGCAAATCACCTTGTAGTGCGTGGGTTTTTCGTCCCTCGCCCGCGCGGGTCGCGCGCTCGCGATGGGCCGGGGGCTTGCGTAGAAGTTCGAAGAGAGCACACCTTCGACCTCCTCTCGGTCGAGCACCCGCGCCGTTGCATCCCTGAAATCGTCTCTTTCCGTCACGCCACACCTCCCAATCGAGAAAGCTCGGGCGTCAGCGTGACGCCCACCGTATCTGCCAGTAGTTTTTCGACGACCTTGTCGTAGTCCGCGGCGGCGCCCAGGCCGGGGGCGTACTCGCGCAGGGTCTTACCCTCGGCGGGTGCCTCTTTGACCTTGATGGCGGTGCGCACCGGATCGAGGCAGCGCTCCTTGAAGTGTTCGCGCAAGGTGCCGAGGGCCTCGTGGCAGATGCGCGCCCGGGAATCGAACATCGTCGGCAGCACGCCCCACAGCGCGACCGGGTGGCCGAGCAGGCGATTCACCTGACGGATCGTGCGCAGCACCTGGCGCACACCGACCAACGACAGGTAGTCGCAGGCCACCGGGCACAGCACCGAATCGGCGAAACACAGCGCGTTTTGGTTCATCAACGACAGACTCGGGGAGCAATCCACCACGATGAAGTCGTAGCTCTCGCGGGCGCTCGCCAGGCGCTCCGCGAGCACGCGGTCACGCTGTCGGCGGCCTGCCAGGTAGAGCTCGGCGGCCGCGAGGGTCTCGTTCGACGGGAGCAGATCGAGGCCCGGACGAACCTCGGTCACCGCGTCGCGGATGGGCAGCCCCATCACCAGCACGTGGTACAGCGAGCGCTCGGCGCTGACTCCGAGCGAGACCGCGACGTTGCCCTGCCCGTCCGTGTCGACCAGAAGGACCCGCTCGCCACGAGCGGCGAGGCCGGCGGCGACGTTGACCGACGTCGTCGTCTTCCCGGTCCCGCCCTTGTGGTTGAAGACCGCGAGCACACGTGGCGACCCGGGGCGGCGCGACGGCCTCGCTCCGGCGCTCGGGCGGTGGTCGGCGGAGCTCGCGTTCGCAATGCGCGCGCGACACGTCTCGCTGCAGGCGTAGTGGCGGCGCCCGGCGAGATACAAGACCTCTCGGGCCAGCTCGACGGCGAAGCGACTCCCGCAGCTGTCGCAGGCGACCAGGCCGCTCGTCGCGGCGGCGTGACTGTGCGCCAAGCAGGCCTGCGAGCAGAAGAACAGTGTCTCCGGGCTACCGCCGCCGGCCCGCGGCCGGAGCTCCGCTTGATAGCGGAACTGGACCTCGAATTCGGCGTGACAGATGCTGCAGCACGGCTTTGGTTTCATCACATCCAGGCGGCGCTTGGTTAATGAAGCGTCGTCGAATCGGATGTCATGCCCCCCGGTCCAGGGCCAAGTTTAGGGGCGTTCCAGCACGAAATAAACCAAACCCTGGCTGCCCTGCCGCTCGCTCGTCTGCTCGAACCCGTCCGAGTCGAAGTCAAAGTGGGTGTCGCCTGCTGGCGCCCCTGGCACGCGAGTCAGGTGCACGCGCCGCACGTGCGGCATGGCGGCTTCGAGCAGCACCGCTCCGCCGATCACGAAGGGCTCGGGATCGAGCTCGAAGGCGAGGCGGAGCGCGGACTCGAGGTCCGGCACGGCGTGCACTCCGGGCGGCGGAGTGAACGAGCGACTGACGACGATGTTCGTCCGTTCGGGGAGTGGCGCGCCGACCTCCTCCCAGGTTCGGCGCCCCATGAGCACCACGTGACCGCTTGTGGTGCGGCGGAAGTGCTCACGGTCCTCCGGGTAGTCCCAGGGCAGGCGACCTCCGCGTCCCATGACCCCGTTCTCCGCGACCGCGAAGATCGCTTGCAGGCAGCGCGCTCGAGCGGGGGTCACGCGTCCTCGCTCGAGTCAGTGGCGGAAGTGCCGCACGTTGGTGAACACCATGGCCAGGCCGAGTCGATCGGCCGCGGCGATCACGTCGGCGTCCTTCTTGCTCCCGCCGGGCTGCGCCACCGCGGTAACCCCTGCGGCAGCCGCGGCCTCGACGCCGTCCGGAAACGGGAAGAACGCATCGGAGGCGAGTACGCTACCGCGTGCGCGCTCTGCCGCGGTCTTGCAGGCTACCTCGACGGCGAGCACCCGCGCGGTCTGCCCGCCGCCGATGCCTGCCGTGACGAAGGCGCCGGGCGTCTCACCCGGTCGCGCGAGCACGATGGCGTTGCTCTTGACGTGCTTGCAGGCGCACCAGGCAAACTCGAGGCCGAGGAGCTCCGTCTCGGTCGGCGGCCGTGCGCTGACGACCTTGCCCGCGCGCACCTCCCCGGCACCGGTGGCGTCGCGGCTCTGCAACACGTAGCCGCCTCCGACGCGTTTCAACGTGCGCGCGTGATGGTCACGTCCCAGCCACTCTCCGGTAGCGAGCAGGCGCAACGCGCTCTTCTGGCGCAGCCGCTCGAGGGCGGCGCTCGAGAAGCTCGGCGCGATGACACACTCGAGGAACGTCTCTGCGCAGAGCGCCGCGGTTGTTGCGTCGACCTCGCGATTGAGGGCCACGATGCCGCCGAACGCGCTCATGGCATCGGCGTCCCGCGCTGCGCGATAGGCGTCGGCCAGCGTCGTAGCAACGGCGACGCCGCAGGGGCTCGTGTGTTTGACCACCACCGCCCCGGGGCCCTCGAGCTCTCGCACGGCGTCCAGCGCGGCCTCCGCGTCGACCAGGTTGTTGAACGAGAGCTCCTTGGCTCCGCTGCCCAGACTCTCGGCTCGGGCAAGCGAGCCCGCCGGCGCGCCGCGCTCGCGGTAAAAGGCCGCCGACTGGTGCGGGTTCTCTCCGTACCTGAGGCCGTAGGCCTTCTCCATCGGCAGCGTGAGGTACCTCGGCCAGCCATCGGTCTCACCCTCGGCGCTGAGCCAGCCGCTGATTGCCGCATCGTAGGCCGCCGTGTGAGCGAAGACCTTGGCGGCCAGGCGGCGGCGGGACGCGAGGCTCGTCTCGCCGCTGGCCTCGAGCTCGGCGAGGACGAGGGCGTAGTCCTCGGGATCACACACCACGGTGACCCGGGCGTGGTTCTTGGCGGCGGAGCGCAACATGCTCGGGCCACCGATGTCGATGTTCTCGATCAGCTCGTCGAAGGCCGCATCTGGGCGCCCGAGGGTTTGTTCGAACGGGTAGAGGTTCACGACCACCAGATCGATGAGTCGAGCGCCGATGCGCTCCAGATCGGCTTCGTCGGTGCCTTCGCGGGCGAGCAGCCCGCCGTGTACCCGGGGGTGCAGCGTCTTGACCCGCCCGTCCATGACCTCGGGCGAGCCGGTGTAACTCTCGACACCCTCGACGGGGATGCCAGCGCTCTTCAATGCCGCGAGCGTTCCTCCCGTGGAAAGCAGGGCGACGTCGCGCTCTGCCAGCGCTCGTGCAAAATCGACGAGACCGGTTTTGTCGGACACCGATAACAGCGCGCGTCGAATGGGCATGGCGCGTCGCTATCGCGAAGGACGGTGCGGCGTCAATCGTGTATGCTCCGCGGCCATGCGGCGACTCCTCCTGGGCCTATCTTGCGTACTTTCGGCGGTCAGCTTGCTGGGCGTCGGGGCTTGTTCCTCGGACGACTCTGGCGGCGGGGGCAGTGGTGACACCAGCTACGAGCCGCCGGGAAACGGCGTGGGCCTCGGGGAGAGCGAGGCTTGCAAGGCCATCACCGGCGCCGAAGACGCCAAACGCGCGGAGCTGTCCTGCGGTCCGGTGACACGGCCGCCGTGCCCGACCTACCTGCAGAAGGGCAACCCGGCTTGCTCGGAGTACGATCAAGGGACGGTCAGCGCCTGTGTCGCCTACATCGCAGGGCACACGAGCTGCGCTGCGCTCACCCAGAAGAAGTGTGTCGTCAAGGTGCTGGCGGGCTCGGCGCCGAACGGCTGCCCCTCGAACGACGCGGGGCCAGATGCGGCCGACGACGCGGAGGCGGACGCAACCCCGGACGCCGGCAGCGACGCAGAGATGGACGCAACGAGCGACGCCGAAGCCGACGCGACGGCGGACGCAACGCCGGAAGCGGAAGCCGGGACCGACGCCGCGACTGACTGATCCCGGAATATCGCGTCCTCGGTCCGCGTGAGCGCTCGCGGCTCAGGTCGCGGCCGCGCGACTCTGCCAGAACGCCGCCAGATCTGCCGCGAGCGGGGACTCGAGCTCGAGTTGCGCTCCGGTGATGGCGTGGGTGAGGCGATAACGATGCGCGTGCAAGGCGTGGCGAGGCAGCTCCAGCGCGCGCAGATCGGCCTCGGTCAGCTCCCCGTCGGCGGCACGCGCCAGCATGCGCTCGTCGGGGCCGTAGAGTTTGTCGCCGACGATGGGAGTGCCGGTGACGGCCAGGTGCACGCGGATCTGGTGCTGGCGCCCCGTGTGCAACCGGCAGCGGCTGAGGGCGTAACCCGCCACCGAGTCGAGCAGCATCACCTCCGTGCGCGCCTCGAGGCCGCCCTGTCTTGCGACGCGCATCTTCACCCTCAGCGGGTTGTCCGTGTCGGGCTCCAGGGGAAGCTCGACGAAGCCAGCTTCGGGCACGCCCCAGGTGATGGCCAGGTAGTCCTTCTCGACGTCGAGCTCGGCGCGCCCCTTCGAGACCGCGACACTGCGGTCTTCGAGCTGTTTCTTGAAGGCGCGGTCCGAGGCGCGGGTCTTGGCTACCAACAGCAGGCCGCTGGTCTCGCGATCGATGCGGTGGATCAACGAAAAGAACTCGCCCGGGCGGGTCTTTTCCAGCTGTTTCATCACGGTGCCGTGGTGATGACGGGCAGTCGGGTGGACCGCCATCAGCGGAGGTTTGTCGATCACCAGCAGATGTTCGTCTTCGTAGACGACCGGTAGCGGTGCGGGTTCGTCCAGCTCTTCGAACGGGAGACGCCAGAGCACGACGCGATCTTCGGCGCGAACCCGGTCGTTGTGCTTGAGCTTCTTGCCTGCCGGCGAGTAGGCCGTGTTGTCGACGATGGAGCGGGCGCGGGTGCGGCTGGTGTTGCGCAGCTGTCCGGCCATGAACACGTCGAGGCGCATGCCTTCGGCTTCCGCCGGCACCCGCACCACGCGCAAGATGGCGTCCTCGGGGATGCCCGGGGGGCGCACGAGCGCGAGCTCACTGGCTCCGGAGTCGGGAAAAGCTGCCACTCTGCTGCCTTCGCCTCGGTCAGCCGGCGCGTCGGATCTCCGTGCCCACGCCGTGGTCCGTGAAGATCTCCAGCAAGAGAGCGTGGCTCCGGCGCCCGTCGATGATGTGCACCTTCTCGACGCCAGCGCTCACCGCGGCGAGGGCACAGCGCACCTTGGGGATCATGCCCCCGCGGATGACCTGGCGAGCGATCAGCGCCTCGGCCTCGGCGGCGTCGAGCGACGACAGCAGCGCGCCGGTCTCGTCCTTCACCCCGTCGACGTCAGTCATCAGGACGAGCTTGGCAGCACCGAGGGCGCCGGCAATGCGCCCGGCCGCGGTGTCGGCGTTCACGTTCAGCGCGAGGCCTGCCTCGTCCACCGCGATCGGCGCGATGACGGGCAGGAAGCCGCTGTCCAGGAGCTTGTCCACGATGCGAGGCTCGACTTCATCGACATCGCCCACGCGTCCCAGATCGACCAGCACATCGCCGCCCGCCGCGTCTTTTGCTGGCACCTCCGCCAGGCGATGTGCGCGCATGAAGTGGTCGTCCTTGCCGCTGAGTCCGACGGCGCGCCCGCCGTGTTTGCAGATCAGCCCGACGATGTCCTGGTTGACGGCGCCGCCGAGCACCATCTCGACGATGTCCATCGTGGCGTCGTCGGTGACACGCAGGCCGGCTTGAAACGACGAGTCGAGCCCGATGCGCGCGAGCATCTGGTCGATCTGGGGTCCACCCCCGTGGACCACCACGATCCGGATGCCGACGTAGCGGAGCAAACACACGTCGCGGGCGAAGCTCTCCTTGAGCTCGGCGTCCACCATGGCGTGCCCGCCGTACTTGACCACGAAGGTTCGGCCGTGAAAGCGCCGGATGTAAGGCAGCGCTTCGTGGAGAATTTTGGCCTTTTCGACCAGCAGTTCCATCGCCAAGGAGCGTAGTCCAGGCGGGGCGAGTGGAGAAGAACGGGCTGCCCGCCGGGGCGCCGGACCCGCTTCGACCCGGCGCCACAGCCACAGCCCGAAGGGCAGGGGGGACGCACGCGGGGTGTCGTGATAGACCGCCCCCACGATGGAAATCTTGATGGTCGCGCTCGAGCTCAGCCCGTTCGTCCGCGAGACGGAGGCGGCTGACGCCGTCCACTCGTTGGCCAAGGCGATGCGGCAGCTCGGACACAACGTCACCGTGGCGATCCCCCGCCAGCCTGGCTTCGAGGAGTCCGGGCTCTTGATGGCGCGGCGCCTGACGCCGCTGCCACTGCCGGACGGCGGTGAGGTTCCGGTGCTCGACGCGCAGCTGCCTTCGGGCGTGCAAGTGACCCTGTTCGACGCCCCGGTCTTGTTCGATCGTCCGGGTGTCTACTCGGAAAATGGCGTCGACTACCCCGACAACGCCAAGCGCTTCACCCTGCTCTCACAGGCGGCCGCGGCACTGGTGCGGCAGCGCGCCCAGCAGGGCACGGCGTTCGACATCGTCCATTTGCACGACGCGCCGGCGGCGCTCGTGCCCCTGGCGCTGGGCCGAATTCCCGGGCCGCCGGTGCCCACCGTGCTGACGATTCACGACGCCGCACGTCAGGGCAGCTTCGACAGTGATCAGGCCGAAGACCTGCTCGCCGAGATCAAGAAGGACACGTCGCTCGCGGTGGACGGCAAGCCGAACCTGCTGCGAGCAGGCATCGCCCACGCCGACGCGGTGACGACGGTCTCGCCCACGTACGCGACGGAGCTCGCCAGCGGTTTCGGAGATTTCTCCCGCGCCGTCGCCGCTTCCGGCAAGACCATCGTGGGCATCACGCAAGGGATCGACTACGCCGTCTACAACCCCGCGACCGACGCGGCGCTGCCGAGCCGCTACGACGCGGAGGACGCAACCAACAAGGGGATCTGCAAAGGCGCCGTGCTGCGCGAGCTGGAGCTGCCCATCGACGTCACCCGGCCGCTGCTCTTGATCGACGGTCCGCTGACGCACGAGCGGGGAGGGGAGCTGCTCGTCGGCGCCCTCGCGGGGCTCTTGAAGAACGATCTGGCGATCGTCGTTGCGTCCGAGCTCACGCCTGCCCAGGCCAAGAAACTTCGCCTCCTGCGCACGCGCCGCCCGGACGACTTTGCGCTGGTCGAGCGCCCGACTGCGGCGGGTGTGCGGCGCCTGTATGCGGCCGCCGATCTGGCGCTGATGGCTCCACGCCTGGCACCCTCGGGCCAGGCGCAGCTCATCGCTCAGCGCTACGGCGCGTGGCCGATTGCGCGGGCTGTCGGTGGGATCCTCGACACGGTGGTCGACTGTGAAGCGGAGCTCCTGACCGGCACGGGTTTCCTCTTCGACGAAGAGACCGAGGCTTCGCTCGCGGGGGCGGTGGCGCGTGCCCTCGCTGCCTACGCCTCGCCGTCAATGCCCCGGCTGCGGCGTCGGGTCATGCGACTCGACGTCGGCTGGGATCGCCCCGCTCGCCGCTACCTCACGGTGTATCGGCAGATCCTCGGCGCCGGGCGCTGAGGGGGGCGCAGTCTTCGCCCAGGTGCGCAGGTGCATCAGTGCACCCAGCCACACACTCCGTAGGGCGATCAGGCCGAAGATGACCGCCTGATGGACCAAGGTGGCGGCCGTCACCCGCGCCGCACCCGTTCGACCCACATCGATCGCGCCAAGCAACGCGCCGCCGCCGAGCGCGAGGCACAAGCCCGCCACGAGCAGAAACGTAGCGAGCGCGAGCATGACGAGGGCATGCTGCCGTAGGCTGCGGAGCGCAGCCCGGAGCGCGGCGAGCACGCGTGCGCCGCCGGCCACTTCGACTCGGGCGAGATCCTCGATTACCCCCAGCCCCAGCACGATGCACACGGACAACAGCGCCAAGCCGAGCTGCGCGAGGTCGGCACGACGTTCGTCCCAGACCAGATCGAGTCGGCGGCCGAGCGCGCCGATGCCGAGTGCCGCGATGACCGCGATCAGTCCCTGGAAGAACAGGCGGGCGCCGAACAGCACGCTGAGCCGAGGGAGCAGCTCGATACCACGCCGAGTCCACTCAGCCGGGCCGGTCCGGCGCGGCTCCGCCAGCGCACACAGCAGGCCGCCGACGGGGATCAACGTCAGCCACGCCAGCACTCCACCAATGATCAGGGAACCGCGGAGCTGGGACGCGAGCACCGGCAATGAACCTCTGATTGCATCCAACAGCTCCAGCCCACCGGGCTCGAACAGGATGGCGTCACCCCGCGGATGGGACGTGGCCCCTTGGCTCGTGAGCGCCCGCGAGAGCGGGCTCGCCAGGATCCACGCAACGAGCAGGCGGAGCGCCCAGACGCAGCCGACCGCGCGAATGGCCTTTCGCGTCGCTACGAATCCGGACCGGAGCGCACTCATGGGCCGACCGAGCCGAGCGCGAGCTCGGTGAAATAGGTGAATCGTTCGAGCACACGGTGACCAAAGGCAGGGCGTTTGCGGCGGGCGTTGTTGCCGAAGTCCTGGTCCAAGAGCACCTTGCGCTCGGGATCGACGATGGCGCCGACGACCTCGTCGGGCCCGGTCGCTTCGAATGTGGCCCAGTCGCCGTGACCGTCGAAGTAACGCCGTTCACTCTTGCCCGACGCGAAGATCAGATCGACGTGGACTGGAAACTCGAGCGTTCCGCGGCGGCGAACCAGCACGCGGCAGGAGTGGAGCGGGGCGTCTTTGGGTTTCTCTCGCTCGACGGTGGTCCGACCGGTCTGCCCGTCGAACACACCCGGGCTCGGTGTGCTCGGCACGCAGTCGAGGTCCGCGAGCACGTAGTCGACCCACCCCTTGTCGAACAGAGCCCGCTCCGCCATGTCGTGGGCGTCGCTGCCCATCTCGGCCCGGAGCTCGTCCAGGAAGTTCTTCGGCAGCGGGTGGCCAAAACGCTGGCGCCGAGCGTAGTTGCCGAGCGCGCGCTCGAGCGCTTCGCGCCCCCAGACGTTGCCCAGGGTCTCCAGGATCAGAGCCGTGCGGGCGTAGACCAGCGCACCGATGCTCTGGAAACTGGAGAAGCGTGCTGCAGGCTGTGCGACGGGATCGTCGTGAGCGCTCTCGAGGGCGACCGCGCGCCGCGCCGCCGAGCCCGAAATCTCCAGCCCGAAGCTGGACACCAGCGAGCCCGAGCCGAAGATGGCGTTCATCGCGCCCGTCTCCGCGAACGTGTTGAGTCCCTCGTCGAGGAAAGGCCAAGTGTATTCGTCCGACGCGAGCATGCCCTGAAACCACTGGTGGCCAAGCTCGTGCACGGTCACGCCCTCGACCATGCGCAGGCCCGACCAGGGTGCCCACCACGGCCCGCCGGTGGTGATGAGCGTCGGGTACTCCATGCCGCCGGCGTTCTTGGCGTGTTCGGGGGGATGAACGACGGTGAGCGTGGGGTGCGGATAGGGGCCGTACAGCTGGTTCATGCGAGGCAGCGCCGCGCGCACCGCAGACAGCTCGACGCCCGCGTTCTTTTCATGCCCCGGCGGATACAGCACCCGCACGTCGACCCCGGCGATGGTCTCGCGCTTTTCTCGAAAGTCCGGCCAGGCGGTCCACGCGAAATCGTGGACCCGATCCGCTTCGAAGCTGAGGTGTCTGCGGTCGCCGTCGACCTCGTTCTTCGTCTCGCGTCCGGTCGCGCCGACGATCATCTGGCGCGGCACGTCGAGGTTCACCTGGTAGCGACCGAAATCCGCGTAGAACTCCGCCTGCGGATGAAAGGTGAAATGGGCCCAGCGCCCGTCTGCTTCGCGGCGGGCGAGCTTGGGAAACCACTGGCCGACGAAATGGAAGTTCCCGGAGTAACCGCTGCGCTCCACGATGCTCGGCAAACGACTGGTCCACTCGAAATCGATCGTCAGGGTCTTGCCCGGCAGAACCTCGCTGGGCAACGGCAGGCGAATGTCGGTTTGGTCTTCCGGATCCCCCGGGCTCACGCGCGCCGCGTCGGGCCACAGGTCCTTGTTGCCGAGCTCGCGGATCGAGAGCCGCGAAACGTCGATGTAACCCCAATCGGTGCCGTGCTCTCCGCTCCGGCCTGCACCAAAAGGTGAGCGCAGAAAGACCGTCCGTTCGTTCTTGAAGGCGTTGAGGTAGAGGTGAAACCACAGCTCACGCGTGGGTTCACGCGCGGTATTGAGCCAGGTGAGCGTGCCCTTGCCGGTGATGATGTGAGTGGCCGCGTCGAGGCGGGCGTCGAGCACGTAGGAAGCCACCCGCGCAGGCTCGGCGCTGGGTGGGGGAGCCGGCGCGCTATCGGTCGGCTTCGGTGTCGCGCCGAGGGTGTCCGCGAGGCTCTCCCGGCTCCCGGCCAGGAGCAGCAGCCCCAGCGCCGAGAGTGTGACGCCGCCGAGCAGCTCAGCGAGTCGCGCCATCTTCGCCGAGCGCGATGACTCGCTGCTCGAGCAGGGTGTGCATGATTCGAAGCGCGTCGAGGCGAGGCATGCCGCTGATGTCCAAGATCTCCTCGAGCGACGAGCTGCCGTCGACCAATGAGAGCAGGAACCCGGCGCGGTGGTCGAGCGAGAGCCAGCGGACCTGGTCGGGAGCGATGGCGACCTTCACGGACTGTTCCAGCGAGCCGAGCCGAGCCGAGTACATCTGCAGCAGCACCTCGCGGCAGCTCTCGGCGAAACGGGCGGCGTCCTCGTTGCCCGGCTCTGACTCCAGGAGCGCCTCGGCCAGCTCCAGCGCGCCCGTGAAATCGCCGGCGGCGTAGCGGTCGCGCATTCGGCTGACGACCGGCTCTTCGACCGCGGGCGCGATGGGCGTCTCGAAGTCGGCCTCGAGGGATTCCGCGCTCAGACCGAGCTGCATTGCGTCGGGCGCTTTGTCGGACGGCAGGTGGAGGCCGAGGTCGTCGAACTTCTCCCGCTCGCCCATGGGCTCGTCGAGGTCCGGCACACTGTCGCCGAGGCCGATGGGGGTCCGGCGTTCGAAGCGGTGGTCGCCGAGAGGCTGCACGCCCGAGGCCTCCTCCTTCTCCTCGGCCAGCGCCATCGCGTGCCGAACGTAGTCGTCGCTTGGCTCCTCCGGGATGCTCGTGACCCGCTGAAACTCGTCCGCCTCGAGATCCGGGACAACCTGCAAACCGGCGAGGGGGATCGTCCCGCTCGCGTCGTCGTCCCACGCCATGTCGATCAGCTCGAGATCGGCGGGGGACTTGCTGGGTTTGCTGCTGTCGTTGCCCATTTACCTTCGTCCAGGCGCGGCTTCGATCACTTCAGGAACGTGCCACGACCCCCTTGAACATGCGCTCGGTGCGCTGAAGCTGCTCGATCTGCTCCTTGAGACCGTCGCTGTCGCCCTTCTCGATGCACGCGCGCGTCGCTTCCACGATGCGCTTGGCCTTGCTCATGGCGTCGCGTCCGAAGTCGGCTCCGCCCACCACGCGCTCCACGTCGGGGAAGAGGCGCTCGACCTCGGCGACCAGGGACTCGGCCTGTTGTTTCAGGCCCTCGAACGCCTCGTCGTGACGGCGCTCGACCATGTAGTCCTTGGCGTTCTCCATCATGCTCTTGATTTCGTCCTGGGTCAGACCGCTGGTGGCGGTGACCTGGATCGACTGAGCCTGGCCGGTCTCGAGATCCTTCGCGTGCACACTGACGATGCCGTCCGTGTTGATCTCGAACGTGACCTCGATCTCGACGTGCCCCTTGGGCGCGCGGCGGAGTCCGGTGAGGATGAACTCGCCGAGCAATTCGTTCTCGTCGGCCTTCTTGCTCTCGCCCTGCATGACGAGGATCTTCACCGCGGTCTGATCGTCGCGGCTGGTGGTGAACACCTTCGTCCGGCTGGTCGGGACCGTGGTGTTCTGGGGGATCAGCTCCTCGAAATAGCTGCCAAACGTCATGATGCCGAGCGCGTGCGGCGTGACGTCCAGCAGGATCATCTCGTGTTTCTCTTCGACCAGGGCAGCGCCCTGGATCGCCGCGCCGAGGGCCACGACCTCGTCCGGGTGCACGGTCTTGCTCGGCTCCCGGTTGAAGAAGTCGGCCACGGACTTCTGGATCGTGGGCATGCGGGTCATGCCGCCGACCAAGATCACGTCTTCGACCTCGTCGACGCCCAGCTTGGCGTCGTCGAGGGCCTGTTTGCAGATGTCGACGGTGCGCTCGACCAGGTCCTCGGTGAGCTGTTCCAAGGTCTGGCGGGTCAGCGTGCGCTGCAGATGAAGCGCCTCGTTGCGGCCGGTCGAGATGATGAACGGGAGGTTGATCTCCGTCTCTTTCACGCTCGAGAGCTCACACTTGGCCTTCTCCGCCGCGTCCCTCAGCCGTTGGAGGGCCATGCGGTCCTGGCGGAGATCGATCTCGTGCTCCTCTTTGAAGCTCTCCACCAGCCAGTCGATGATCCTGGCGTCGAAGTCCTCGCCGCCCAGGAACGTGTCACCGGTCGTGCTGATGACCTTGAACACGCCGTGGGCCCCGATCTCGAGGATGCTGATGTCGAAGGTGCCGCCGCCGAGGTCGTACACCGCGACGGTGCGGTCCAGGTCCTTGCCGAAGCCGTAGGACAGCGAGGCCGCCGTCGGTTCGTTGATGATGCGGATGACGTCGAGCCCGGCAATGGCCCCGGCGTCCTTGGTGGCCTGGCGCTGATTGTCGTTGAAGTACGCCGGCACGGTCACGACGGCCTTGCTGACCGGGTGCCCGAGGTAGTCCTCGGCGATGACCCGCATCTCTTGCAAGATCATCGAGCTGATTTCGGGCACGGAGTAGGTCTTGTCGCGCAGCTTGATCCGCACGTCACCGTGGGGCCCTTCGACGATCGAGTAACTCGACGTCATCAGCGCGTTCTTGACCTGTGGCGAGTTCCACTTGCGCCCGATCAGCCGTTTGGCCGCGTAGACCGTGTTCTCGGCGTTGGTGATCGCCTGACGCTTGGCGATGTGGCCAACGAGACGCTTTCCCGCTTCCGTCACGGCGACGATGCTCGGAGTGGTCTTGTAGCCCCCGCGATTGGGGATGACGACGGGCGCTTCGCCCTCCATGACCGCGACGCACGAGTTCGTCGTGCCGAGGTCGATTCCGATGACCTTTTCCGCCATTGTTCCCTTTCCAAGTCTCCGAGTCGTTCAGCGGATCAAGCGTCTCCGCGCTTGATGCGTTTGATCCAGTCCTTGATCGTATCATCGCCCGGATTCATCTGGCCGATGCGCTCGAACTCCGCCAAGGCGCTCTCTTTCATGCCCGCTTTGACGTAGATCTTGGCCAGGGTGAGCCGAGGTTCGACGGCCTTGGGGGCCAGCGCAACGGCCTTCCGGGCCATGTCCCCGGCCTTGCGCAGGTCGCCACCCCCCTCGTACAGGCAGGTCGCCACCTTGGCGAAAATGTTCGCGTTGGGCTTGCCACGCGAGACCTTTTCGTAGGTCTGCGCGGCCTCCAGGAAGTGCTTGTTGGATTCCTCGTACTTTGCCTGCTCGAGGTAGGTGTCGGCGAGGAGCGCGCTGGCCTTGTCTTGCACCATCTCGAAACGCTCCTTGAGGGCTTCGTCGTCGGGCGCGAGGCTGACCGCAATGCGCAGAGCATTGGCCGCGGAGATCACGTCGCGGGTGGCCATCGCGCCTTCGGCGGCGTCGACGTACTTCTTGACCTGGTTCTCCCGCGCCTGGCTCAGCCGCGCTTCGTAGCGGCGCTTGAGCTCGTCCGCCACGTGCTCCTGGATGGCAATGCGGTTGGACGGCGGGGCTTCCGGCGGCACCGAGGCTCGCCCCGGAGGTACCATCGAGCCGCGCAGCTTTCGCGCCAGCGCGCGCCGCCGCTCTTCAGGGTCCGCCGCCGGTGGCCAGGACGTGCTCGGTGGCGCCTGGCTCGCGCGCTCCGAGAGCCGCGCTTCTTGCTCAATTCGCTGCCTCACCGCCTCGAGCTCGGTGCTCTCGGTGCGCATCGCTCGCTCCAGCGCCTTGGTCCGACTCTGTGCGGCAAGATAGATGTCGTACTCGTCGCGCGTCGCCTTGCGCGCCAAGACCTCCTGCGCCTCGGTCAGGCGCTGGAACACCCGCTCGAGCTTGAGCTTGAAGCTGCCCAGCTTCTTTCCGTAGTATTTATCCGGGTGGAAGATCCCGACGACCTTGAAGTAGGCATCCTTGATGACCTTCTTGTCGGCGTCGGTGCTGACCTCCAGGAGCTCGTAGTGAGAGACCGTCTCGAGCCGATAGTAGTAGTCGAGGATCTTGCGCTTGCGCGGCAGCTCGAGCTCGACGTCCTCGTCCAGCTCGCCGGGATCGTAAAGGGCGGAGGCGGGGTGGGCTGCGTCCTGTTGCTCGGTTGATTTAGCCTCGATGACCGGGTGCGAAATTCGCACGCCCGGAGGGACGGTCGGCTGCTCCCTCTGCGGAGGCGCCGAGGACGTGGCCGCAACGGCGTCTTCGTAGCGAACCGCCCCGAGCTCCACGAGGCGCTTGAGGCTCTCCTTCACCCGACCACTGTCGATGCCCGTCGCGGCAGCGATGTCGGCTTCACTCGAGCGGCCATCGACGCGTGTCAGGACGAAGGCTTCCTCTGGACCGATGGGCAGCGCGCGCATGTCGATGCCGTCGACCACGCGAGGCAGTCGAGCCTGTTCACGCGATTGCACTATCCCTCGGTCTCCAAGCGCCCAAAATACCCGTCGAAGCCTAGCCCGTGGGTCGATTCTTCTGCAAATCAGCCAGGGTCGCCCGGAGCCATCCACAGCCACCAGTCTCGCCCGCTGGAAATGGCCTCCGATAGCGCGGACACAACGCGCTGCGTCATGACGTGCGCGTCGGCGTTTTCACTGTCGATGCGCCGAACGTGCAGCTGAAATCGGGCCGAGCCAGTCGGGCGCGTCAGGGACGCCACCAGCAGTGGAACGTGCGCGGCCAGGGCGAGGCGTGCCGGTCCCGTCGGCAAAAGAGTCCGCCGACCCAGAAAAATCACGTCCGTCGTCTCCACCCGCGCGGGCAGATCCGCGAGCACACCGAGCAGGCGTCCGGTGCGGAGCGCACGCACCATGCGCGTTGGCGCGCCCGCTCGCCCTCGGTGGATCACGGTCACCCCTCGCGCCAGCCGATGCTCGTCGATGTGAGGGTCCAGGTCTTTGTCGTAGCTCTCTCGCACGACGACCGCTGTCGGGAGCCCCAGCTCGGTGACACGCGGCGCGATCAACTCGAAGGGCCCGAGGTGCGCGCTGACCACCACCGCGCCGCCGGCGCACCGGAGCGCATGCTCCGCCGCCGGAGCGACGTCGATGAAATCACTCGCCCGTACGTCGGGGCGTCGCAACAACAGACTGAGCGCCAGGCTCTCGCCGGCATTGACGAAGCAGCGCTGGGCAACACGTCTCGCTTCGTCATCCGACATCACGTCGGTCGCCCGCTCGCGCGCGCGGCGTCGCAGGCCGGGGGAGAACCACCAAACCAGTCGACCAAGCCCGCGTCCGAGCTGCCTCAGCGTCGAAGCCGGTAGATGATCCGTGAAGCCGAGCGCGCAGCGCACCGCCGCGCGGATGCCGGCGTTCTTGCAGCGCTGCCAGGTGCTCCAGCGTTCGCCGAGGCGCTGGTCTCGCACGCGGACCGGTAGGCCGCCGCTCGGGCTGACGAGAGCGGCGCGAGTCACGAGTCGCAGCCGCGCCGCAATCGCTCCCGAGCTTCTGCGACGCGCTCGGTTGCCCTCTTGCAGCGGGCGCCGGGGTCGTCGGGCCCATTGAGAGTGCAGATCCGCGCCTTCGCGCGCTCCATCGAGGCCAGGGATTTCCTTGCGGTATCGCAGTCTCTGCCGGCCGAGAGCTCGCTGCCGAGGCGCTCGGCGCCCAGCTCGAGGGCCCGTTCGGCGTCGCCCAGCGAGGTCGGCGGCGGCTCGGCATATCCGCCCTGCAAGCCGTCCCCGTCCGAGCCCTCACCGCCCGGAGCCGGGCCGGATTCGGGGCTCTTGGATTCGGATTCCTTCGCTGCCGGCGCGCTGGTTGGGGCTCCGGCGGGAGGCATGGGACTCGCTCCACACGCCGCGATGGCGAGGCTCAGTGGTAGGCATACGAGGCCGAAGCGGCGGGTCATTGGCCCGCCTCCGCTGGGCCCGTTGCTTTCTCGATCACCTCGGCTTGGATCACCATCGACTTCTCGAACGCATCGAGGGCGCGCTTCTTGGCCTCTTCAGCCGCCGCAGACTCACCCTTGTCTTTCAAGCTCTTGCCGAGGCGCTCTTCGACCAGGCCTCGGATCTCGAACAGGTGGCCTCGGAAGTAGGTGGTCTCCTTGGCGAGCTCGAGTCCACGCTCGACGTCGCGCGCGGCTGCGGGATACAGGCCAAGCTGACTCTTCAGATCGGCGAGGCGCGCCAGGCTGTCGGCCAGCACCTCGCGAACTTCGGGCGCGCTCGGCGATGCGCCGCCCGGCGCGGGGCCGTCGACCAGGCCCTGGAGCGCGTGGACCGCTTGTTCGAGCCGGCCGGCTTCTTCGTGAAGATCTGCGCTGTGGTGAGCAGCCTTGGCTCGCGAGAGGAACGCCAAGAGCACAGGATCGATCGGCGCGGCGGCGTCGCCGTCCGGCGCTCGCTCGCTCGAACCCTTGCTGCACGCGCCGAGCGTGAGGGCCAGCGCGACGCCGAGCAGGCAGACCAGCCGAGAGAGGGGGTGTCGACGGGACATGTCAGCGAACCCCCCACAAAGCGTAGCGGTTGGATCTGAGCTCCCTCGAGCGGGCCAGGGCGATGCGATCGACGCGCGCCGTGGTCTCCGTCGCCTCGAATTTCTCCGAGAACATGGCGGCGGTCGAGCGTGAGACGGCGAGGTCTGCGGCGCGCCGCGCGAACCCCTCGTGACCCGCGTCGAGCGCGGGCGCGAGCACCAGGAACCAGCCTGCAGCGAGCGCTGCGATGGCAGTGGCTGCAGTCCCGAACGCCACGAACCGCACGTTGTTTCGGCGCGGGGCACCGGTGCGCCGCCCGAGCACCCGGGCGGCGACCCGCTCGGCAGCGAGGGCGCCGAGCTTGTCCGGAGTGGCGGCCGAGCGGAGTGCGTGGGCCAGCTCAGCAGCCGGATGTGCTCCGCGGCCTTCGAGTGCCTCGCGGAGTCGCGTGCTCTCCGCGATCTCTTCCGGGCTCGGGGGCGCCAGCGGATCTTCCAGTGCCGCGGCGATCAGCGCCTCATTGACGGCCTCGTCCAGCGCGCTGGGTGCGAAGGCCGCGCGGAGTGCGCGGCACAGCTCCTCCTCCTGCTCCTCCGGCAAGAGCGGGAGGTCGGCGTCGGTCGCGGGGTCTTTGGGGTGTTCGGTCATGTCCCACCCGCCTCGCTCGCGAGGGCCTTTTTCAGCGCGGCCATCGCTCGATGCAGTACCACGTCGAAGGTCGCCACGCTGACGGATAACTCGCTCGCCGCTTCCTCTCGCGAACGCTCCTCGAGCACTCGCAGGCGGATCGCCGTCGCGTAGCGTGGGTTCAAGCGCCCGAGCAGATCGTCGACCTTGCCGCGGGCGCGAGCCAGATCGTGCTGCTCGATCACCTCGGCTTCGCGCGAGTCCCGCTCGGCGGCGTCAATCTCACGTTCGATGTCCGCGGGCTCGAACAACACCTCGCGCTTGCGGGCGCGAAGTTGGTCGAGGGCCACACGCAGGGCGACCACGCGCAACCAGGGGTAGACCCCGACACTCTGCCAGCTGAACTGGTCGAACCGCTCCACGACCTTCATGTAGGTCGCACTCAGTGCTTCTTCTGCAGCCGCAGCGCTGCCCAGGCGCGGCAAGAGCACACTGCGATACAGGCGCGGGCCGTAGCGCCGGAGCAACGAGCCCAGCGCGTCCCGCTCGCCGGCCTTGGCTCGCTCGACGAGCAGGCGCTCCTCCTCGAGCTCTGCCGGGTCCCGCTCCTGCACCGCCCGGACTCTACACGGGGGGTTTGCCTCGAACAGCCCCGAGAAGAGCTGCCAGGCGAGCGCGGCGGCGGCGGCCCGGGGGTCCGGGAGGCTGGGGTAGGCCGGGAGGCACAGCGCGCTCATGCCAGCCGAACGGGCGAAAGGCCCCGGAGCTTACGCCCGTGTGTTCAGTGCCCGCTCGGCGGTCCGCTCGGACCCCGTTCTCGCCGCGCGAAGTGGGGCCGAGACACGATAGGGCTTGCCAGCACAGCCCTTGGCCGAAAGATTCCCGGGCACCGTGCCGCCCGGCTCCAGCATCTGCCCTCACTGCGGGGGACTGAACTCCGTCACCGAGAAGGTGTGTTTTCGCTGCGGCCAGAAGCTCCCGGGACCCCTCGGTCGGAGTGCAGCAGGGCTCGTCGCGACCGCGCTCGGTCGCGAGTTCCCCCTGACCAAACTCTACGTGATCCTGTGCGTCGCGGTCTTCGTCTTGACGGCGCTGGCGAGCGGCAAGCTGCAGATGCTCGGGGGGATTCGGGTCTCGGAGGCGCTCAAGTGGGGCGCGCTGTTCGGCAACCTGGGACGCGTCGAGCCGTGGCGTTACCTGTCCGCCATGTTCGTTCACTTCGGGCTCCTGCACCTCGGGTTCAACATGATGGCGCTCTGGGACTTCGGCCGCGCGACGGAGCAGCGCCTCGGCTCCGGCCGGTTCTCCCTCGCCTTCATCCTGACCGGGGTGCTCGGCTTCGTGACCAGCGACCTCTGGTACGCCTTCACCGGAGCGCCCGCGTTGACGGCGGGAGCGAGCGGCGGACTCTTCGGTCTGACCGGCGCGCTGATCGGTTATCTGTATGCGGCGCGCGATCCGGCGTGGAAACAGTTCTTGGTGCGGGTGGTGATCTACGCCGCGATCTTCGCGTTCGCATTGTCGGTGAACAACGCGGCGCACATCGGCGGCTTCCTGAGCGGATTTCCCCTGGGTTACGCGTTCTACAAAGAGCGTCAGCCCTGGAAGCGCAACAAACTCTTCGGCATCGTCTCCCTGGTGTGTGTGTTGCTCAGCGTGGGCTCCATCGCGCTCTGCCACGCGTCCGGCGTGTGGCAGGATGCGCGCCGGCAGGAGCTCCTGATGGGCCGCGACTGAGCTCGGCTCGCGGTCAACGCGGCGGCGGGGGTTTGTCCGCGCTGGCTGAGCCCGCGACGGGCTCCGTGTTCTTGCCCGAGCTGAAATTACCAACCCATGTCCCCGAGAACGAGCTGGGCCTGGCGAGATCGTCGACGATTGCGTTGGCGGTTGCCGCGATGACCAGCGAGGCGGAGGGAGCCAGTGGCTCCGCCGAGGCTTCGCTGGCCTTCTGCCACAGGCTGTTCATTGCCGCTTCGCACAGCGTCTCACAGCACGAGGCGTCGCACTTGTTGAACGCTTCGCCGGGGGCCGTTCCGTTGGCGACCAACGTCTGCGCGACCTTCTTGCAGCTCGCAACCTCGGCCAGCGCTTCTGCGACCGAGCCTGCGCCCGTCACCTGGGCCTTGGCGGGTCCGAGGGCGAGCGCCGTCAGGAGTCGCGAGGGGAGCAGATTGAGATCGACGCCGAGCGCGATGCTGTCGTCCGGGTGGGCCTGCCAAGCGGCCAAGAACTGCGTCGGAAATCCTGCCGCCGCGGCGTCCGCTCCGGCGACTTGCTCGAGCGACAGCCAGATCTTCGAGCTTACGCCGCTGGCGCTCGAGAGGTGGCCGCGAAAGGTGTCGGGGGATGCCAGCCCTTCGGCACCCTGGGTCAGCCAGGGTTTGACCCACGTGCGGAGCGCGCTCGGACCGCCGAGGGTCGTCTCGACGAGGCCGTCCCAGCCTGCCGTCTTGCGGGCAGCGGTGAACGCAGCAACGTCGGTGGCTTTGGCCTGCATGCCGGAGAGCAGCGCGGCGGCGTCGTTCGACGCCGGGGAGAGCGCAGCCAGCACGGCGTCGACCCCCAAGAGTGCGCCCCACTTTTCCTTGGCCCCCTCCAGTCCCAGGACCAGATCGAGCTCGGCGCCGTCGAGGTTCATGGGCAGATCGAGCACGGGCACAGTGACAGCCTTGACCTCCCCGGCATCGACCTCGCTCACGTCCTTGCAGCCAGCGATGGATTCCGCTCCCCGCAGCGTCACGGCCAGCGCGGGGCCGACCGGCACGTCCTCGACTTGCGGGCTCTGGCCTGCCGGAGCGCTGCCCTTGAGATCGCCGTCGGCGAGCAAATCGCCAGAGAGCTCGGCACAGGTGACCCCGGTTCGAACACTCGCGACCCAGCTCGAGATGCTGCGTTTTCCGGTGTAGCTCGGCGTCACCTGCAGGGTCGCAAAGCCGAACGCGCTGACACTTGCGCCGAGACTCGCGGAGACTTTGTCGCCGGAGCTAGCTCGGACGCTGAAGGTCGTGGCGGAGCTCGGGGCGGTGACGACCACGTCGGCTCGGCCGGCGGTGTCCGTCGTGACCTCGCTCTGGTCGAGGGCGGCGTCCTTGGCGTCGCCGAGCAGGGCGAACCGGACGGCATAGTGACCGGGCGGTGAGGCCTGAACGGTCAGCGTCTGCACATCCCCCGGGACGAGCTTCAGGGTTTCTGCGGGCGTGAACGCCAACGCGCTCGGCCCGCTGGTGGCACCGGCGGAGCCGCCGGTCCCGTCGTCTCCAGGCGCCGCCGCGCCGTCGCCGCAGCCCACACATGCGCAGACCACGCCGAGGGGCAGCGCCCAGCGAACGCTGCGAGGGAAGTGCCAGTAGACCGTCATCACAAAGCTATGAGTTACGCTCACAAGCCTAGGCTTCTGGCTGGACAAAGCAAGGGAACCGCCCGTCAGCGCGCCGGAGCCGGCCGCGTGATATGAACGGAGCTGTCGATGGATTCACTAATCCCGAGGCCCCTCAGCGTTCTCGTGGTGGACGACGAGCCCGGGATCCGGCAGCTGCTCCAGATCGCCCTGCGGCGAGAGGGGTACAACGCAGTTCTGGCCGCGGGGTACCGCGCCGCCATCGAGGCCATCGAAAAGAGCCCCCAGCCCTTCCCGGTCGTGCTCACCGATCTGGCCATGCCCGACGGCTCGGGCTTCGACGTGCTCGCGGCCGCCAAACGTCGGGAGCCATCGACCGAGGTCGTGCTGATCACCGCCCACTCGACGGTCGACAACGCCATCACTGCCATGCGCGGCGGCGCGTACGACTTCGTGACCAAACCCTTCCAGCCCGGGGAAATCACGGCGCTGATCCAGAAGGCGCTCGAAAAGCAGCAGCTCTCGTCGGAAAATACCCGGCTCAAGGCTCAGATCGGTCGCTCCGACAGCGGGGTGCTCGGGCGCAGTGCGCCGATGCGGGCGGTCATGGAGCTGGTCGACCGCATCGCCGCCACCAAGACCACGGTGCTCATCACGGGTGAGAGTGGGACGGGCAAGGAGCGCGTGGCCCGGGCGATCCACGAGCGCTCCGATCGGCGCGCCGGGCCGTTCCTGGTCGTCAACTGCGGCGCCCTGCCCGAGGCCCTGATGGAGAGCGAGCTGTTTGGCCACGAAAAGGGCGCGTTCACCGGTGCGCAGACCCGGCACCGCGGGCTATTCCGCGACGCGCACGGAGGCACACTCTTGCTCGATGAGGTGGGGGAGCTCCCCCAATCGCTCCAGGTCAAGCTGCTTCGCGTGCTGCAGGAGCGCAGCGTGCGCGCGGTGGGAGCAACGCAGGAGACCGCCATCGACGTGCGCGTGCTCTCGGCCACCAACCGTGACATCGAAGCCGAGGTGACTCGCGGCGTTTTCCGGCAAGACCTCTACTATCGCTTGAACGTGATCCGGGTGGAGTTGCCCCCGTTGCGCGAGCGGCGTGACGACATTCCGCTGATGGCAGAGCGGTTCTTGAAGCGCTTCGCGGCGGAGATGGGCAAGGACGTCAGCGGGTTCACGGCCGATGCGCTGCGCGCTCTCGAGCGCTATGAGTACCCGGGCAATGTTCGGGAGCTCGAGAACGTCATCGAGCGGGCGGTTGCGCTGGCCGGTTCGCGCTCCATTGGGCTGGGTGATCTGCCCGCGGAGGTGAGCGGCAGTGCCAGCGCCCCGACCGCCTCGCTCCTGACCCTCGCGCCCGAGGGGATCCAGCTCGACGAGGTCCTGAACGAGGCGGAGCGGCGCTTGCTGCTGGCCGCGCTCGAGCAAACCGGCGGCAATCGCACGGCGGCCGCCAAGCTGCTCGGGATCACGTTCCGCTCGCTCCGCTATCGGTTATCGAAGCAGGGCTTCGAGGACGGAAGTGATGGGGAGCCGGAGCCGGAGTCGGGTACGCAATAACTTCAGGCCCCGCCGCCGTTTGCGAGGCCAAAAAGCAGGCGCTCTGGCGAACCGCGGGCTAGAATCGATCGTGTTTGATGGTACGCACCGTGCATCTGTACACTGGATCGATCATGCGGCGGGTAGGACGTAAGACCACACCGCGACGCGGCCGCGGCTTCAGCTTGGTGGAGCTGATGATTGTCGTCGTGATGGTGGGTGTATTGGCGACCGTCGGCATCGTGATGTTCCGGCGTTGGATCTTCCACTCCCGCTCGGTCGAGGCCATTGGCATGGTCCAGAGCATCCGAGTGGCCCAGGAACGCTGGCGCGCGGAGACCGGGGGATACATCGACGTTTCGACGAACATGACCGCCTGGTACCCGACCACGACGCCCGGCCGGACCCTCTACGACTGGCAACAGGTCACCGGAAATAACTACGCGAAGTGGCAGTTACTGAACCCCACTGTGTCGGGACCGGTGCAGTTCGCCTACGTGACGAAATCCGGGCGACCGTTCACCGCGATGGCGGTACCGGTGACCGTCGACAAACCCACCTGGCCGGTGATCGCCGCAACCATCGAGCCCTGGTATGTGATCCAGGGGATGGGGGATACCGACGAAAACGGCGTGAAGTCGTACTACGTCGCGTCGAGCCTGAACGGCGAGCTGTTCAAGGAACACGAGGGCGAGTGACGCGGGGCGGGCGGGGATTTCCCTCGCGCAGCCGCTGTGCGTTCGCCGGGGTGTTCCGGGGCATATGTAAGTGCGCACGCTACCCTGTCACCTGTCGAACATTGGCAGTCTCGCGCGCACGACTGACGAGAATCGTCACTTCGATTTAGCCGCCTGAGCCTCAGGCATGGGAGGATTGCTGAAATGCCGCGAACAACCCCGCCGGAGCACTGCTGGTATGGTTGCTGCACTAAGCAACCGCAGATGCGTGGGCGTTCACCAAGAGGTTTCACCCTCGTCGAGCTGATGGTCGTGGTGGCCATCGTCGCGGCGCTGGCGACCCTCGCGGTGTACGGCGTGCGCAAATACGTGTTCGCGAGCAAGGCCGTCGAGCCCATCTACATGATTGGCCAGATCAAGACGGCGCAGGAGGCCTGGCGCGAGGAGTTCAACGCCTACTACGACGTGTCCACCTCGCTCAGCAGTTATTACCCGGACAACCCGAACAACGCGAAACGCCACTGGGTGAACACGGGCCACGGCGACTACCAGAAGTGGTTGTTCTTCGGGGTCTCCACGCCCAACCCCGTCCAGTACGGCTACGTCACGAAATCTGGCGGGCCGAGCGACACGCCCCCCGCCATGGGCACGACGAAGGTCTTCAACTGGCCAGCCACGGGCGAGCCGTGGTTCGTGGTCAAGGCTGTCGGTGATCTCAACCAGGACAGCAAGTACTCGATGTTCGTCGGCTCGAGTTTCACGCAGGAAATCTACGCGGAAAACGACAGCGAGTGATTCAAATCGATCGCGCCCGACCGTTCTCAGGAACCGGGCACCTTCTGTAACCGTGCGCGCGCGGCGGGTGGCCGGGCGCGGAGGAATGGCCCGTCCACCCGATTCACGAAGACAAGGAGCAACCATGAAAAAGAAACTGCAAAGAGGCTTTACGCTCGTCGAGCTCATGATCGTCGTTGCGATCGTGGGCGTGCTCGCCGCGCTCGCAATCTACGGCGTCCGTAAGTACATCGCCAACGCCAAGACGGCAGAAGCGCGCAACTCACTGGGCCAGATGTCGAAGGACTCTGCGAGCGCGTACGCCCGTGAAGGTATGGCCGGCGCGGTCCTGGGTTTGGGCTCCGTGGCCAACATCAGCAACAAGCTGTGCGACAAGGCCTCGGCGACCATCCCAGCGTCTTCTGCCTCGATCAAGGGCCAGAAGTATCAGTCGAGCCCGGCCGAGTGGTCGGTGGATTCAGCCAAACTTCACACGGGCTTCGCCTGCCTGAAGTTCACGATGACCGACCCGCAGTACTACATGTACACCTACGCCTCGAACGGCGCGGGTGACACTACCGGTTGGTTCAACGCCGTTGCCAACGGCAACCTGAACGGCGACGGCACGCTGTCGACCTTCACCATGGCCGGCAAGGTGCAGTCCGGTACGGCCGGTGGTCTCGAAGTGAACGTCGCGCCGAACATCCAGGAAGTCGATCCGGAGGAATGAGCTTCTCCTGACGCTGCAGCGTGCCCGCGGACGTTTCGTCCGCGGGCACTTTGCTTTTTGTGGACCTGGCTTTCCGACTCGCGTTTCGCTTTCCTCACTGCGTCGAGGTGCGACCGACTCGCCAGGAGCGGATGGCGTCCAGCTCGGTGTCCACGACGCTGCCCAGCAGCTGGCCAGTTGCTTCACTGCCCGGTGTACCGAGATCACGCGTCTCGTGGGGATCGGCGCACAGATCGAAGCGAGCCCGCCAACCGGCGTCGAGGTCTTCGATCCACTTCTGGCAACCTGTGAGGAGCGTCTGGGTGCGCCGTTCGCTCGACCAGCGCTCGGCGAAGACCCACGGCCGCGGCAGCGGACGCCCTGAACGCAGGTGGTCGACCAGACTCTGGCCGTGCCACGGATAGGCGTGAGGCAGGCCCAGGAGATCCATCAGGGTCGGCAGCACGTCGACCAAGCCCACGAGGGTGTCGATGGCTCGTGGCGGGCCGAGGTCGAAGCCGGGCGGCGCGCACAGCACCAGCGGCACGTGCAGCTCCTCCTCGAACAGGCTGTGCCCGTGGTTCGTCGTGCCGTGCTCCCCGAAGGCCTCGCCGTGGTCCGCGGTGAGCACGATGAGCGCACTTTCCGGCAGCTCTTGCAGGAAGGCGAGCAGCTCGGCATCCATGTCCCGCGCGGTGCGCAGGTAACCGCTCTGTCCCTCGCCGCCGCGATACGGCACATGCAGGTCCATCAGGTGAATTCTGAGGTGCAGCGGTTCGCTGGTCGGGGTCTCGCGCATCTGCGCTCGGGCTCGCTCCAGGCTGACCGAGAGGGAGGGGAACGAACCGTCGCCGGTGTTGGGCAAGGTTCCGCCCCGCGCGTAGCCGGTGAGGAAGGCGAAATTGTGCAGGTGAAACGGCGGAAAGACCACGAGGGTCGAGTAGCCCGCCCCGTCGAGCAACGAGGCCAGGGTCGGCGGCGTCGAGAGCAACTTGTTCTTGGGATCTGCGAGCGCGACCCGCCATGCGTCGCCGTCTTGCACGTGCCGTGCGCTCATTCCGGTGTGCAGCGAGAGCAGGGACTCCCCGGTCGAGTTGGCGTTCGCGTGGGCGTTGGTGAAACGGTGGCAGCGCTCGACGAAGCGGCGGGTCTGGGGCAGCGCCGAGCCGTCCTCGAACCAGTCGCCTCTGAGGCCGTCCACCGTCAAGAGAATCACTGCGGGTCTGTCCTTCGGAGCGGCGCGGTCCGAGCGCTGAGCGCGCGGGCTGGTGGGGCCGAGCGTCGCCGTCGTCAGCTGGAGGTTCCCGTCCTTGCCCGTGCAGTTTTGATCGCTGCCGTCGTCGGGGAGGTCGACGAAGGCGGGACTGCGGGTTGGATCGAGATCGTCGCAGTCGAGCCCGAACGGCCCGGAGCTGCCGTCGCCGTCGAAGTCCGTGAGCTCCTGCAGACCGCGCAGGGCGAGGGCGCTGAAGGGCGCGCGGGCAGAAGCAAACCGGCGCAGCGCGGCGTGGGTCGAGTCGAGCCAGAGTCCCACGAGCGCGAGACTGGCGATCAGGCCGAGCACGCGACCTCGCCAGGGCGGGACGCGCAGGGGGCCGCGGCCGAATAGCGTCATCGCGACCAGCGCGAGCGCCGGTCCCAAGACCGGCGCGTCCGCTGCCGACGTGAGGCTCGAGGCTGCCACGCCGAGCAACACCAGCCAGAGCAGGCCGCCGGCGAGGTTCGGCCGTTTCGCCAACGACTTGCCGCGCAGCTTGGCGAAGCCGAGCTCGAGAGCTGCCCAGACTGGCAACGCCCCGAGTGCGAACAGCGCGCCGGCGTGCCAGCGCAGCTGATAGTCGAGGGCCAGCGTCTTCGTGAGCGCGAGCGTGCTGACGGCGTAGAGCAGCGCGGCTCGCACGACGGCAGCCGGTGCATGCAGCACCTGGAGGGTGAACGTGGCGCGGCGCGTGAGCGGTTCACCCAAGGCGCGCGCGCGGCTGGCCGCGGTCAGCGCCAGGTCGAGGCCGGTGACGGCAGGCGCCAGGACCAAGAGCCGAGCCGTACGTGTGGCGAGCTCGAGCGCCGCCGCGCCGAGATCCGGGAAGTGAGCGGCGAAGGTGACGGTGCGGACGAACGTCTCGACGGCCGCGACCGAGAGCACGAGCAGCACACCGCGCGTTGCGCTGTCGCGCAGGGTCAGTGCCAAGGGTCCGATGCCTTGGGCTCTCGGCTCCGGCTCGGAGGCGGGGGTCTCGGTCACCGGCTGCTCCCCGCCCGAACTCCCGCCGCGGCTGCGTCGAAGACCGCGATCAGGGGATGACCGGGCACCAAACGCGTGAGCTGCGCACGAGCGCGGCCGAGCCGCGCAGTGTCACCGGTGCTGATGGCGGCGGCGGCTTCGAAGAACCACGCGCGGGGGTCATCGGGCGACTGCTCGATGGCCAGCTGCGCGTCGTGGTCGAGATCACTCGGCGCGAGCTGGCCGCGAAGCACCGCTTCGAGTGCCATCTGGGGAGCGGTCAGGTGTCGGAGCAGCCGATAACCGCGGGCAGCCAGCGCCGCGTTGGGGCCGGCCTTTCTCACGTACACGGCGCTCATGCCGTCGAGATACACCAGCGTCCACGCGGGGGACTTGGCGATGGGCGCGCCGAAGGGTTCGTTGGGTTTCGCGCGCACGATGGCCCACTCCAGGGTGTATTCGCTGACCAAACTCTCGAACGCGGCATCGTCTCGCAGGCTCGCGTGGAACTGATCGACCAGCGCCGGCGCGTGAACCCAGCTGCTGCGCCCGTCGATCATGACCAGGTGCTCCGGATACAATCTCCAGCTCAAGTAGCCGCCGAAGTCGAGATAGTTCCACATGCGGCCGGCGGGGTGCTCGCGTTCGATGAAGCTCACTGCGGCCTCCGGAAAATGTGCAGGCTCGAAGCCTCGGCCGAAGCTGGTGGGATTTTGCACCAGCAAGATCGGGCCGACGACCGTCAGGGATAGGCCCGAGAGCCAGTGCAAGCTGGGGGTGACCGGCGCGAGCGCAGCCAGGCGTCGGGCCACGATGGGCGCGGCGATGATCACTGCCACCGGGAGCATGCGGAGTGCACTCAGACCCAAGAACACCGCCACGGCCAGGAGCCCGAGCTCGTAGGCGGGGGGCACCCGGCTCTCGTTCGGCTCACGCCCGAACGCCAGCGCCAGCGCAACAACGACGCCGAAGGCGAGCATCCCGAGCTCGTGACGGGCCAGAAATTCCAGGCTCGTGCGCTGCCACTCGCCGATGCGCGAGAAGTCTCCTCCGACCCGGAGCGGCGCAGTGAGCAATTGATAGCCGGCGACGTTGGCGCCGGAGGCCGCGACGCACAGGCTCGCGACGATCAGAGTCCGACCGGCGTCACCCCCGTCTTGTTTCGGGAACAAGCGCGGGAGGCGGCCGCGGGTCAGGCGGCATGCCCCGCGGTAGCCTGCGTGAAATACGAGCAGAACCAGGCCCAGCACGGCGAAGCCGTGCAGGTTGACCCAGAGACCGAAGAGCGGGACGAGCAGCATGAGCCATACCCGGGTTCTCTTGCGGTCTGGCTCACGGCGATGGGCGTCGAGCACCCAGAGCGTGAAGGCAAGGAGCACGAACGACAACGTCGCGGGTCGCACCAAGATCCAGTCGCCGATGGCGGCGAGCGCGAGCGCAACGACCACGAGCGCGATCGGTCCGGCGCCTCGGCAGCGTGCCAGCAGCAGGAGCGCGAGCAGCGCCAGCAACACCGCGCCGAACAGCTGGAGCAGGAGGGGCCCCCCGACGCGCATCAATCCATAGAACCCGAGGTCACTCAGAAACTCGATGTACTGCACGGGTCGGTGGGTGAACGCCAACGGGTCGATGCTCGGGATTTTTCTCTGGCTCGCGATGTAACGGCCGAGCGCCAGGTGCCACGGCAGATCGGGGTCGGCGAGCCGCTTGAAGGCCTGGACCGCGAGCGCGCCCAGGAGTCCCACGCGGCCGATCCACTCGGCGATGGTCTCGGCCCGAGTGGCGCCCCGGGCGGCGTCAGGCTCGGGAACCGCGCTCAGCACAGCGCAAGGACAGTCCCATTCAGCCGCCGCGTCAACGTGAGGGCGGCGCCGAGGCGGGGCGTTTTTCCCGCAGGCGGCTTGTGTCTTTTGTTCGAACGTAGAAGGCTAACGGGGCGTGCGTTCGCTCACCCCCGTCGAAGCTGCGGTTGCGGTCGCGGTGGCCGCGTCGGTCCTCGCAACGGCGCTGCCCGCGTTCGTGAGGAACCTGCACGCATCCAAGTTGGTCGAGCCCATCGACGGGCTCAATCGCATCGCCACGCGAGCCACGGCCATGGCTGCGGCCCGCCCGGCAGCTTCCGCATACCCGGAGAGTGTGAGCCTGACCCCCGCCCTGGTACCGGCGGGCACGCGGGTCACCGACCCGCCTGGAACCTGGGAGCATCCAACCTGGAGGCTCCTGGATTTCGGCTTCACGGTGCCGCACTCGTTCAGCTTCGCCTTCGAGAGCGGCGGCAGCACCGAGCAATCCAGCTTCTACGCCCGGGCCCTCGGCGACCTCGACGGGGATGGCAGCACCAGCGAGTTCAGCATCTCGGGCGCGTCGCGCGCTGGCGGCGAGCCGACGGTCTCGGCCATGGACATGTATCGTGAAATCGAGTGAAGACCGCCCGGGTCGCGCGGGGCGGCTGCGGGGCGCGCTGATCGCAATGGCGCTGATGCTGCTCTGTGCAGCGGTGATCGAAAAGACGCGGCCGAACCTGGCCCAGCAGTTTCACGAGCTGAAGACCGGGACCGACATCTATGCGCTGCCGAGCCCCGAGCAGACGGTCGCGCTCAGTCTGGGTTTTCGCTCGGCCCTCGCCGATCTGCTCTTCTCCCAGGTGCTCGTGTCGTACGGCATTCACGTCCAAGAGAAGCGCCGCTTCGAGTTCGTCGGGAACTACCTGGAGACCATCAACGAGCTCGATCCGACCTTTCGCGGACCGTATCGCTACGCGGACACTCTCCTGACCCTCGGCGCGGTGAATCCACGCGAGGCGGACTACGTGCGCGCGCGCACGATCCTCGAGCGGGGCATGAAAGAGCGACCCCTCGACGCGGAGCTCTGGTCGCAAGCAGGGCAGTTCATGGCCTACCTCGCGCCAACGAACTTCAAGGACGCCGAAATGAAGCAGGAGTGGCGCCTCGAGGGTGCGCGGCGCCTGGCTCGGGCGTGCGAGCTGGTGGGGAGTAATGAAAACCTGCCGTACCACTGCATTACCGCCGCCACGATCCTGTCGAAAGCCGGCGAGCGGGAGGCGACGGTGCAATTCCTGGAGCGGGTACTGACGGTCGTCGACGACGAGGAGGTTCGGGCGCTGGCCCGGAGCTATTTGCAGAAGACCGCAGGCGAGCAGGCGCGCGACGAGGTCCAGTGGCGAGTCGAGCGCTTCAACAACGTGTGGTTCTCGGATCTGTCCTACCTCGGCAAGGACGCGCTGCTCGTCGCGGGCCCCCCGCTCGACGTTGCCCGCTGCGCGGGGCAGAGCAGTGGTCGCGGTGGCGACTGCAATGCCAGCTGGCGGTCGTGGGGCGAAGGGATCGATCGACGGTGAGGTCATGAAACCCGTCACGCCAAGGGTCGCAGTCTTCCTGTTCGGCTCCGGGATGGCGGCGCTGATCTATCAGACCGCTTGGGAGCGAATGCTGCGTCTCGTGTTCGGCGCTTCGACCGCCGCCTCGTCGGCGGTGCTCGCGATCTTTCTCGGCGGCCTGGGCCTGGGCGGGGCCTGGCTCGGCAAGCGCGCCGAGGCGACCGATCGGCCGCTCCTCCTGTACGGAAACCTCGAGCTTGGCGTGGCGATGTCTGCAGCGGTGACGCCGTTCCTCGTCGACATCGTGGCCCGCGTCTACTGGTCCATGGGGGGTAGCTCCGCGCTCGGCACCGGAGTGGCCACGGTGCTCCGGGTGGTGCTGGCCGCGCTCGTGCTGGGGCCTTCGGTGGTGTTGATGGGAGGCACCCTGCCGGCGGCGGCGCGGGCGGTCGAGCGTGACGAAGATCTCGCGCGCGGCAAGCTCGCGCGGCTCTACGCTGCCAACACCGCGGGCGCGGTGCTCGGTGCGCTGCTCGGCACGTTCGTGCTGTTCGAGCTGTTCGGCATGCGACTGTCGTTGTGGGTGGCCGCGCTCTTGAACGCGCTGGTTGCGATGCTGGCGCGGCGCGCGGGCGCCGAGCTGCCGAGGGTGCCCGCGAGCGAGGAGACCAGCGGCGCGCCGGACGCCGATGGCACCGCGGAACCGTCGGCTCGTCCTACGCGCGTCGTCTACCTGGTCGCCGCGGTGGTTGGTTTTGCCTTCTTGGGCCTCGAGATCGTGTGGTACCGCATGCTGGGCCCGATCCTCGGCGGCTCGAGCTTCACGTTCGGGCTCATCCTTGCCGTGGCGCTCGCGGGCATCGGCATCGGCAGCTTCGTCTACACACGACGCCGGGAGACGGAACCCGCCACCCTCTCGCTCTTGGCGTTCACCGTGGCGCTCGAGGCCGCATGTGTGATCTTCCCGTTCGCGCTCGGGGATGGTGTCGGATATTTCGCGGTCTACACGCGGCCGATGGCGAGCCTCGGGTTCGCCGCTCTGGTCGTGACCTGGGTCATGGTCACGGTGATTGTCGTGCTGCCGGCGGCGATCGTCGCCGGCTACCAGTTCCCGGTGCTCTTTGCCCTGCTGGGCACCGGTCGCACGCAGGTGGCTCGTCAGGTGGGGTTGACCTACGCGTTCAACACCGCGGGTTCCATCGTCGGCGCGCTCCTGGTTGGGTTCGTGCTGCTCCCGCGGCTCGGCGCAACCGGATGCTGGAAGCTGGTCGCCGCTGTCTTGCTGGGTTTGTGCCTGGTCTTGTTGGTGATCGAGGCCAGGACCGCTGCCAAGAAACGCCTGTTGGTCGCGCTGCCCGCGGTCCTCTCTGCGGGACTTGCCGCAGCCATGCTCACGGCCCGGGGCCCGACCGCGGTGAGCCGACACACTCCGATCGGCGCCGGACGCGTCTCACTCGGCGGTTACGACAAGAACGGCCTGCGCGACTGGAGCAACCGCATGCAGCTGCGCATGCTCTGGGAGAAGGACGGCGTCGAGAGCAGCCTGGGTGTGGCCACCGGCAACGGCATCACCTTTCTGGTCAGCGGAAAATCGGACGGCTCCGTATTCGGGGACCGGGGCACGCAGGCATTGCTCGGGATCTTGCCGGCGCTCTTGCACCCCGAGATGAAGTCCGCGTTCGTGCTCGGGCTCGGCACGGGCATGACGTCTGGCTGGCTCTCGAGTGTACCGGGCATGGAGCGCGTCGACGTCGCGGAGCTCGAGCCGGCGATCGTCGAGGTCGCCCGGGCGTCGGCCGCGGCGAACCAGAAGGTGCTCGACCAACCGAACGTGCACCTGTTTCTCGGTGACGGGCGCGAGTTCCTGCTGACCAACGAGCGCAAGTACGATTTTGTCGCGAGTGAACCCAGCAATCCCTACCGCGCGGGCGTTGCGTCGCTCTTCACACGCGAGTTTTACCAGGTGGTGGCGCGCCGTTTGAACCCGAACGGCATGTTCGCGCAGTGGGTCCAGGGTTACGAGGTCGACACCGAGACCGTGCGCATCGTGCTCGGGACTCTCAGAACCGTCTTCCCGTTCGTCGAGGCGTGGCAGACCCAAGGCGGCGATTTCCTGTTGCTGGCGGGCATGCAGCCGCGAGTCTACGACGTCGATGAGCTGCGTCGCCGCGTTCAGCTCGAGCCCTACCGCACCATCTTGCCGCGGGCCGGACTGATCGCGGATGCCGAGGGTGTCCTGTCGCACTTCCTCGCGGGGGACGCCTTGACGCGAGCCATCGCCGAGTCGACCTCGCCGCCGATCAACACCGACGACAACAACGTGCTCGAGTATGCGTTCGCGCGTCAGGTCGGGTCGGGTGGTGCGGACATCTCCGTCGAGCTCACGACCCTCACGCAGTCGCGTGGGCTCGCGAAGCCGGAGGTGCGTGGCAAGGTGGACTGGCGTCGCGTCGAAGAGCAGCGTGCGCGCGCCTGGCTCATCATCGGCTCGGGCCGCGCGCCGGATCTGCCGTATTCCGATCCGACGGTGCGCGCGCGGGCAGACGCGTTCGCGGCCGGCTGCGCCGGAGACTACGAGACCGCCGGTCGCGCCTGGTTTTCTCAGCGGGACGTCGCGCCGCACGACGTCGTGGAAAAATACGTGCTGGCGCAGGTCCTCGCGCAGAACAAGGACGAGCGGGCGCTCGTCTTGGCCAGCGAGCTCGGTCTGGAGGGTTACCGGGCCGAGGAACACGTGGTGCGCGCTCGTTATCTGGCCGGCAAACGCCGACAGGTCGAGGCGCTCGACGAGGTGCTGAAGGCGCTCGTCGATCTGCGGACGACGGCGCTGCCCCTGTGTGACACGGCACATCAAGCCGTCGAGCTTCTGCCGCACATCATCGGAGGGCGGGTGGATCTGTCGGCGACGGCCGCTCGGGTGCTGATCGAAAGCCCGCTGGCGGTCTACAACCAGGACGAGCAGCGGCTCATTCTGGGGCAGCGACTGGCGTTCGTCTCCGGCGACTCGGCGCTGTGTGTGCAGGCGCTGGGCGCGAACCTGGAGCTACCGTGGTGGCAGCTCGGGTTCTTGGCCGCACGGGCCGAGTGCCTGGAAAAGGCCGGCCATCCGTGGGCCGCGCGGGCTCGGGTGGACGTCGCCGAGTGGGTGAGCGCGTCCCTCGGGAACATCTCGGCCGGTCTGATCTTGCCGCCGCCACTGGTCCCGACTCCTCCGAGCGAGCCCCGGGACGATGCCGGGGTGATTGCGCCGATCGTCGAGGATGCAGCGGCGCCCGATGCGGACTCGCCCGATGCCGGTGCGGGCTTCGCAGACGCGACGCCTGCGGATTCGGGCAAAGACGCCGCGGGGGCACGCATGGCCGCGCCCGACTCAGCCACCCGAGAGTGAGCGGAGCTCCGCCGCAAAATCTAGACGCAGCCGCGACGCGAGCTCGGCATTGGCGCTTCTGTCGGGGAGCAGGCGCCCCAGCTCGTCCTCGAAGCCCTTCAAGCGCACTCGGGGTTTTCTGAGATCGAGCTCGAGGCGCAAGCGGTCGTTGCCGGAGATCAAGAGCACGTCGGCGACGTTGCCGTCCCAGGCCGTGTGGGCGAGGAGCTGAGCCGTTCGGGGCGCACGGTCAGCGAGCAGGTCGCGCCCGCCGAAGCGCTCGAGCTCCGGAAGGGGGCCGCCGAAGAGCTCGGGCTTGGCGGCGGGGCCGCCGAGCACGTGCCCGATGGTCGGCAAGAGGTCCGTGTGCAGGGTGGGGGTCTCGACGCGACGCGGCCGGACTCCTGGACCGACGATGAACGCTGGAGTCCGGGCAACGATCTCGGCGAACGAGTAGCCGTGACCGAAACGGCGATCGTCGAAGATGCTCTCGCCGTGGTCGCCGGTGACGACGATCAGGTTCTTGTCCGCTGCCAGGCGATCGAGGCTGTCCGCGATCAGCGCGTCCAGAAACCCCATGCTGTTCTTGTAACGATTCATCAGCGGCACGGCGGCGGCCTCGCCCAGCGACGCCATCGGTGTGCCGAAGCGGACCTCGGTGTCGGCCGGGAGGTGGGTCTCGTACTCTTTGGGGTACTGGTATTCGAAGTGCGAGCTCATCAGGAAGCTCAGGAAGAAGACGGGGCTCGGCGCCGTGTTGGCCGCGTCGACCAGGCTGCCGAGGGCGCGCCGGTCCCACCCGACCCAGTCGCCGTGGTCGTCATGGGCAAAACGGTCGAAGGTGGAAGCGTTGACGAACTCTTCTTGGCGCATCCAGCTGAGCGGCTGACCCGAGAAGTACCCTGATGAGTAGCCCGCGCGGGCGAGCAGTTGATTGAGCTCGGGTCGTAACTTCTGGTCCAGGGTCGCGTGATATTCGAGGGCGGAGCGGCCGTAGAGCAGGGCGAACAGGCCGGCCTCGGAGTACATCGACCCGGCGTAGTGGCGCTCGAGCCGCAGCCCGCGGGCGGCCCACGCACTCAGACGCGGCATGAGCGCCGGCGTGAGCGCGTCGTAGCGCCAGCTCTCGATGACGATCACGATCACGTTGGGGCGCGGCCCTGGGGCCAGCTTCGCGTCGCTCTGGCGCTCGACGAAGAGGCGGGCGAACGCCGTGCGGTACTCGTCGCTCAGCGCCTGTTCGAGAGCCGCGAGGGCGGGATCGGAGAGCTGGCTCGCAGCAGCATCGTGTCGACGCAGATCGAACGGCAGTGCAGCGAACAGCCGCTCGAGCAGCAAGGAGTGACGCCAGGCTCCGGCCAGCACGGGTGGGGCGACGGCAACCCCGAGGGTGACCGATACGCAGAGCGCGGCGGTCGCGGCGCGAAACCCGGGCGTGAAACCTCCGAGAGCCCGCAGCACCAAGCGGCCGAATCCGGCGAGCCCGAGCGCGGTCAGTCCGATGGACCCGAAGGTCAGGAGCGCCGTCTTGAGCGCCCAGCGCCCGCTGTCGCCTCCCGCCACCCGCCCGCTGGGCAGGGCCAGGAAGCGGAGCACGTCGCTCAGGTGTCGCCCGAACTCCGCGTAGATGGCGAGATCCACCGTCACGGCGGCGGCGCCCAGACCGCCGAGCAGCGCGGCGCACACCAGCGCAGCTCTCGAGCGCCGAACGGCAAAGAGCGCAGCAGCGGTCACGAACCCCGGCAGCATGAACGACACACTCACGCCGACGATGGTGAGAGGGATCAGCCAGCGCTCGTCGCCGCTGGGGGGCGCGAGGTCGAGCCCGAGGATCTGCTCGTAGGTTCGTTTGCCGAGCAGTCCAAACGACAGCGCCGCGTAGCCCCACGCGGTCAGGCACAGCGTCGTCAGTCGCATCGCGACGCTGGGTGTCGTGCCCGCGGAGGTAGGGGGGGCGTCGGGGCCGGAGCTCATGGCCCGAGCAGCGCCTCGATCTCGGCAGGGTCGCGGAACTCGCGCATGTCGGCGAGCAAGGTGTCCGTCGCGTTCCACGGCAGGACGTTGCCCCGCGGCGTCGCGAACTCGAGCCGCACGTTGTCGTCGTTGCTGATGAGGGCGGCGGGAGTCGTCCCGGAGCGCGTGGCCATCGAAGCGATGAAACGATCGAGGCCGTTCCCCGTCAGCAGGCAGTCGGCCAGGATCTCTTCGTGGGTCCGCTCCGCAGGCCAGGTGGCCTCGACGCGCGGATCGCGGCGCAGGGCTTGGATGCGGCTCCTGGAGCTGACCAGCGGCTCGAGGGACGCAACCAGGATGCCCTGGCCGCCGCCGTTGAACAGCGCCACGTGGGGGAACTCGGCGCGGAGGGTCGCGAGGATGCTGCCGGCATCGGCGCGGGTCATGTGGTGCAGCTGGATCCACTGCTGGAACACGCCGCCGGGGGCCAGGTGCTCCCGCACGATGTGGTAAAAATCACGCGAGTAGAGCGAAGAAGCGCCGGCGAACCAGATGCTCGACAGCTCCATGCCGATGACGTCGTAGCGCTGAGTGTCGACCATCAGGTGATGACGTCCGTCGTCGAGCACGAGGCGAACCCGCGGGTCTTCGAGCACCCCCCGGTTCACGTCGCGGAAATATCTGCCCGCCGCGGTGGCGATGGCCGGCGAGATTTCCACCGCGGTCAGCTGCCGGAAGGGAAATTCGGCGAGGGTGCCCAGCGAGTGCGCGGTGCCGAGCCCGATCACCAGCGCCTGGTCCGTTCGTCGGGCAAACAGCAGCGGATAGAGCGAGAAATAGCGCTGGGCAGCCATTTCATAGGCGTTGTTCCCCTGGAATTTGCCGTTGGTGTAGAGCGTGTACACCGGGCCGGTCTTGGTCACCGTCGTGACGCCGCCCTGCACGTCCTCGGCGATGAACACGACGCCCTCGACCGGGCGCACGCCGCCAAAATACACGTTGGTGCCCGCGGTGAGCTTCGAGAGATCCCAGCGCGGAGTGGCGAACGAAGCCAGCGTCGCCGCGACACCAAAGGCAAACACGACCCATAGCTTGCGCGGGGACGCCGCCGTGCGCCGGTGGACGAAGGCCCAGAGCACGGCCGCGGCGCTGAGCGCGAGGGCCACCGCGATCAGGCTGCCCTGGGAGCCCAGGCGCGGCAGGACGACGAAGCCCGCGACCAACGAGCCGAGCACGGCGCCGACGGTGTTGACGGCGGTCAGCCTGCCCGCCAGCTGGCTGACGTTGCCGAGGGCCGCGATGCGCTGCAAGAGCAGCGGGAAGGTGAGCCCCATCGCGGTGGTGGGGACCACCAGGATGCCAAACGCCACCGCGCCGCGGAACGCCTCGCGGGCCTCGAAGGAGCGGTAGTCGAGGCTCTTTTCACCGAACAACAGCGGCAGTCCGTCCCACCGATGCAGCGTCACGCCGAGGGCGAACCCCGCGAGCGCGAGCGCAAAGGCCGGAGCGAGCACGCCGAGGCGTCGATGGGCCATCGGCGCGAGCGCGGCGCCGAAGCCCAGGCAGGTCAGGAAGATCGCGAGGATCAAGCCGAAGGCGTAGGCGCTGTTGCCGATGATCAGCGCGAGCAAGTGGGTAAACACGACCTCGGCGCCGAGCACCACCAGACCCGAGAAGAGCGCGAGCGCGTACAGCACCCCCGCGGTCCGAGGGGGTGCCGGTTCGGCGGGCACGGCGACGCGAGCCGGCGCGTCTTCAGCGGCCGGCGGTGCGTCGCGACCTGGCGAGTCATCCGTGTCGGGCGACGCGGCGGTCCGAGGGGGCGAGGCGCGCATGCGGGAGCCCGCGAGCAGCGCTATGACTCCGACGCTCGCGCCCGCGACGGCGGCGTACGAGAGAGTTCTTGCCAGTCCCAGCTTCGGCAGCGCGACGTAGGCTGCACCGAGCGCACCGAGCGCACCGCCGAAGGTGTTGGCGGCGTACAGGGCGCCGAGCCAGCGCTCGCGGTGGCGGCTCTCGTGTTCGTCTCGGGCGTTCTCGGAGCCGAGCAGGCGAGACAAGAGCGGCAGCGTCGCGCCCATGGCAGTGGTCGGAACCAGCACGACCAGGAACGCGAGCAACCAGCGCACTGACGTGACCAGCAGCACGGACTCGGGGTGCGCTCGCACCAGGCCAACGTAGAACGGCGTGATCGCGGTGAAGGCTTGCGGGGCCAGCGCAATGCCCGCGGCGACAGCCAGCTCGAGCAAACCGTAGGCGACCAGGGGGCGCTGTACGTGTCGAGCCCAGCGCCCGGACAGCTGGGCGCCGAGCGCGAGTCCCGCCATGAAGGCTGCGAGTACCGAGCTCACCGCGTAGGCGGTCGCACCCACGACGTAGGAGAGGTAGCGCGAGAAACACAGCTGCGCGATCAGCGCCGTTGCGCCCGATATCGCGAACAACACCAGGGGTACCCCCAGCTCGAGCAGCCGGCGCGGTCGGGGCGGAGTCACGCTGCCGGAGTATTGCAAGTTTGAGCCGTGAGAGCGCGCCATTTCGGACGCTCGCTCGCGGTAGAGTAGCATGCGAAAGCGTCGGATCATGTCGAGCTCGCTGCGAAACCCGCTAGTCCGACCGCCCACCTTGCTCGCGACGCTCGGCCTGGCGTTTGGGACCGGCCTGTTCGCGGCCACGCTTCACTTTCGGCAGAGCGGAGCGCACGCGTCGGCGCCGCGGGTAGTGCTGGTGCTGGTTGCGTACTTCTTGGCGTGCGCTGCGGTGGTGATCGCCGCGCGGCTCGCCACCACACGACCGGACGCGGCTCTCGGCGCGCACGTCCGCACGGGTGTTGCGGCGGCGTTGGTCTTGGGTTTCACCCTGCTCGACCTGCTACATTTTCAGCTGTTCAAGCGCCACATCGACGCGGCGGCGCTGCATCTCGGCTGGCAGGCCGTGCGCTCGAAGTCGATCGCCGTCGGCTTGCCGGATCTGCTCGCCGCGCTGCTTGCGCTCTGCGTGCTCGGTCTCTTGGCGGCTTTGGCTCACGCGGCGCTGTCGCGCTTCGGAGCCGGCTCGCGCAGCGAGCAGCTCGCCCGGGCGATCTCGGGCTTCACGCTGGTGTTGGGCTTGCTCGGTGGCCTCTTGCGCGAGCGGTTGTGGGACGAGGATCACGTCGAAGCGGCGCGCCTGGCGCGAGCGCTGCCGTTTGCCTCGAACGCCGACGCGCGCGGAGCGGAGCTGAGTGAGCGAGGTTTTGGTGGTGAGCTGGACGCGGCGGTGTTCGCCGAGCTCGGTCGGGCGCGGGCAGCGCTCGGGACGGCATCGCTCAGCGCCCGCACACGGCCTGATCTGTTGATTGTGCACGTCGAGTCGCTGCGCGGTGACATGGTCGTCCCGGAGCTCATGCCGGGCTTGGTGGCGCTCGGCAAGGAGTGCCACACCCCTCAGCGCCACTACGCAACCGGCAACAACACGGGCAGCGCGGTCTTCGGGCTGGTCAGCGGGCTCAACGGATTCCAGTACCCGGCGGCGCGAAAACAGCGCGCCACAGCGCTGCCGCTCGTGGTGCTGAAGCGGCTCGGTTACCGCGTGTTCACGCATTTCGCGAACAACCTCCGGACCTACGACGACGTGTTCGAGGTCGTGTTTGCCGGCGGGGTGGACCAGAGCTTCGTGCCAGCGGATGGGCCGTCGGAGCAGATGGATCGCGCCGTCGTTCAGCACTACCTCGGCTCGCTGGGTGAGGGGACGGGGCCGCGCTTCGACTACCTGGTGCTCGACTCGACGCACTACGACTACGCCTACCCACCCGAGTACGAGAAACACGTGCCCTCCGGCACCCTCGCGCTGGGGCTCCGCGACGGTTTCATCGAGGACGCCGAGGTCGCTGCGCGCGCCAAGGAGCGAGCGCAGCTGGTGAAGAATCGCTACCTGAACGCGGTCGGCTGGGTGGACGCGCAGCTCTCGGAGTTGGTCGCGGAGCTCAAGGCCAAGAACCGCTGGGCGTCGACGCTGGTGGTGATCGTCGGCGACCACGGTGAGGCCTTCTGGGAGCACGGCAGCTTCGGCCACGGCATGGGCCTCGAGGAGGAGCAGATCCGAGTTGCGTCGATGTTCTGCGGCGTCGGACCCCTGGCCGCCGAGGTCAGCTCGCATGCCGACGTCTTCCCGACCTGGTTTGCCCACATGGGGCTGTCGGGAGTGCCGGGTCCGTTCATGAACGGTCGCTCGTTACTCGAGCGCCGCCCCGAGGCCGAGGTCGCGGTCTCGGCCATGGGCATCACGGGGGCGTTCTCGAGTCGGCGCTTCGTCGCCGTGGGCTCCGGCCTGAAGCTCCACTTCGATAACTCACCCCGGCTGCCCATCGTGAGCGCGACGGATCTGGACGACCGCGCGCTCGGACAGGTGCCCGACGACGCCGAGCGGGTGCTCGCGCAGGCGCTCGCCACCAAGCTCTTGAGAAGCCCGGCGCCGTAGCCTCAGGGGAAGCGCACGGCAGCGGTCGCAGAGCCGCCGACCGGCACGTTCACGGAGCGGGCCTTGCGGCCGTGCTCCGGGTGAATGAACACCACGCTGTGCGGACCGGCGGGCACACTCAGCCCGACCTTCGGGGTGGAGCCCATCGGGCGCCCGTCGAGGATCACGTTCGAGACGGGGATGCTGTTGATGTTCAGCGTGCCCGTGCCGGCCGCCGCGACCGGCTTGTCGGGGACGCCGGGGAGCGGCTTGCCGACCTCCGGTTTGGCGGTGCCGCCAACCGCGGTCTGGCCACCGGTCGCGGTGGGCGTCTCGGGCTTCGGCTGTTTGCCCTTCTCGAACAGGTCGATGACGAAGGTCTCTTCAGCCTTTCCATCCTGAAAGGTGATGTCTTTCTTGAAGTCCTCGAAGCCCGCCTTGGTCGCGACGATGCTCCACGGTTTGTCCGTGGCGATGTCGATCTTGATCGGCAGCTTGGGGATCGGGCGGCGTTCACTGCCACTGACCAACAGCACTCGAGCGCCGTCGGCGCCGCTGCCCCCTTTGATGGTGGCCAGGCCTTTCACGACCTTGAGCTTGGGCTCGATGCTCTGGATCTGCCCCTCGTCGACGTTGATGCGTTTCTCCCACGACTCGTAGCGCTCGCCGGAGATCTTGATCACGTGCTCACCCGCGGTCATGTCGCGGAGCTCTTGCGGGAGCGGCCCGATCTCTTTGGAGTCGACGTGCAGCTTGACCGCGCCGATGGTGTCGGCCGAGACCTTGATGCCGGTGCCTTCGCTCGCCCGAGAGAGCGTGACATTCAGCACTGCGTCTTCCCCGGTCGACACCTTGACGCCCTGCTCGGCGGTGGCCTGGTAACCCGCGGCCGTGACCTTCACCATGTGGGTGCCGGAGGCGAGCTCGACGACGCGGCACGGCGAGGTGTCGCAGCGTTTGTTGCCGTCCACGAAGACCTGCAGTGCATCGACGCTCTTGTTGCCTGGACCGGCCACGGTCACGACGAGGGTGCCTTTGCGTGGGATGAAGAACACCACGATTGCGGCCACGACGCCGACGACGAGCAAGCCCGCGACTGCGAGCAAGATCATGCGAACGGCGCCGCCGGCGGCGGTCGGCGGGGCGACATACGGCGCCGGGACGACGGGTGGCACCTGTGCCTGCGCCACGGGCATCGGCCCGGGCGTGTGCATCATTTGACCGGGCATTCCCGACATGGGGCCCGACATCGGCCCCGACATCGGCCCTGACATCGCAGCGCTTGGGATGCTCGGCGGGCCCGGCATGCCTGGGCTCGGGAAGCTCGGAGCCGCGGCTCCGCCGGAGCTGCCCATCAGCGCGGCGGCCGCGCCCATGCGTGCCGACGCGGCGGGACCCCCGGCGGCGGGCACGGGCGGTCCGCTCTTGAGCAGCGCTTGCGACGGAGCTTCGTTCGGGTCCTTGTCGAACACCGCCGTCTTTTCGTCCTCGTCGTCCCAATCCATGTCGACCGGAGCCGCACCGGCAGGCGGGGGCTTGGGCGGCAACGGCCCGGGCATGGACGGCTTGGAGGTGGGTGGAGGAACGGCTGGCGGTGGCAGCGCGCCCGCGCGACTGGGCGGCGGGAGCGGTGCGCCGCTCCGCAGGCTCGGCGGGGGCAGCCCCTTGTTCGACTGCGGGGGCGGGGGAGTGGGGGCAACCCGAGCAGGGTCTTCTTGAGTCCCGGCGGTGGCGTTGGCGCGGGCAACGACCGAGGAGCGGGCGCCTGTGAGGGCGGCCCCGGCCGGCCCGACTTTTTCGCCAGGCCGTCGAATACGTCCAGATCAGATCCGCCTTTTTCGCTCATCCCGATCATCTCCTGCGGACCGGAGGCGGCTTGGGCTGCCTCCGTGGGGAACAGCTGTCCCATCAAGTGGGCCAGTCGTGCTCGGTCCCCGGCCGCGGGTAGCGTTCGGGCGAGCGCATGCAAATCTGCTTCTAATTCCGACGCGGTAGCGTACCGCTGGTTTGGGTCCTTGGCGAGCGCCTTGAGGACGATGCCGTCGACGCCCCGGGGCAGCCGAGGGTTCTCTCGGGACGGCGGGGAGACCGAATCGGTCCGGATCCGGTTCATCACGAGGATCTCGTTGGGGCCGTCGTACAGGCGCTTTCCGGTCAGCGCCTCCCACAGGCAGATCCCCAGGGCAAAGATGTCCGCCCGTCGGTCCACCTCTTTTCCGGCGACCTGCTCCGGCGCCATGTAGCCGAACTTTCCCTTGATGGCGCCGGCCTGGGTACGGGTGATCTTGCCGGCCGCCTTGGCGATGCCGAAGTCGATCAGCTTCACCCGGCCGTCGTAGGAGACGAGGATGTTCTGCGGGCTCACGTCGCGGTGCACGATGTTGAGCGGGCGCCCCCGAGCGTCGTGGCGATCGTGGGCGTAGGTCAGGCCAGCGCAGACCTCGGTCAGGATGTAGATCGCGACCTCGGGCGGGAGCGACCAGTTCTTGGCGGCGGCGCGGTCCGACAGGGTTCGGAGCGGCTGCCCGTTGACGAACTCCAGCGCCATGTAGTGGCTGTGGTCGACCTGGCCCGCGTCGATGGTGCGCGCGATGTTGGGGTGGTCGAGCTGCGTCGCGATCCGAGCCTCGTCGTGGAAGAGCTCGATGAACTCCTCGTCTTCCGAGACGTTGGGCAAGATGCGCTTGAGCGCGACCAGCTCGTTCGTGCGCATGTGCCGCGCCAGGAAGACCTCCGCCATCCCGCCGACGCTGATGCGATGAATGAGCTCGAACTGGCCGAAAATCGCCTGGGGCAACGGGTCTCCGAGGGGCAAGTCTCGCACAAACCCGCACGGAATTTCACAAGAACTGCGACTCCGGCTCGAGCCGACGGCTCACTCGGTTGGTTCGGCGCCGCCGGCCTCGGGGGCTTCTTTCTTGGGCTTCGGGAAATAGCGCACCCGCTTGGCCTGGAGCGGGTACCAGACGTTGACAGGGACCACGGGCGTATCGGGGAAGATCCGGGTGACCCCGGGGGTGAGCCGGCGCACCAGTGCGAGCGCGCCGGGGCTCGGTTCGAGCGCGCGGCCGCCCAGGTCACGGTCGCCTCCGAGCGACAGCGCGAGGGGCTTCGATAAGTAGAGCTTGGTCTCGACTCCGAGGTCGTGGAGCAACGTCTCGAGCAGCTTGCCGTCGCGCGCCGCGTCTCGTGCGGTGGAGACCTCGGCGTAGAGCAGCATCCCGGCGCGGTCGACGCCGAGCGCCGCCAAGCTCGTGGTCTCGGGACTCGAGGCGCCGCGTGCCAGCGCGACTCCGGATGGATCGGGGCTGGTTGGGCCGATGGCAAATCCTCGACTGCCAAGCCAGAGCGCGGGCCCCAGGGCGGGTGGGGCCGGGAAGGACACGACGACCTTCGGCTCCTTGTCGTCGCGGGCAGCCAGCCTCACCGCCGCGGCGTCGACCTTCAACAACGTGATCTTGGTGTCGGCCCGGGCGGGCTCGGCTCGGAGCCAGGTGGTGGCGAGGGCGTAGGGCCAACCGTGTTGGGGTAACCCCTTGACCTTCCATTCGCCCTCTCCGGGCTCCGCAGGAGTCACCCGCGCCGGCAGCGCGTCACCCGGCACCAGGTTCCTCAGCGTGAGGTAGAAGAAGTCCCGGGACTCGCGCTGGATGTAACGCGGGAAGTTCATCAAGCCCATGTAACGCAGCATGCGGCGAGAGAGAAAACGCCAGCCGTCCATGCCACTGACGGTGCCCTCCGCCTCCCACTGCGGGTCGAGCTTGCGACCGACTGCGGGCAGCGCTGCCGCCGGCGCAGCGCGGTAGAACTCGAAGCCGGTGTGGCCTGGGTTCATGTCGAGGTGAATGCCGTAGACGCAGCGAGCACGCTGCATGGCGAGTGCGAGGTGATCCGCGTCGATGCTGGCCCCGTAGAGGTAAGCGACGAACCCTTCCTTGGTTTCACACACGGCGCTGCGAGTGGTGCGGCTCTCATCCGTCCAGCCGGGCGGCACGCCGCCCCACCAGTTGCGTTTGTACGGGTTCACCGTGCCGTCCACCACCAGCGGCGTCATGTTCTGGCGGAAGCTCACGATGTTGTCGGGGACCTTCTCGTCGTTGGGCCAGGTGCCGAATGCGGTCGAGCCGTCTGTCAGCTCCGCGACCGTCGCCGAGTAGGGTTTCGGTGGCAGGTACACCACGCCATCGGCCATCATCCCGAATTCGCCGTGGGTCGCCTGGAAGCCGCCGTTGAAACCGCCGACGAGTCGGCTCATCACCTCGGGCTTGCGGGGGACGAGACCCGGTCCGGTCTCGCCGGTCGCACTCTTGGGTTCGACGGTACCGCTCATGCTGTGCAGAGCGATCTGTCGCGGGTCCCACACCAGCACCCAGGTCTGGTTGTACGCGCGCTTCTGATCCGTGCGGATGAAAGACTGCACGAAGGGCGCCGGTGCACCAGCGTTTCTGGGAATGAAAGGGTCCTTGTCGAGCGGGCGCCACTTGCCCTCGCCGTCGAGCGCCGGCGAAATCATCGGCTCCATGGGGGCGGGAGGCCAACCCGTCTCGGGATCCGGTAGCTCCGGCGCGAGAGGCGCGTCTTCGAGCCCGGCCAGCTCCTCCTTGACGCGCTCAGCACCGGTGTCACCCGTCAGCTTGCCGACGACGCGCTGAAACGCATCGAGGCCCTCGAACGCCACGGCCTTCACCAGCTGCATGCGGTCACTGCCGAACCACGACAGCGCGCGGACCCGGTCGACCGCCCAGGTCACCAGATTTCCCGGGCGGCTCTTCTCCGGCGTTTGCTCGAGCAAATAGTGGCCACCCTCGATCGGCCCGTCGCCGGAGGTCGGGATGCGGATCTTGCGACCGTCGGCGTCGGCCGAGAGTCCATCGCCGTCGAAGTGGAGGCGCGTGTGTTCCGCGGGTGGATCGAGACGGAACGAGCGCTGTCCCACGCCGGTCTGTTGCCCGGTCTCCTGCAGATTGGTGATCCGGCTCTGCCAGCGGGCGAGGGTCGACCAGCCGCTCGGCCGTGGCTCCCCGCTGAGATCGGCGAGCTTGAGGGTGAAAGCCTTGCCGTCGCTGCCAATCACCCATGCCGCGCGCAGCCCATCCACCACCAGGGACTGCTCGTCGACCGCCGAGGTGTCGCTCAGATCGTAGCTGCCCGTGATTTCCAGGAGCCGCCCCTCCGGCGACCAGCGACTGGTGAGCAACCAGATGTCCGACGGGTCTTCGCCAGCGCGCGCGCGCACCAGCGCTCGCACCGTGGTGCGGATCGAGGCCAAGGTTCCCGGTTCGGGATCCAGGAAAAAGACCTCCTCCGCTACGGCGTGCAGGCCGCGCTCTTCGAGGGCGAGAGCGACCGCCTTTTTTCGATCGGCCTCGGCGCGCGCGGCGGCCAGAGGAACGCTCGGGCGCAGCAGCCAGGCGACCGCGAAAAAAAGCGGCAGCGGACGCGCCAGCATGAACAGCCGCAGCAGCGCCGCGGGGAGCTGGGGAACGCGCGCCAGCAGCGACCGCCAGCTCACTCGGCTCTCTCGCCCCGTCGGCGTGCTCTCCACCGTCATCTCCGAACGCAAACGCGAGCCCGCGGTTAGCATCTTCCCGAGGCGGCAGCCATGCCCCAACCGGCCGCGCCCTGGGGTGGCCGAGACTGGCAACCGAGTTGGCCATCGCGGACGGGTTTACCGGAGAATAGCCGGGGATGGCCGTGGCACACGCCGTGCTACTCTGTTGGCGAATGGCTCGGGTCTCCCGTCGACTGTGGCTGAGCGGGTTCGCCCTCGCGGCGACCGCCTGTTTGTCGCCGACGCTGCCGCTGCCGCCACCGAGCAAGCCCGTGGTGGAGGGGCCTGATCGCCAGGGAAACGTCACGCTGGACGGCTACGTCGAGAGTGAGGCGACGGTCTTCGCGGCGAACCTGGGCACCGGCGAGATCCGCGGGCACTTCACCGATCCGACCGGGCACTACCATTTCGAGCTCCCGGCTGAGGTCGGGGCCGAGCTTCAGCTCTGGTATCAGGTCGGCACCACGACCAGCCCGAGCATCGTGTTCAAGGTGCCGAAGCCCTGACGAGGCCACGGCGGGGTAGGCCGGCGCAGCGCCTCCGCCGTCAGTCCAGCCGGGTGATGCCCTCGCGCACGGCGCGCACTCCCCAGCGAAACGCCTCGTCGTTCACCGCTACGAGCGCCGCCTTTCGGGCGAGGCTCTTGCGCAGCACGGTCAAGAACGAGTCCTCCTCGAGCAGCTTGCACGCCTCCTGCAGCGCGCCGAGGGCGACGATGTTCTTCACCACCACACTGCCCAGACTCTGGGCGATGGCAGCGCAAGGCACACCAATCACCCGCACACCCTCGGCGACCTGTGGAGGCTTCTGGATCATGCTGGTGTCGTAGATCAGCGTGCCGTTCGGACGGACCGACGCCGCGAACTTGTCGAGGCTGGGCGCGTTGAACGCGATCAGAATGTGGGGATCGGGTGCGCCCGGCGACAGCACTTCTTCCTTCGCCACGTGCACGTCGGCGTACGATGTTCCGCCGCGTGACTCGGGTCCGTAGCTCGGGATGTGGGTTGCGTCGAAGCCCTCGTTGATGGCGGCCTTTGCCAGGAGCAGCGCCACGGTTTGTGCGCCGTCGCCGCCGGAGCCCGCCAGCTTGATCGAGACGTCGGCCGGGTCGAGGTGCTCCGGGAACTTCTTGCAGAAGGTCGGCGGCGGCTCGCGCCCCGCCTCGAGCACGTCGAGCACCTGTCCGACGTCGAAGCTCGGCTTCGGCGGATCGAACCACGGCTCGCGTTGTTCGTTCTTGATCACGCCGATGGGATACACCTTCGTCATCACGTCGCGGACGTGGGCTTCGCTCTCGGTGGGGGTGAGGCCCCAGTGAGTCGGGCACTCCGCCAGGATCTCGACGAAGCCAAAACCCCGCCGCTCGACCTGCAGCTCGAGGGCCTTCTTGATGGCTTGTTTGGCCCGCTTGCGGTGTTTCTGATCGAACAGCGCGCAGCGCTCCACGTACGAGGCACCGTCGAGCTGGGCGATCACCTCCGAGACCTTCATGGGCAGGCCTTGCATCGGGCCACGCCCCTCCGGGGTCGTGCTCGAGCGCTGCCCCATCAGAGTGGTGGGCGCCATCTGCCCGCCGGTCATGCCGTAGATGGCGTTGTTGACGAAGATGACACTGATCGGGATGCCGAGCTGGGCGGCGTGCATGATCTCCGCCAGGCCGATCGAGGCCAGATCACCGTCACCCTGATAACTCACGACGATGGAGTCGGGGTTGGCGAGTTTGTGGCCGAGCGCCACGGCGGGCGCGCGCCCGTGGGCCGCCTGGGTGTTGCCGGTGTCGAAGTAATAGAACAGGAAGACCGCGCACCCGACCGGCGAGATCATCACCGTGCGATCCTCGACGCCGAGCTCCACCAGGGCCTCGGCCAGGTATTTGTGGGCGAGGCCGTGGCCACAGCCCGGGCAGTAGTGGGTCGTTGCACCCTTGAGCCCCTTGCCGTGGGCATGGCGATCGAAGTGTTCGAAGAACGCAGATTCGGGGCTCATTGCATCACCTCCGTCAGTGGACGCACGGTCTCGTAGATCTCCTGAGCCGTGGGCAGAATGCCGCCCATGTGGCGCAGGTGGTGGAGGGCAACGCCCTGAACGTCAGCGTGGTGGAGCGCCAGCCGCAGCTCGTCCTCGAGCTGCCCGTCGCTCGCCTCGACGACGACGATGCGCTGCACGTGGCCGAGCAGCTGTTTGAGATCGTCGATGGGGAAGGGCCAGATGCTGATCGGCTGGAACAGCCCGACCGGCCGCCCCTCCCGCCGCAGGCGTTCGACCGCCGACTTCGACATACGAGCCGGCGTGTTGCACGCGATGACCAGGGTGCGGGCGTCGTCGGCGCGATGACTCTTCGAGCGCTGCTCGTGCTTCTGCATCGAGCGATACTTCGCGCTGAGATGTTCGTTGTGGCGCTCGAGATCGTTCCAGTCCTGGAAAATCGAGCTGTTCAGGTTGCCGCGGTGCGCGGCGTCACCGTAGACGGACCACTCGGGGAGCCCCGGTTCGATCATGCAGTCGGGCAGACTGACGCGACCGGTGATCTGACCCAGGTAGCCGTCCGCCGCCACGATCACCGGATTTCGGTACTTGAAGGCCAGCTCGAAGGCCAGGAACGTCAGGTCGAGCATCTCTTGCGGTGACGTCGGCGCGAGCACGATGGCGTGGGTGTTGCCATGCCCGAGCCCGCGGCACGCGAGCTTGATGTCACTCTGCTCGGGACCGATGTAACCGAGCCCGGGACCGGGTCGCATCACGTTGATGAACACCGCGGGCAGCTCGGTCCCGATCAGGTAGCTGATCCCCTCGAGCATGAGGCTGAAACCCGGCGAGCTGGTGAAGGTCATCGTCGGCAGACCGGCCCCGCCGGTGCCGTACATGTGGTTGACCGTCGCTACCTCGCTGCACGCCTGCAGGAACACCCCGCCGAGCTTCGGCAAGAGCTTGGCCAAGAGCTCGGCGCCCTCCGTCGAGGGCGTGATCGGATAGCCAAACACGTGGCGGCAGCCCGCCAGGATCGCGCCGACGGCTGCGGCGTGGTTGCCCTTCAGCACCATCGGCTCGGTCTTGGGCAGCGCAAGCCGGCGGTCGGGGATCGCCTGCGGCTTCGGGCGCGGCGCTCGCTCTCCGAACAGATGTGCGGGGTGCTCGAGCTCGTAGATTTCGTGGCCGAGTCCGTAGGGCTCGGGGCAAGCCGACAGGCAGAGTCCGCAGTGGTTGCACAGGTCGTAGTCGATGTGGACGGGGATCAGCCCGGAGGTCTGATCGATCTCGGTCCCGGCGACGATGGCGTGTTTTGGACACGCATCGACGCAACGCCCGCAGCCCTTGCAGAGCTCGGACGTGATCAGGACCTCGGGTCTCTCTTTGGCCATGGCTAGCTCTTCCTTTGCGGTCGAGGAGCCGGGGCGCTTCCGTCGCTGCGGCTCGTGGTGCCGGTCGCTTCGCGAATGTGATGCACGATCGGGTACGGTCTCAGCTGCCCATCATGCTCGTCTCGCTCAAGCTATCCCGCTTCGGCACAGCTCACGTCGGCAACCTTTGCGTGCGGCTTCGCCGCCGTGGTTCCCGAGGAGTTCACACGAGGGAGGACGGGCGGAAGGAGGCTCTCGCGTGAGGGCCGGCTCAGCCGTTTCCGGGCACGGTTCGCAGCGACACGCGGCGGCCATCGCTGGCGCGGTGGACGACGCCCGCGCCCGCGCCATGCGGCGCTCGTGTCCCGCGGGCTCGCGGGCTCGCCTCGTCGATGACCTCCCCGAGCAGGTCGTAGTCGGTCGTGCGTTCGACGCGCACGCGCCGCATCTGACCTGGCCGGACCTCGGCGCCCGAGAGGAAGACCTGGCCGTCGATGTCCGGGGCCTGCCCGGCGTGCCGGCCGACCATCACCAGCTCACTCTCTTCACTCGGTCCTTCGACCAGCACGTCGAGCTCCGTGCCGATCAGGGCCCGGTGTTTCTCTCGGCTGATCTTGCGCTGGAGCGCCATCAGTTTCTTGGCGCGCGACGCGGCCACTCGTGCGGGCACCTTGTCCGAGAAGGCGTGGCTCGGCGCGGTCTCTTCGTCGGAGAAACGGAACACTCCCATGCGGTCGAAGCGGGCCCAGCGCACGAACTCACACAGCTCCTCGAATTCGGCCTCGGTCTCGCCCGGGTGCCCGACGATGAACGCGGTCCGGAAGGTCAGGTTCGGGACCCGCTCGCGCAGGCGCGAGACCAGCTCCCGCAGGCGCGCCCCGCCGTGCCCGCGGCGCATGCGCCGGAGCATGGCGTCGGCCGCGTGCTGTAGCGGCATGTCCACGTAAGGCACGACGCGCTCGTGGTTGGCCAGGAGCTCCGATCAGATCGTCGCCGAGCTTCTCGGGGTAGAGGTAGAACAAACGCACCCAGCGGATGCCCGCCACGTTCGCCACGCGCGCCACGAGCTCGGTGAGCGTCGAGCTTCGCTTCGAATCGCGCCCGTACGAGACGGTGTCCTGGGACACCAGGTTGATCTCGAGCACGCCCGCGTCCGCAAGGCGCTTCACCTCTTCGACCACGTCGGCGGGAGCACGGGAGCGCTGCACCCCGCGCAGCTGCGGGATCACACAGAACGAACACTTGCGGTTGCAGCCCTCGGCGATCTTCACGTACGCACTTGCGCCGCGGGTCGAGAGGGTGCGCGGGTCACGGGCCCTCACCACCCAGTCGGCCGGATTGCCAACCAGAATGCGCTCTGCCTTGCCTGTGAGCACCTGTTCGAGCTTCAGCATGTCGCTCGAGCCGAGCAGGTGGTCCACCTCCGGCAGACCCTCCGCGAGCTCGTCGGGGTGACGCTGGCTCAAGCAGCCGGTCACCACGAGCTTGTCGCAGCTGCCGTTCTGTTTGTGGCGCCCGAGCTCGAGGATCGTGTCGATGCTCTCCTTCTTGGCGGCGTCGATGAAACCGCAGGTGTTGACCACGATCACCGTGGCGTCCGCCGCGTCTGCGACATGGCGAAACCCCGCGCGCTCGGCGACACCGAGCATGACCTCGCTGTCCACGCGGTTCTTGGGGCAACCGAGCGAGACGAAGTGGATGGTCTTTCGAGGAGCGCGGGCCACGGGGACGGGGCTCATAACCCCGCGGGCTCGCTTTGACCAGGCTCGGGCCGATTCAGAAGCTGCCCACGGCGCGGATCCCGGTCGGGGAGACGCCCAAGCGGAGCGAGGCGCTCGGTCTGTCATCGCTGGGTTTGCTGGCGGTCAAGAACAGCACGCCGGCGCCTGCCAAGGCGGCGACCCCGACGCCCAACGAGACGTCGGCGATCAAGAAATCTCGCTGCATGTCGTTGAACTCGGCGCGGCGGCTGCCGTCACAACCCGGGGAGCAGGCCTCGAGCTTTTGTTGTTTCGAGCGACCCGTGAGGCCGAAGTAGGAAAACGAGGCGAGCCCGAGCACTCCGACGCCGGCCAACACGTAGGGCAGCACACTCTGTGTTGGCGGTGACGCCGTCGTGCGGGCGGAGTGGGCCGGGGGTGACACGGGTTCGTTCGCGGGTTTGGTCTCCGCCGGCTGCTTTTCTGCCGCCGGTGTTTGCGACGACAGCTCCACACCCACCGGGCGCAGCCGCTCGCCCTCGCGCACCACCACCTTCTTGTCGAAGCTCCGACCATCTGCCAGCTCGAAGTGCACCAAGTGGGCTCCCGGATTGACGGCGACCCCACTTCCGTCGAGGCGGCTCTGCATCAGCTTGCCGTCGACCGAGACCTTCGCCTCGGCAATGTCGTCGCCACCCACGTTGCGCACGTAGAACACGACCGTCGGTATCTCGGCGTTGAGCGCCTCCAAGAAGCGACCGCAGTCCGAGCGGATCATGGCGGGACAAGACCGTTGTGTGCAGCGTGAGAGCTCGGCCTTCGCGCCGACGAGGTCGTTCTTTCCCCGGAGCTCTTGCGCGCGGCCGTGGGCATCGATGCAGGATTGTTTGTCTTCGGCGTGAGCCGGCGACGCCGACAGGCAAAGCCCGAGGCAGAGCAGAAGTTTTGCAGAGCGCATCAGAAGCATTCCGGCAAATAGCGCTTGATGCCCTTGTCGTCGATGACGTAGGGCGGATTGCAGCCAGGTTTTCCGGCTGCTGGGGCCGGACGGCGGGGCTGAGGTCTGGCGGTCGCCGCGGCCTTGCCCGCATCCACCGCCGGAGGTTCTTCGATTGGGGCTGGTGTCGCCGTGGGCGCTGCAACGGAGGGCGTTGGCGGAGGCGCCTCGGCGGTCGCCGTCTGGAGCGCGCTCGGCGGGGGCTCGCCGCTCGCGGTCTGGGCTCGCTCCGTCGCAGTGCCGGGGCGGAAGAAGATGGCGCCGGCGATCAGCACCCCCGCGAGCAGCAGCGCAAACGCGATCAGGCCGAAGCGCGCGCCGCGGGCGGGGGCGCGCATCGAAGCGACGATCGCGCCGGCGGTGCGAGCCGAATCCCCGGCGAGCAGCTGGGCGTGGCTCGCGCGGGCGCTGGGGGTGTGCAGCTCGGTTGGCAAGTCGTTGCCTGGCGCTGAATTCAGAGAGAGACGACCGGAGCCGCTCTCGTCCCCATCGGCCTTCGCCGCACGCGCAACGAGCGCCGCTTGGTGTGCCAAGTGCTCGCTGGCAACCTCCCGCACGTACTCGCCGACGACGAGCTGCGACGCCGCGGTCACGGCGCCCTCGAGGGCCGCCGCGAACTCTCGTGCCGTAGCAAATCGCAGTTCCGCGCGTTTTTCCAGCGCCCGCAGCACGACGACGTCGAGCGCGGGCGGTGCCTCGGGAGAGAGCTGGCTGGGGGGCTCCGGCGTGCGCTCCATCACGGCGCGAATCGTCGCTCCGGCTTCCTCGCCGTGAAACAGTCGCTGCCCCGTGAGCAGCTCCCAGAGCACGATGCCCATGGCGTGGATGTCGACCCGCCTCTCTGCCGGGGCTCCGGCGAGTTGCTCCGGTGCCATGTAGCCGAGCTTGCCCTTGAGCGCGCCTTGTTCGGTCGATTGCAGTCGGAAGGTCGCCTTCGCAACGCCGAAATCGAGCAGGTGTGGCACCCCTTCGACCCCGAGCATGATGTTCTGGGGTGAGACGTCGCGGTGGATGATGCCAAGCAGCTCGCCGTTGTCGTCGCGCGCCTCGTGCGCCGCGTGGAGCCCATGCAAAGCTCCGATGATGGCTGCGGCCGTGATCCCGACGGGGACGCGCCCCCCGCGTTTCTGCTCGTTGCGGAACAGGAGCGACAGCGGTGCGCCGCGCACGTATTCCATGACCAGGAACAGCTCACCGTCGAGCGCCAGGGCGTCCAGGGTCGAGACCACGTTCGGGTGCTGCACCCGGGCGGTCAGGCGCGCTTCATCGAGCAACCGGGCGAGCCCTCCCGAGTCTGCACCGATGTCGTCCCGCAGTCGTTTGATCGCGACGACCTTGCTGAAACCAATCGGACCCACCAGACGCCCGAGGTGCACAGTTGCCATGCCGCCCGCCGCAATCGGCTCATGCAGGATGTAACGACCAACGGTGCGGGGGCCGACTGGAGGCAAGACGTTCAAGAATATCATGGCCCGGCGGCCAGGGGGCGGGCCGATCGGCGACGCTTGACTCGGGGGCTTTTCGCGCCGAAGGTCGGGCACGAAGTGGAGCTTTCGGCCGGGATCACGCGGGGGGTCTCGATGGTGGCGGCCGTGCTCGCGACCTTTGGTTGTTCGCTGGCGGCTCCGAGCGAGGACGAGATCTTTGGGGGGCCGAAGCTGTATCGACCGGCTGCGGGCACCTACACCTACGATGGGGCGTTGCACCAGTCGTTCGACATCCCCGCCCTCAGCGCCAAGACACCCCAGGACTTCACTGGATTTTCACTGGCCAGTGTCACCCACGAAGCGGCGGGCTGCTGGAAGTTCCGTCTGAACGCCAGCGTCGATACCTCCCCGCCGTTCTGGGAAGAGAGCTCGCTGTGCTCCGATGATGGCAACCTCGAGCGCGCTCGTGTCGTTCAGCTCGTCAAGGTCCAGAGCCTCGGTAGCGAGACCCAGACGACCATCGATTGCAACCCCGCAGATCGCCAGATCCGCGCGGGCATGCAGGTGGGTGACCAGTGGAGTCTGGTGTGCTCCGGCAGCAGCAGCACGAAGCCGGACACGTTCGACTTTTCGTACCCGTTCCAGTCGGCGGGCACCTACACGTTCGTGGGAGAAGAAGAATCAACGGTGGGCTCCAAGAAGCTCGCGACCTATCACTTCTCCGAGGCGCGGCAGATCTCCGGCACGAACCCGGCGGGCGAGGGGTCTTATACCGGTACGACGGCCACCGAGATCTGGCTCTCCAAGCGGGACGCTCTGCTGGTGAAACGCACGGGCTCGGTGTCCTTGAGCACCGACACCGGCAACAAGACCCTCGGCACCATCGACTACACCGAGACGAGCAGCTGGCAGCTGTTGGCGACGGAGCCCGCCCCGCTCGCGGACGGCGGCACCTGAGCCCGCGACAAGTCACGCGCCCATCAAGCGGCGGAAACGCTCGAACAGATACAGAGCGTCGTGGGGGCCAGCTGCGGCCTCCGGGTGATACTGCACGCTGAAGGCCCGGGCCTCGGGGGCCTCGAGCCCCTCGCTCGTGCCGTCGTTCAAATGCACGTGGGTCGAGCGGGCCCGCCCTTCGAGGGACGCGACGTCGACCACGAAGCCGTGGTTCTGCGTGGTGATCTCCACGCGGCCCGTCGACAGATCTTTCACGGGCTGATTCAAGCCGCGGTGACCGAACTTCAACTTGTAGGTGCGGCCGCCGAGCGCCAGGGCGAGCAGCTGGTGGCCCAGACAAATGCCGAAGATGGGTTTCTTGCCGAGCAGGTCCCGGATGCTCTTCACGGCGTAGGTGACGGCGGCGGGATCGCCGGGCCCACTCGAGAGGAAGATGCCATCGGGGGACAGCGCGAGGATCTCCGCGGCGGTCGAGCTCGCGGGCACCGCCGTGACGCGGAAGCCGCTGTCCACCAGGCAGCGCAAGATGTTCTTCTTGGCGCCGAAGTCCACGGCCACCACGTGGGGAGTGGTGTCGCCGGCTGCGCCGCCCAGCTGGCCCACGCTCCAAGCCCCGCGCCCCTCGCTGAACTCGTAGCGGGTCTTGGGTGTGACGCGCGCGGCGAGGTCGAGTCCCTCCATGCTCGGCAGCGCTCGGGCGCGCTCGACCAGGACGTGCGGAGCTTCGGTTCCAATGCAGCCGTTCTGCGCGCCCTTGTCGCGGATCAGGCGAGTCAAACGCCGGGTGTCGACGCCGCCGATGGCGGTGACGCCGTGACGCGCGAGATAAGTGTCCAGGGTCTCTCGAGCGCGCCAGTTGGAGGCCCCCAGGCTCGGATCCCGCACGATGAAGCCGGCGACCTGCGGGCGACCATCGACGGACTCGTCGTCTTCCGGGGTGATGCCGGTGTTGCCGATCTGCGGCGCCGTCATCGTGACGATCTGCCCGGTGTAGCTCGGGTCGGTGAGCACCTCTTGGTAGCCGGTCATGCCGGTCGTGAACACGACCTCACCGCCCGCCGGGGCGTCGGCGCCGAACGAGAACCCGTCGAACACGGTCCCGTCCGCCAGGGCTAGGTGGGCCTTCGCTCCGCCGCTCATGCCCGCGCTCTTGCCGCGTCGAAGGCGGCGTGTCCACCCGCCAGCGTCAAGAGCACACGACCGCGGAGCTCCTTGCCGAAAAACGGGGTATTTTCCCCTTTTGATCGCAGATCCGCGCGGGAGGCAGTCCAGACCGCGGCCGGGTCGACCAGGACCAGCTCGGCGAGCGCACCCTCGGCGAGCGTCGGTGCGTCGATGCCCGCGATGCGTGCCGGTCGGGTGGACAGTGCGTCGATCAGACGCGCGAGGGTCAGGCCGTTCTTGCCGACCAGACCGAGCAGTAGGCCGAGACACAGCTCGAGCCCGAGCATGCCCGGCTTGGCGTAGGAGAACTCGCAGTCCTTCTCGAGCGAGGTGTGCGGCGCGTGATCGGTGGCGATTGCGTCCAGAGTGCCGTCCGCGAGGGCCGAGCGCAGGGCCTCGACGTCGGCCTCTTCACGCAGCGGCGGGTTCACCTTGCAAGCGGTGTCGTAGCCAATGACGGAGGCGTCGGTCAGCAGCAAGTGGTGCGGCGTCACCTCGGCGGTGACCGACAGGCCGCGGCTCTTGGCTTCGCGCAGGATGCGCACCGTGCCCAGCGTCGAGGCGTGGGCGACGTGGTAGCGCGCGCCAACGTACTCGGCGAGCAGCACGTCTCGGGCGACGATCACGTCCTCGGCCACCCGCGGCCAGCCGCGGAGCCCGAGCCGAGCGCTCACCGCGCCCTCGTGCATGTCGGCGCCAGCGGTCAGCTCGTGATCCTCGGCGTGCTGGATCACCGGTAGATCGAAGGTCTTGGCGTACTCGAGGGCGCGGCGCATCACCGCGCTCGAGCTCACACACACGCCGTCGTCGCTGACCGCGACGGCGCCGGCATCTCGCAGCTCCGCCATCTCGGTCAGCTCCTTGCCGCGCTGCCCGACGGTGATTGCGGCGATGGGGTGCAGGCGGGAGCCCCCGACCTCGGCTGCGCGGCGCAGCATCATCTCCGTCACGGCCCGGGTGTCGTTGACTGGTTTGGTGTTCGGCATCGCGCACACGTGGGCGAACCCGCCGGCGGCGGCGGCGGCGAGCCCGGTCGCGATGTCCTCTTTGTATTCCTGGCCTGGCTCGCGCAGGTGCGCGTGCAGATCGACGAAGGCTGGCAGGAGCCATTTGCCCGAGCCGTCGATGATCTGGGCGCGTTCACTCTGCTCGACGTCGCGGGCCGCACCGGGGCCGACGCGCAGGATCTTTCCGCGCTCGACGACCACGTCGACTTCGGCGTCGAGCCCTCGGCTCGGATCGACGGCTCGCACGCCCTTCACGACCAGGAGATCGACCAGCGGCGTCACGGCGGACCTCATTAGCACGCTCCGCCTCGCGCCGGGCAAGCCGTAGTTCCGGCCGGGAATTTCAGCTGCCCTGGCGCGCGCGTGGCGAGCTGGCGGCAAGAAGGTCGGAGGGGATCACAGGAAGGCGGAAGGACGAGGATTCAGAATTCAGAGTTCAGAGCTCAGAATGCCAGAGGGATCACAGGAAGGCGGAAGGGCGGGGAGGAGGATTCAGAATTCTTAACTCCGAAAATTGCAAATCTTCTGCCCTTCCGCCTTCCTGTGAAAATTCCAAGTCTCCTTCTTCGACACATCGTCACTGTGCGCCGAGCGCCGCCACGCGTTCGGCGGCGAGCCAGGCCAGGGCGCTGATGGTGTGCTGGGGGTTCACGCCGAGGTTGGTCGGAAACACGCTGGAGTCGATCACGAAGAGTCGCTCGAGATCGTGCGCCTCGAAGGTCGGCGAGACGACGCTGTGGAAGGCGGAGGCGCCCATCACGGCAGTCCCGAACAGGTGCGCGGCGATGGTGTGAAACAAACGCGGGTCGTCCGCCGCGTCGAATAGCGGGGCGAGCTGGTCCATGTTCGTGATGCGATGGGGTAGGCCGTGAACCCCGGGCAGGACCTCGCGCGCGCCAGCGGCGAACATCATCTCGGTCAAGCGACGCACTCCCAGCTTGAGCACCTGGATGTCGCGAGCGGTCATGTCGTAGTCGATGCGCGTGCCGCCGAAGAACGCCGGTCGGACCGAGCCCTGCGCCTCGGCGCGCACTTGCACACCCCACACGGCCAGGTGGGCGTAGGCGCCGAGCTCCCGCATCAGCTCGGGGCCGAGGCCGGGCAGCCGCGCTGCGGCGAGCTCCGGCGGCATCGAGACGGTCTCGAACTTCATGCGCTCGTCCCAGTAGTGGAGGCTCTCGAAGCCCTGCGTTGCGCCCCGGGACATCGTCACCGGCGCATCGAACACACCCACCACGGCGGTGCCCGGGTGGGCCTGCAGGCGTTTGCCGAGGGCGCGTGAGCCGCGCCCGATGCGGTTTGCCCACAGGAACAGCGGGGATTGGATGGCGCTCGCGGCCAGCAGCACGGCACGTCGTGCCACCACCGTCAGCTCGGGCCCGCGACGGCCGGTCAGCGGATCGGCGAACTGCCCAATCACACCCGTCACTCGGGTGCTCGTCCGCTGAAGTCGCGTCGCGGTGCAGGTCGCGTAGACCCGCGCGCCCTGGGCGACGACCCGGGGCACGTAGGAGACGTTCATGCTCTGGCGCCGCGCGGTGGGACAACCCTGGTTGCAGTGGGCGCTGCCTTCACAGTCCTTCACGTTGCGGCGGATGGCGTTGCTGCGGATCCCGAGCCGCTGGGCCGCGAGCCGCATCAGCGTGTTGTTGTTTCCGAGCATGGCCTCCGGGGCGGGCGCCACGTGCAGCTCCTCGTCCAAGAGGTCCCAGATCCGCTCGAGCTCGGAGTAGGGGAGCGCGCCCCCGAACCCGAACTCGTCGCGCCAGCGTCCCCAGATCTTCTCCGGCATGCGGTGGATGATCGCGCCGTTGATGGCGGTCGTTCCGCCCACACAGCGGCCCTGCAAAATGGGCGTGAATGCCCGGCCGTTTGCCACTTGAAACCCGGCGTCACGCCAGACGCGTTTCATGCCGGACCACAGATCACTGCGCAGCTCCTCGGCCGGGATGTGGGGTCCCTCCTCCAGCATCACGACGTCGAGGCCGGCCTCACTCAGCACTCGAGCGGCCGTCGCACCCGCCGCCCCGGTGCCGATGATCACGACGTCGGCGGCGTCCTCCACGCGCCGCCTGTCGGCGACGTCCCGGTGCTGGACGATCGCGCCGCTCACGGCTCGGTGCCTCTGGCCCAGGTTGGTGGCGACTCGTCCCGCACGTCGATCGAGAGCGCGGCCTGCACTGCTGGGAGGCCCGCGAAGCCGAGCGCACCGAGCATCTTGAACAGCAGCGGCAACTCGCGCACGAGGTACACGTCGCTCGAGCGAAGTTTCTCCAGCACCTTCAGGCGTTCGTCGTCGGAGAGGGACGGGAACAAAACAAAGCGGCGGATCACGAACAGCGGGCACAGGACCAGGAGCCAGAGACACACGCGTGCACCCAGCGTCACCCGCGCGGGCGCGTGGGTGAGCAGCTCGTCGAGGAAACGCCCGAGATCGACGTCCCGCGCGCCGATGCTGAGCCCGCCCGAGGTTCCGCTCGGCAAGAGGGTGGCCCACAGCTCCGCGAGCCAGCGGCGTTCGAAACCAAACCAGGTCACGGGCTGGACTCTACTCGAACGCGGACGAATGCGGCGGTCGACCGGGTTTTCACCACACCGGTGTGCGCGGGAAATCGACGTCGCCGCTCACGTTCGTCTCGATGGCCTGCATCAGCGCCAGCACCGTGCGCTCTTGCCAGGGGCGCGCGACCAGCTGTACGCCGACCGGCAGGCCTGCGCTGGCCTCGTCGATGCGGCGAGCGAGCCGCCCCGTCTGCCCCTTCGCCCGGTCGCGCCGGGCCTCGGCGCTGTGCACCCGTGTGACTGGCACGACACCCGCGACGAAACCGGCGGCGTTCCAGGGCAGGGTGTAGGAAGCCGCCAACATCAGCTCGGCGGAGAGGCCGTGGGGCACGGCAGGCGTGGCGTAGGGCGGACAGAGCAGCGCGTCGATCCCGCTCGCGGCCAGGGCATCCGAGAGGGCCTCCGTCAGTGTGTCGAGGCTCGCTGCGAGCCGTTGGGTCTCCCCGACGCTGCGTTCCCCGATAGCGCCGAGCAAGCGTGCGAAGGCGCGATCGCCCGAGAGCTCCGCGACCTTGGCCATGGTGGCGCGCACCGCGCCTGGCAGGCGTACGAGTTGATGTAGCGAGCGCAGTGACTCCGCGACTGGGCCTCCGCGCAGCGCCTCGATCATCGTCTTGCCGCCCTCGGCCCCCAGCAACTTGACCGCGTCGTAGAACAACTCCGTGAGCCCCGGCGCATCGAAGGGCCGCACGCTGACGCCGGCCGCGGCCAGGGCATCCTTCGCGCGCTCGATGGCGCCGATGATCGCGCTGGACGGCGCGATCAGCTCGTTGCCTTTCAGGATGCCGACGACCAGCGTGCTCAGGTGTTTGGCGGGCAGATCCGTGACCGGCGGAACGCGGGCGTCGAGCTTGGCGAGGAGCGTGGCGGGAAGCGCTTCGAGGGCGAGCTCGAGATCTGCGGTGGTGCGCGCGAGCAGCGAGGTCTGGAGCGGGATGCGCTCGAGGCCCGGCAGCGGTCCGTGGCTGCCGGCGTTGGGCAGACGAAACGCCGTGGGTTTGAGCGCGGCGATGCCGCAGAAGTGTGCCGGAACGCGCACGCTCCCGCCCAGATCGGTCCCGACTCCGAGGGGTGAGAGTCCGGCTGCGATGGCCGCCGCTTCGCCGCCGCTCGATCCACCGGCGGAGTGTCGCGGGCTGAAGGGGTTTGCCGTGCGACCAAAGAGTGGGTTGTCGCTCTCGTACGCCATCAGCAGCTGGGCCAGGTTGGTGCGCCCGAGGATGATCGCGCCGGCGTCGTTGAGAGCCCGGACCATTGCGCTGTCCGACGCGGCGCGGGAGTCGCGTCTCGACACCACGCCGAGCGTGGTCGGACGACCCGAGAAATCGAAACACTCCTTGATCGTGACCGGCAGCCCGTGCAGCGGTCCGCGGGTATTGCCCTCGCTGCGCTCGGCGTCGAGGCGGTCTGCGCTCGCGAGCGCCTCGGCGTGGAACACCTCGCTGAACACGGACAGCTCGCGGTCCACCTCGTTGATGCGCTCGAGGTGTGCGCTGACCAGCTGTCGGCTCGTGAGCTCTCCGGCGGCCAGCCCTTGCTGCATTTCCCGGGCCGAGCGCCGATGCCATTCGGGCGGTGGTTTTCCGCTCGGTGGCTCGCGCAGGGAATCGGGGGGGGCGTTCACGTCGGCGCGGAGGCTACCTCACGGACCGGCGAGCTGGGAACGGTGTCCCGCTTTCGCTCGGTGGGCGTGGCCAAAGCTCGGTGCTAGCGTGCGCCCCGAAGCGGAGGCAGGCATGGCGCGACAGGATCGATTCCGCAAACTCGACCGGGACCATTGGGACGTGATCGTGGTCGGCGCCGGCATCGGCGGCCTGACCACCGCGGCGCTGCTCGCGCGACGTGGGCTCGGGGTGTTGGTGGTCGATCAGCACTACGTCGCCGGCGGGAACGCCACCATCTTCAAGCGGCCGGGCTACGAGTTCGACGTGGGTCTGCACTACATTGGGCAGTGTGAGCGGGGCCTGTTTCCCCGCGTGCTCGCCGATGCGGGCGCCGAGGCCGTGGGATTTCTGCCGATGGACCCCGACGCCTTCGACACCGTGGTCCTGCCGGGCTTCGAGCTTGGCGTGCCTCGGGGCATCGAGCGATATCGGTTGCGTCTGGTGGACGCCTTTCCTTCGGAGAAGGCCGGCATCGATCGCTACGTGAAGTATCTGAGCGAGCAGTCGCGGATCGACGCGGCGCTGCGCAAGCCGCGGCGGCTGCCGGGAGTGCTGCTCTCGTCGCCGCTCTTGCTGCGTTGGGGCGCGGGCACGCTGGGCTCCTTCCTGGATACTTGCACGAGAAATCCCGAGCTTCGCACGGTGCTCGCCGCGGAGAGCGGCGACTACGCGGAGCCGCCGAGCCGCGCATCGCTGGCGCTGCACGCGGGGCTGATGCTGCACTACCTGTCGGAGGGTGGATATTACCCCGAGGGCGGCGGGCAGGTGATGAGCGATCATCTGGCCGACGCCATCGAGGCCCACGGCGGCAAGCTCCTGCTCTCGACGCGCGTCTCGCGCATCGTGGTGGAAAACGGCCGCGCCGTCGGTGTGCGCCTGGCCAACAAACACCTGGGTGAACGCGAGGTCCGGGCGCGACGCATCGTGGCGAACACCGACATCAAGAAGCTGTACCTGGATCTGCTCGGTCCCGAGCTGGTGCGCGCGCGCACCCTCCGCAAAGCGCAACGCTGGCAGATGGCTCCCGCCCTCGGCATGGTCTATGTCGGCGCGCGGCGCGCGGCGCTCGGAGCGCGGACGAAGAACACGAACTACTGGATCTACAACAGCACCGACGTCGAGGCTGCTTACGCCGAGAACCGAGCCGGACGCTTCGCGAAACAGGCGTTGGTCTACGTGTCGCTCGCGTCCCTCAAAGATCCGGAGAACCGGCGGGTCGCGCCGCCGGGCATCGTCAACCTGCAGCTGATGAGCCTGGCGCCGAACCAACCGGAGGCCTGGGGTGTGCGCGATGTGGACGTGGTGACGGGCGCGTATCGCGACAGCCCCGAGTACCAGGCGCGGAAGGCCGAGTACACGGAGCTCTTGTTCCGCGGCGCCGAGCGTGTGTTTCCGGGGTTGCGCGAGCACGTCGTGTTCGAAGAGACGGCCACGCCGCTGACCCACAGCCGCTACACCCTCTCGACCGGCGGCACGTCGTATGGCCTGGCGTTGATCCCGGAGCAGTTCCTGTGGCGCAGGCCGGGGCCGAAGACCGAGATCGAAGGTCTGTTCGTGTGCGGTGCGAGCACCTATACCGGACACGGCATCGCAGGGGCCATGGCCTCCGGGGTGAACGCGGCGGCGGCCATTGCGGGCAGCCAGGTGTGGAGCGAAGTGACCCGCGCGCGGCCGCAGGGGGTGCCGCACGAGAAGGCGTCGATCCCGAAGCCGGCGCCGGAGCTCAGCGCCCGCGCCTAGCCCACGCCCGTCGGGGGGCCGGCAGCGAAGCTCCGCGCTCGCTTGCGCTCTCCTTACGCTCTCCCGCCGCGTGCTGGTGGTTCCTCGTCTCCGCAAAGAGCTTGTCATAGCAAGTATTGACCGGACGAGGCACCCGCGTCCCGGCCATCCGCCGCAGCTTTGGCGCCGAACACCTTGCAAGTCCCGGAAAACAAACGACGTTCAACCTGTTCGGCGCTCTAGCGCCCACCCCGGTGGGAGTCGCACGCGCGGCGTTCTTCAGTCGAACACACGCTCGCCGCCGATGACGACGGCGCGCACGGGGTTCATGCCGAACGCGTACCCGAGCCAGCGGTGGTCCGGCACGTCGCACACGATCAGATCGGCGCGTTTTCCCGGCTCGATGCTGCCGATCTCTGCGCCGCGGCCGAGGGCGTGGGCGGCGTTGATGGTGCAGGCCACGACCGCCTCGCTGGTGGTCATGCCGAGCGTGCGACAGGCCAGTGCGATGCACATTGGCAGCGAAGGCGTGAACGACGAACCCGGGTTGAAATCCGTGGCAATGGCCAAGGGGACGCCGGCCTCGATCAGGCGCCGGGCTGGCGCGTGATCGTGCATGGCGAGGTGAAACGGTACCCCGGGCAAGAGCACGCCGATGGGCGGTCGTTCAGCGCTGCCGAGGGCGGTGATGGCATCGTCGCTGATGTGTTCGAGGTGATCGACGCTGGCGGCGCCGAGCCTCGCACCGAGCGCCGCCGCACCGCTCGACGTGAACTGCTCCGCGTGCAGCTTCAGGCCGAAGCCCAGCTCCTTCGCGCAGCCGAGGATGCGCTCGGCCTCGTCGAGGGTGAACGCCTCTTGTTCGCAGAACACGTCGACGAACTCGGCCAGCTGGCGGCCCTTGATCTCGAGCATCAGCTGCTCGAGCAGCACCAGGTAGGCCTCGCGGTTGTCTCTGTACTCCGGTGGCACGACGTGAGCGCCGAGGAAGGTGCTGACGATGCGCAGGGGCAGCTCACTCTGCACCGTGCGGGCGACCTCTAGCAGCTTGATCTCCCCGTCGCGGTCGAGGCAGTAGCCGCTCTTGGCCTCGAGGGTCGTCGTTCCGTGCACCATGCACTCGGTGGCCCAGCGCACGGCGTTGGTGTTCAAGGCGCCGATGGCCGAAGCGCGGGTCTTCTTGACGGTGCGCTGGATGCCGCCGCCCTCCCGCAGGATCTCCAGGTAGGGTTTGCCACTCATGCGCTGCTCCCACTCGACGCAGCGGTCGCCGGCAAAGACCAGATGGGTGTGGCAGTCCACGAAGCCGGGCAACACGATGCCGCCGGCGGCGTCGAGCACCTGGTCTTCGTCCACGTGGTGTTCGCGCCGCAGGCGGTCGCTCGCGCCCACGGCGAGGATGCGGCCCTTGGCGATGGCGACGGCACCGTCGCGGATGACGCGGACCACCGCCTGATCGGCGCCGCGCGCCGGGCGATCCGAGAACCCCGCGCAGGTGACGACCTCAGCGGCGTTGACGATCAGCAGATCGGCTTCCGACATCGCGGCACCTCTTAGCGCGGGGCGGAGGCCGGCAGGGAAGATTTCGGATCGGGGGGGCCAGCGCGGCCGGGACTACCAGCAGTCGTTGTGGTTTTGCCCGTGACACGTGCCGTTGCAGCGAGGGTCGCCGCCGCTGCAGGCGTTCTTGGTCACGTTGACGGAGCCGCCGCTTGGCCCGGTGATCGGTTGTTTGGTGTCCTTCGCGCCGTTCATGTGGGTCGGCGTGTTGGCCGCGTTGTGGCACACGGTGCACGCGAGGTTCTCGCCGTTGACGTGTTTGTCGTGCTGACCGGTATTGGGGCTGGCCTGGTGGCAGCTGCCGCAGCTGCCAGTGTTCCAGGTGCCACCGGCCCAATAGGGCGTCACCACCGGCGCCCCACCGTTTCCGTTCGAGTGGCATGAACCGGTGCACGTGCCGCGGGCGGTGACCGGGGCTCCCTGTGTTGCGTTCACGTTCCACGCCATCGCGGTGTAGGGCGCTGAGAACAGCACATCGCCGTGGTGGCCAGCCGTCCCGAGCCCGGTCGAAGGGACGTATTGGAGGGCGTGGGCCACATCACCGCTGGCCGGCAGCGTGTGGCAAGCGCCGCATGCAAACGCAACGTGCGTCGCGCTGGCCGTGAGGTGCGGGACGTGCCTGCCGACTGCCAGGGTGTTGGTCGCCGTCTCGTCGCCGACGCCGAAGGGCGGGTTGTTCTGGTTCGGCGGTGTGCCGTGACAGAAACTGCAGCTCTTCCAGTTCTGACCGGCGTGACAGCTGGCGTTGTCGCACGAGACCCCTACCGTTCCGCCGTCGAGGTTGGCGCCGTGGCAGGCGCTGCAGAGCACGTTGTGCTCGTCTCGCTGCTGGTTCGTCAGGAAGTACTTGCTGCCGTGGTGGTTGGCGTTCGTGTTGCCCTTGGGCGACGTCCAGTTGGCGAGGTCGTGGTATTTGTTCGTCTCGACGACACCGTTGACGTGAAGCTTGCTGTTGGTCCAGCCCGTCGCGCTGGTGCCCGGATTGAACGAGCTGACCACCGCGCTGTGGCAGATCGCGCAGTCTTGGTGGGCCACGTGGGAGCCCCCAGGCGGATTGCTGTGGCAGGTGGTGCCGCAAGCGTCCCACGATCCGTCCACGACGTTCCAGATCGGGCTCTTGGCGACGCTGCCGCCGGGTTTTGCTCCGGCGAGCGTGGCGCCGTGGCAGTAGACGCCGGTGCAGGTGAGCGCCGAGGTGCTGAAGCTCGGGTTGGCACCGGTTGCGGTCGGGCCGCCGTAGCTCATGTCCCACTGACCGTTGCTGTGTGAGGTCGAGGTGGGCACGACGTGGCAATCCGTGCATTGCCCGTCGCGGTGCCAGGTGCTCGCGGTCAGGTGTTCCTGGTGAGCGCCGACTGCCACCTGGCTCGTGGTCGTTTCACCCTTCGTGCCGAGGGGAGGCGAGGGGTCGTTCTTTGCGACGTTACCGTGACAGCTCGTGCAGGTGAGGTTCCCGCCGCTGAATTCGACCTTGCCGTTCACGTGCAGGTTGGGCGCGACCCAGCTCGCGGTTGGGGGGGTGCCAGGTGTGAAGCTGGCGATCACCGCGGCGTGACAGGTCGGGCACGCCGTGCTGGTGGAATGGCTGCCTCCCGGAGGCGTCGTGTGGCACGACTTGCCGCACGTGACCTGGGAGCCGTCGACGGTGGTCCATTTCGGTGTGCGATTGGAGCTCTGACCCGCCAGATCCGGCTTCAACGTGGCGCCGTGGCAGTAGACGCCACTGCAGGTGTTCGCGGCGGAGTCGTAGCTGCCGGACTTTGCCAGCGGACCCCAGATCACGTCGTCAGTGCCGTTCATGTGAGTCGGCACCGACGGATCGACCGGAGTGCTCGGCACTTTGTGGCACTCGGTACACGTGACCTGCAGATGCCAGGTCGAGGTGCCGAGGTGGCTCTGGTGAGCGCCGACCCCGGGGGTTTGTGGGCTGGTGTTGCCGCCGAGGTCCTTCGGCGGGGCTGCGTTCTGAGCGCTGCCGTGACAGGTGGTGCAGACGCCGGACGAGCCTCCTCCGCCGGAGCCGGCGGCGCCGCCCGAGCCGCCCGCTCCCCCCGCTCCGGACGCTCCCCCCGCTCCGGCGGCGCCGCCACTCGTGCTCGTGCCACCGCTGCCGGCCGCTCCACTCGCGCCAGCCACGCCGCCACTCGCGCTGCTGCCGCCGCCCGCGCTGCTGCCGCCGCTCGCGCTGCTGCCCCCACTCGCGCTGCTGCCTCCGCTCGCGCCGCTGCCTCCGCTCGCGCTGCTTCCCCCGCTACCGCTCACTCCGCCGGTTGTGTTCTTGCCGTCGCCCGAGTCGCCCCCTCCACATGCAATCACGAACCCGAGTGCGGCGCCGGTCAACAAGAGCGGGACTGTCTTCATCAACGACCTCCAAAGGGCGAGTGTGTCCTCCTCCCGATAGTGTCAGGATGCTCGCGGACCAGGCGCGCGATCCATGCCTCGGATGGCCGATCTTGCGATCGATCAAGTCATGCGAAATCTTGCGCAATGCTTGCGGGCGATCTGTGGCCTCGCGCGCGGCAGCACACAATCTCGCGCGTCGCCCGCTTCGCCGATCACCCAAAAGTGTCCCCGTCGAAGCCCCAGTGCTCAGCCTCCGCTTCGGTGAGCTCGATGTAGAGCCGCGCTGGTCATGACCACGCCTCGGGTTTGGCGAAATGCCCAGAAAGCAGGCGTGAGAACTGGGTGAGTCGCTGCGTTCGTGCTTCGGCGGGCGGGGGTTCGGTGGAGCTCGTGTCGTGGATCAAGGGCGTGGCGCGGAAGGCTACGACAACGGGATCGGGCTTGCTGTCCCGTCCGCGGCGCGAGAAAGTGGCCGCGATGCCTCGCGCCTGGCTGGTCTTTTTGGTGTGCGCCGCGGGCTGCAAGGGTGAAAGCGGCTCCGCCCAGGCCGAACGAAGCGCGCGCGGGACCCCCGGCGCCCGTTCGGCAGCGAGCCAAACCGGAGAGCCGGCTGCCGCGCAGCCGGGAGAGCCGGCCGCGGCAAGCCCTTGTGTGCAGCGCTGCATCGACAGCCGGCAGATGCAGGCGGTGTCGGCGGAGAAAATTGCCGCCGACTGCCGGGCAGAATGCGAGAAACAGTGAGCGCGCCAGCCGACGAGCGCATCGAGCAGCTGGAGCGGGAGAACGCCGCGCTCAGGCAGGCGGTGGATCTGCTGCATCGGGTCAGCAACCTCGTGCGCCAGTCCCTGGAGCTCGAGCCGACGGCGTATGCGCTCTTGACCGGTGTCACCGCCGGCGTGGGGCTCGGCTTCAATCGCGCGATGTTGTTCTTCGTCGACGACGCCGACCGCACCACCCTGCGGGGTGTCGCCGCCGTCGGGCCCGCCAGCCGGGACGAGGCCGATCGGGTCTGGAAGTCGATCGAAGGCGACGCTCCGGATCTGCTGACGTTGTACGAAGCCGGGCTCAAACAGCGCGCGGAGCACAGCGCGCTCGACGCCCGGGTGCGAGAGCAGAGGATCTTGATTTCGGGGGACACCCCGGTGGCGCTCGCGCTCCGTCGCGCGGCGCTGGTGCACCGGGAGGGAAGCGACGATCTCCTCGGCCTCTTTCACCTGCCGACCGCCGTCGCCGCGCCGCTCCGAGGTGTGGGGCGAGCTCGCGGCGTGCTCTACGCGGACAACTGCTTCACCGGGCGCCCGCCGGGGGACGCCGTCGAACGCGTGCTGTCCTTGATCGCCGATCAGGCGGGGCGCGCCCTCGAACACGCGCATCACTACGAGGAGCTGGCGGAGCGCGCACGCATGGACGCGCTGACGGAGCTCGAGCACCACGGGCGGATGATGGAAGCCCTCGCCGCGGCCCTCGGACGTGACGCCGACGAGCCCATGGGACTGGCCATGATCGATCTCGACGACTTCAAACGCGTCAACGATACCCACGGCCATCTCGCGGGGGACGCGCTGCTCGCCGAGCTGGGCAAACGCCTGCGCTCGGTGCTCAGGGCAGGGGAGCGCCCCTACCGTTATGGCGGCGAGGAGTTCACCGTGCTCTTGCCGGGCGCCACCGAGGGAGATCTGTTTGCCATCGGAGAGCGGCTGCGCCTGGCCGTCGCCGACACTCCGTTTGCGGTCGGTCCCGAGCGGCGATTGGTCGTGACCTGTTCGATCGGTGTCGCAGCCCGCGCGCGCGGCGACGATGCCGAGCGCCTGATCGACGCCGCGGATCAGGCGCTCCTGGTGGCCAAGACCAGCGGAAAAAATCGGGTTCAAGTGGCGCAGCGTGGCCGCTGAGCGCGCGGTTCGTGTCTGATTCGCGCGGGCAAGAGCCGGCTCACGGCATGTTCAACTTCTTCTCGGCGGCCGTCTCGCTGGCCTCGGCATAGCCCGCGATGGCGTGGCGTGCGACGCCGATGCCCGGATCCACCGTGAGCACGCGATCGAGGCGCTCGGCACGCTCGTCGGTGCCGTCGGCGACCACGACCATGCCGGCGTGCAGAGAGTTGCCGATGCCAACGCCGCCGCCGTGGTGGAAGCTCACCCACGACGCGCCGGCGGCCGTGTTGAGCGCGAAGTTGAGCAGCGCCCAGTCCGCGATGGCGTCGGAGCCGTCTTTCATCGCCTCGGTCTCGCGATCGGGGGACGCCACGGAGCCGCAGTCCAGGTGGTCGCGGCCGATGGCCACCGGCGCGCTGACCTTGCCGTCGTGGATCAAGCGGTTCATCGCCAGCCCGAACTTCGCGCGATCGCCGTAACCGAGCCAGCAGATGCGGGTCGGCAGAGCGAGGAACGGCACCCGCTCACTGGCGAGCTTCAGCCAGCGACGGAGCCCCTCGTCTTCGGGAAAGACTCGCGCGAGCTCCTGGTCGATGACGTGAATGTCCTTCGGATCACCGCTGAGCGCGGCCCAGCGAAACGGACCCATGCCCCGGGAGAACAGCGGCCGGATGTAGGCGGGGACGAAGCCGGGATACTTCCAGGCGCCGGCCTCGTCCCGCACGTTCACGCCGGCCAGCTCGGCTTGGGCTCGCAGGTTGTTGCCGTAGTCGAAGGCGATGGCCCCGCGGCGCTGCATCTCCAGGATGGCGCTCACGTGGTCCGCGATCGCCGCCAGGCTTTGCCGGTGATACTCGGCCAGATCACGGCCGCGCAGGCCGTCGAGCTCCTGCACGTCGCCCCGCGGCAGGTACGCGCCGAGATCGTGCGCCGGGGTCTGATCGGTCACCATGTCGGGGATCACGTTCCTCCGAACGAGCTCCGGGAAGACGTCCGCGGCGTTGCCGACGAGGCCAATGCTGAGGGCACGGCCCGCGCGTTTTGCCTCGTCTGCCCACGCCAGCGCCTCGTCGAGGGAGTGAGTCGACTTGTCGCAGTAGCCCTCGGCCACCTTGCGCTCCACCCGTTCCGCACGTGCCTCGACGTCGATGACCACGCCCTCGTTCATGGTCACGGCCATGGGCTGAGCGCCGCTCATGCCACCGAGTCCGGCGGTGAGCACCAGCTTCCCCTTGAGCGACGGCACGCCGTAGTGTTTCTCCGCCGCCGCCAGGAACGTCTGGTAGGTGCCCTGCAAGATGCCCTGCGTGCCGATGTAGATCCACGAGCCGGCGGTCATCTGCCCGTACATGGTCAGGCCCATGCGGTCGAGGCGATCGAAGTTGTCCTGGGTCGCCCATTTAGGGACCAGGTTCGAGTTGGCGATCAGGACCCGCGGCGCGTGTTCGTGGGTCTTGGCGACGTAGACCGCGCGACCCGACTGCACACACAGGGTCTCGTCAGGCGCGAGCTGATCCAGTGCCCGGGTGAGCTTCTCGTATTCGTGCCAGTTGCGCGCAGCGCGACCGCTTCCGCCGTACACGATCAGGTGCTCCCAGTCGACGGCGTTGGCGGGATCGAGGTTGTTGATCAACATGCGCTTGGCGGCCTCGGCGTCCCAGCTCTTGGCCGTCCGGCTGATGCCGCGCGGGGCACGCGGCGGAGAGCTCGGCTTCGCCGCCATGTGCAGCGGTCGGCCGTGGCGTAACAGCTCGCCTTCGATGTCGCAGCGGCAAGCGTATTTCGTGCGTTCGTGCTCGGCAATGACCCGATCTTGCATCGGCGCGCAGCATATCAGGCCCGTTCCCGCGCGCGGCGCCCAAGGGCCGCGGCCCGCCGGACGAACGAGAATTTCCCGCGGCGGGCGTGATAACGTCCAGTCCCGCGCATGGCAGAAGACGACGCATCGGGACCGAAGAAACCGTCGAAGCCGGGGGCGTCGCGCTCCATTCCTCCGCCGCCTCCGCAGCGCAAGGGGGCTCCCCCGCCGCCAGCGCCGCCGGGTTCGAACCCGAAGACCGCCGTGCCGCCGCCGCCTCAACGGCGTGCGTCCAGCGCGCAGCAGGAACGCGTGCACGTCTCGCCACCGCCGACGCCCGTGGGCGCTCCGTCACCGCCTCCGTCCCCCGCGCCCGCAAGCGCAGCGCACAGGCGCTTCGCCTGCGGTCCGCGCGCAACCCAAGTCGATCCCTCCTCCGCTCCCGCAGTCACCACCGCCGCCCGCTGTCGCACCGGCGCAGCACTTGAAGACGGACTCGGGTCTCGGAACCGGCGCGCCGAGTCAGACGCCGCTCTGGGCTCAGCGCGCCGTGAAGAAACTCGAGACGGAGCTGGCCAAGGAGCGACCCGCTGCGCGTCGGCAGGCTGCACTACGAGATCGCGCGTCTGTACGAGGCGCCGATCAGAGAGCTCGGAAGCGCCGCGGATCATTACCAGAAGGCCTACGCAACCTGTCCCGATCACCTGCCGACTCTGCGCGGGGCGCGCCGCGTCTTGTGCGCCAACAAGAACTTCCAGGCCGCGTTGCCGCTGTTCGACGCCGAGGCGCGGTTTCTGTCCGAGCCCGGGCTGAAGGCGCAGAGTTTCTACGAAAAGGGACGCGTTCTCGAGGATCACCTGGCCCAGCGCCGCGAGGCCCGGGAGGCCTACGCGGCCGCGCTCGAGCTCGATGGCCAGAACATCACGTACCTGAAGGCGCTCGAGCGCTCCGACGCGCAGAGCAAGTCGTGGGACGCGCTCGACAACATCCTGGAGCGCTCCGCCAACGCCGTCGCCAGCGACACCCGGCATCGCGCCGCGCTGATCGTCGAGCGCGCGCGCCTGGTCGAGTCGCGCAAGGGAGACAGCCGCACCGCGACCGAGCTCTACAACGAAGCGCTGGGTTTCGACCCGCGGGCGCCCGCCGCGCTGGAAGCGCTGAAGCGTCTGCACTACACCCATCAACGCTGGCGCGACCTGACCTTCGTCTTGCAGCGCGAGGCCGAACAAGCGACCGACCCGAATGTGCGGGCCATGGCGTACTATCGCATGGGCCGGGTGCTCACCGATCGCTTGGGCCACGTCGATGAGGGCCTGTCGGCCTTCGAGCGTGCGGCCTCCGAGGTACCGAACGAGCCGATGGTGCTCGAGGAGCTCTCGCGGCTGTACGAGCTGGGAAAACGCTGGGAACAGCTCGCCACGGTGCTCGAACGCCTGGTGGAGGGCGCCCGCTCGGACGCCGAGCGAATCGGCATCTTGCATCGCATCGGCCAGCTCGCCGAGGAGCGCCTGAACGATGAGGCCCGCGCCATCACCTGGTTCTCAAGGGCGCTCGCCCTCGATCCGACCTACCTGCCGGGGCTCCAGGCACTGGGGAAGATCTACACCCGGCGCCAGCAATGGGCCGAGCTCATCAACATGCACCTGGCGGAGGCCGGCGCGACCGCCGACGCCGCGCGCAAGGCGAGCTCCCACGCCCGCGTCGCCGGGATCTTCGAGGAGCGACTGGGCAACATCGAGCACGCCACGGCCCACCACGCTCGGGCGCTCGGGCTCTTGCCGGGCTACTCATCGAGCTTCAAGGCGCTCTCTCGCATCTATCAAGAGGCCGGCAAGTGGCGCGAGCTGATCGAGCTATTCGAGCGGGCCGTGGACGAGGCGAAGGACGTCGAGACGAAGATCACCTACCTGTTCAAGATCGGGCGGGTGCACGAGGACGCGCTGGGCTCTCCAGCCAACGCGCTCAGCGCCTATCGGCGTGTGCTGGAGGTGGCGCCGGATCACGTTGGCGGAATTCACGCGGCGCAGCGCGCAGCCGAGCGCGCCTTGCGCTACAAAGATCTGGTCTGGGCGCTGGAGCTCGAGGCCGAGAAGGTCTCGGACAAACGCCAGGCCGTCGTGCTCTATCACCGCGCTGGTGAGGTGCTCGAGGACTCGCTCGGCGACGTCGACGGTGCACTCGTGCGTTTCAAGCGCGTGGCGGAGCTCGACAAGACCTATCAGCCCGCGCTGAGCAGCCTGGGGCGCCTGTATTATTCGGCCGGTCGCTGGGAAGATCTGCTCGACACCTACAAACGCGAGCTGGAGGTCGCGCCCAAGGGTAACCCGAGCGCCGCGCTGCTCTACAAGATGGGTGAGCTCAGCGAAGAGCGCATCGGGCGGGACGACGACGCGGTCAACTTCTACCGCCGCGCCATCGACGCAGACCCATTCCACCGCCCCGCGCTGCACGCGCTCGAACGCAAGCTCTCGGAGCGAGGGCAGTGGGGCGAGCTGGTGAAGTTGATCGAGCTCGAGCTGTCCGGACTCAAGGAGCCAGCGGAGCGCGCCCGCAGCGCGTTCCATCTGGGTGAGGTCTACGAGAACCGACTGGCGCAGCCCGACAAGGCACTTGCGGCGTACGAGCAGGCGCTGGTCGCGGCGCCGGAGTTTCGGCCAGCCGCAGACGGTCGCTCACGCCTCTTGACCCTGTCCCGCGAGTTCAAGAAGCTGGCCGAAGATCTCGCGCGCGAGGTCTCGACGGCCGAGGACCCGAGCGTGGCGATGGTCGCGTTGTTCCGCCAGGGTGAGCTGTACCGCGACGAGATCGGCGACAGCCGCCGGGCCATCGAGTCCTTCGAGGCGGTGTTGTCCCGCGATCCGGCGCACCTCGGCGCGCTCTTGGCGCTCGAGCCGCTGTACACCGAGATCGGCGCGTGGGAGCCGCTGGCGCGGGTGTTCGCGACCGAGGCCCGCATCTTGACCGACGTCGGCGCGCGCGTTGCCGCGCTGAAGGAGCTGGCTCGGCTGGAAGAGACCCGCAGCGTGGGTAAACCGGAGGAGCTGCGCGCGGCGTACATCGCGGTGCTGCAGCTGTCGCCGTCGGATCCCGGGGCCCTCGCCGCGCTGGAGCGCCTGGCGTTGAGCTCCGGCGACATGCAGCTCTTGACGCACGTGGACGCCAAGCTGGGCGCGACCCTGGCGTCACCCGTGCTTGCAGCGGTGCACCAGACACGGCTCGCCGAGGCGCTGGAGGCGATGGGAGATCCGAGCGCGCTCGAGACCTTCCGCGCGGCCTTGGCCCGCGACCGCGACAACCTGGCCGCCGCGCTCGGGATCTGCCGGATTGCGGCGGAGAGCGACGATCCGGGGCTGGTGGGCGAGGCGGCGGAGCTCGCGTTTCGAGTGCTGCTCGACAAACCCTTGGGCTCGGGGCTGCTGGTGCGTGCGGCGGCCTCCCTCGCCACCAAGAACGACGTGGACGGCGCCATCATGGCGCTGGAGGCCGCGCTCGAGAAACACCCCGAGAGCGCCGAGGCGGCCGCCGAGCTGCGCAGGATCTTGCTGGGGCGCCGGGAGTTCGATCGCCTATTCGATGCGCTGTGTCAGGCCGCGCAGTGGTGCAAGGACCGCGAGCGCATGGCGGTGCTGTGGCTCGACGTCTCGGAGCTGCTCGCGGATCAGAAGCGCGACATTCCGGCGGCGCTCGCCGCCCTGCAGCGCACCCTCGAGCACCTGCCGCGGCACGTACCCACGCTGATGCGCCTCGGTGATCTGTATTCGCGCGACAAGCAGTGGGCCGAGGCCGTGGACCGACTCAAGCAAGCGCTGGCCGCGTCCCCGCCGGTCGAGGTGGAGGTCGCCGCGCACCTCATGCTGTCGCGGATCTTGAAAGAAGAGCTCGGCGACGAGGCACGCGCGCTGACCAGCCTGGAGCGGGTGCTGGCCCTCGAGCCCAAGAACCGCGCGGCGCTGGCCCGCGTGCTCGAGATCCAGATGCGTCGCGGGCAGATGAGCGACGCGACCAACACCGCCGCCGAGCTCGTGGCGGTGGCGTCGAGCGCCAAGGAACGCGCCGAGACGTTGGGGCTGCTGGCGCGGCTGCATCGGCAGAACAAGAACCTGGACGCTGCTGCCAACGCCTTCGAGCAGGCGGTCAGCATGGTGGGCACCGAGGGCACCGTCGCGGCGGAGTTCAAGGATCTGCTGCTGGAGCAGAAGCTACTCGGAGAAGATCCGCGCTGGGACTACTACATCGGCGCGCTCGGTGGTTACGCCGAGCAGCTGGCCGACGTGCGCAAGCGCTCCGGCATCTTCCTGGAAATCGCGCAGGTGCTGGCGGACGAAATGGAGGTGCCGGATCGGGCGCTGCACACCCTGCAGCGGGCGTTGGCTGCGGATCCGGAGAGTGTGGAGCTGCGCACCGAGCTGTCGAAGCGCCTCAAGCTCGCGCGGCATTTCCCCCAGGCGTTGATCGAGCTCCGACGCCTGCTCGAGGTCGACGTCACCAAGGTCGAGACCTGGGGCAGCATCCTCGAATGTTTTCAGGGGCTCGGGCGCACGGAAGAGGCAACGCTGGCCATGGCGCCGCTGGTTGCCCTGGGTTTCGCCAACGATCTGGAGCGGGCTACGGTCTCATCGCGGCCCTCGCGTTTTGCCCATTCGCGACCCGGCGCGTTCGACGAGACGGCGTTCCGCGGCGTCGATGGGCGCGGGGCGGATCCCGCGCTCGCGGTGCTGGCGGCGATCACCGAGGGTCTCGGCAAGGTCTATCCACCGGAGCTGGAGCGTTACGGCCTGACCAGCAAAGATCGCATCACGACGCGCTCGGGGCATCCGCTCAAACAACTGGCGGATCGGGTGGCGAGTGTCTTCGGCACCTTCGAGTTCGATCTGTATTTGCATCGCGCGCATCAGGGGCTGCTCGAGGTCGAGTTCACGGATCCCCCTGGGATCTTGGTGCCTGCGCACGTGGCGAACCTGCGCGAGACGGAGCAGGTGTTCCTGTTGGCGCGCCCGCTGGCGCTGGTGGCGCGGGGAGCAAACGCCATCGGTCGGCTGGCGCCGGCGGAGATCGGGTTGCTCTTGGTGGCGGCGTGCCGTGCGCTGGACCCGAGCTTCGGAGCGGGGCTCTCGGACGAGGACTTCCTGCAACAACAAGCCAAGCGAGTGCAGAAGGCGATCTCCCGGCGTTCGCGGCGCACGTTGGAAGAGGTGGCGCCGGCGTTCATGGCAACGCCGCGACCGGAGTGGGAGGCGTGGGCGTTCGAGCACCGGAAGACGGTGGCGCGCACCGCGGTCCTGCTCGCGGACGAGCTGCCCTCGTCGATTGCGCTCGTGCGGCGGGTGGAGGGCGACCTGGCCGGCCTGCGCGGAGCGGCGCTGGCCCAGGGCATCGGCCTCACCCATGATCTCTTGCGCTTCTGGGTCAGCGATGCGGCGTTTGCACTGCGGCGTCGTGTCGGCGTGCTGTGACGATGGTCGCGGTCCTCGGTAGCGCGAGTTGCGAGAAGACCCGTTCCGACCCGAGCGACTCGCGTCGGGTCACTCGGCCGCCACACTCACCGCGATCGCGGGGCGCTCTTCGAGCGGCGTCGTCGGGCCGCCGCGTTCGTGCGCTGTGACTCGCACGACTGTGCGCTGGCCGCCGTCGATCTCGAAGCGGCGCTGTGCCTTCACGCGGAAGCGATAGCCTTTCAGGTACGCAAACACTCCGTATCCCGCTCCACGAAAGTCGAGCTCCACGCGCAGGTCGTGCTCTCCCGCTTCCAGCTGGGCGTCGTACACGGGCAGCTCGGACGCGCCCGCGAGGTCCTCGGACCTGCGCTCGTAGATGGGCCGTTCGTCCAGGCTGAGCTTGGCGCCGATCAGACGAAAACTGGAGCTCATGCGGCTCTCCACGACGATGCGCACGGACGCCGTGCCGAAGCGCCGGCGCGGCGCAGGTTGTTTTCCGGCGCAAGCGAGGAGCGGAGCAGCGAACACGAGTGCGAGGCTCGCGAGCCACGCGCGCCGGCTCACGGCTGACGGTGTGGACGGGGCTCGTCGGAGGGCGCTCTCGCGATTCACCGTCCGCATGCTACTCGCTCCGCCCGCCGCTGGCGGGGCGCGCCGCGCAATCCGACGGGCCCTCTGGTCCGGAGCGAGCAGCTGCTGGGCTCGGCAGCGCGCGGCACGTGCGCCCTGACATGCTGCGCTTCTGCGCGTGTGCCAGCGCCCCGGCGTGGCACACGCCCGGCCGAAGCCCGGGGAAATTGCGCAGAAAGATGCTGGCATGGACGCTGCACACATCGGGCGCATGACTCCACGAGCGAACGCTGTCCTTTCGGCGCTGACTTTGGTTCTGGTCGCGGGCTGTGGTGGTTCCACCAACGATGATCAGCCCTCGACGGGCGGGGTGGGCGGTGGCAGTGGCGGCACCGCGACCGGGGGCAGCGGGGGCAACACCGGCGGCAGCCCGGGTGGCGGCAGCGGTGGGCTTGCTGGCAGCGGTGCAGTGGGCGGTGCGGCCGGCGCAAGCTGTGCTCTCTACCTCGATCAAACGGGCCAGGCGACGACCGTGCGCCTCACCAACCAACGCACCGAACCCATCTTCCTGGGAGGCTCCAACGACTGCGGTCCCACGGAGCCTTTCGGCATCGAGGGGCCCGATGGCAAACCAGTGAAACTCTGGCCCGGCGGCTGCGGCCACACCTGCGAAGGGCTGCAATCCCACGGCAACTACTGCAGCGGCGCTTGCATGATGCCGCCGCTGATCCGCATCGAGCCGGGGGGCACCTACGAGCGGAAGTGGCAGGGCGTCGTGTTCGAGCCGGCATCGATGCCGGACAGCTGTTACTCCGACCCGAACGATCTGCTGACGAGCTGCGAGCAACAGCTCCCGGCGCCGGCCGGCAAATACGCCTTCAGCGCCAGCGCGTCGGCTCAGGCAACCTGCGGCTCGGGCTCCTGTGTCTGCCCCGCCGGGAGCCCCGGTTGGTGTGAATTGCCCGGCGGCGGACAGCTCGGCAGCCCAAGCTTGGCAGCCAGCGCGGACCTCTCCCTGCCGGCGGCGAACCTGGTCGAGCTCTCGTTTCAGTGAGCGCAGACTTCCTTCGCGCCCGAGCCCGGATTACGACCGGCCGCGATGGATCTCCGAAGCCTCTCGTGTCTGGTTTGCCTGTGCTCGGCCTGCGGCTCACCGGCGTTGATCGAGCCTGCTGCCCCAGGCAGGCCGTCGACGCCGCCCGCACCGGTGAGCGTCGACTCCGTCCCCGGCGCGGCAAAACAGGGGACGCCCGCGCTGTCCGGCGCGGGTCCCTTGGTGCTCGATGGCGTGCCGGAGATCCCGGCGGCGCTCCGGGAGCGTCTTGGTCGATATCTCGAGACCCGCTCCGCCGCGCTCGGGGCGCTCGCTGATGACGGACGCTCGTTGCTCGTCACGACGCGCTTCGGCTCCACCGGGCAGACCCACTGGGTACGAGAGCCCATGGGCGCGCGCACGCAGCTGACCTTCGGTGAAGAGCCGGTGCGGAGCCCGAGCTTCGCTCCTGGCGCGAAGAACGTGATCACGTTCAGCAGCGACAGCGGCGGCAACGAGGCGTTCCAGGTCTACCGGCAAGATCTGAAGACGGGCGAGACGATCCGTCTCACCGACGGCAAGAGCCGCAACGAGGCCTACGTCTGGGCGTTTCAGGGCGACCGCCTCGCGTTCTCGAGCAACGCGCGGAACGGCAAGGACATGGATATCTGGCTCAGTGACGGCAAGAGCGCCGACGGACGGCGACTGCTCCTGGAGCGCAGCGGCACCTGGGTTCCCCTCGAGTGGTCTCGCGACGGTAAACAGCTGCTGCTCGCCGAGTACATCTCCATCAACGACTCGCGGCTGTTCCTGCTCGATGTCGAGTCGCGGGTGGCTCGGCGGATTGGGCCGGAGTCGACCCGCGCCGCCGACCGCGCAGCGGTGCTCTCGCCGAACGGCAAACGCGCATGGGTGACGAGTGATCGCGAGGGGGAGTTCAGCGAGATCTTCGAGGTCGAGCTCGACAAGGCGAACGCCGCCTGGAAATCCCTCACACGCCACATCAAGTGGAACGTCGAAGAGCTCGCGCTCTCCAGCGACGGAGCCACACTCGCGTTCACGGTGAACGAAGATGGGGTCTCCGTCCTGCGGTTGCTCGACACCCGCACGCGGAAGGATCGCGTCGTCGGCGGTCTGCCCAAGGGAGTCATCTCGGGCCTCCGGTTCGCAGCCAAGGCGGGGGTCGTGGGTTTCACGCTCGCGAGCTCGGCGGAGCCGGGCGACGCATTCACCTACGATGTGGGGCGGAAGAAGCTCGAGCGCTGGACCGAGAGTGAGATCGGCGGCCTGCCCCGCGCCCGCTTCAGCGAGCCCAAGCTGGTGCATTTTCCGAGCTTCGACGGGCGGCAGATCCCAGCGTTTTACTACGCCGCGAAGGCGACGGGCCCGCGCCCGGTCGTGATCTGGATCCACGGCGGCCCGGAGTCCCAGGCGAGGCCGGTGTTCTCGGCGCTGGTGCAGTACCTGGTGACCGAGAGCCAGATCAGCGTACTGATCCCCAACGTGCGCGGCTCCGACGGTTACGGCAAGAGTTATCTCTTGCTCGACAACGCCGAGAAACGCGAAGACAGCGTGAAGGACATTGGCGCGCTGCTCGACTTCGTCGCGAAGGAGCCGGCGCTCGATCCCAAGCGGGTCGCGGTGCTTGGTGGCTCGTATGGCGGCTACATGGTGCTCGCGTCGCTGACGCACTTTCCCGAGCGCATCGTGGCGGGCGTCGACGTGGTCGGCATCAGCAACTTCGTGACCTTCCTGGAGAACACCAGCGCCTATCGGCGTGATCTGCGGCGTGCGGAGTACGGCGACGAGCGGGACGCAAAAATGCGCGCGACGCTCACGCGCATTTCACCGACCACGAACGTCGCCCGGATCCGGAGCGCGCTGTTCGTGGCCCACGGCGCCAACGATCCGCGAGTGCCAGCGGCCGAGGCCGAACAGATCGTGAGGGGAGTCCGCAAGGGCGGCAAGGACGTGTGGTACATGCTGGCCAAGAACGAGGGCCACGGCTTTGCGAAGAAGGAAAACCGCGACACGTTCTCGCTCTTGTCGCTGATGTTCCTCGAGAAGTATCTGGGGGCGACCGGCAACTGACGCGGGAAGGGGTGGGTACTAAGCCCACGCCCGCCGGGGGGCCGGCGGCGAAGCTCCGCGCTCGCTTGCGCTCTTCTTGCGCTCTTCTTGCGCTCTCCTGGCGCTCTCCCCCCGCGCGTTGGTGGTTCCTCGTCTCCGCAAAGAGCTTGTCATGGCAAGTATTGCCCGGACGAGGCACCCGCGTCTCGGTCATCCACCGCACCCTTGGCGCCGAACACAATCCATTCGTGTAAGCGATCGACTTGATCCAGCTTCTTCGCCACCGGAACAAGGACACCCCCTACGCTCAAAGCTTGATCAGTCCACGTCGCCGTCAAGGTCTAGGTCAACGTCAACATCAACGCGATCCGTCGCTTCAATGGAATCGGAGTACTCGCTCGCGGGCGGTCAGCAGCTGAAGACCTTCCACTCGAAGATGATCGGGTTGGACTTCTGGCCGGTCGAGCTGGTCGCGTGTACCCCGTAGATGCGGATCTTCGTGGTGCTGACGGCGCTGGGGAAGCTGTAGCTCCAGTCGTTGACCTTGCCCGAGACCGTGCCGGAGGTGACCCAGGCGCCGCCGCTGTAATACTGGACGGTGCCGCCGGCGAGTGTACGCCCGCTGGAAGAGCACGCTGCGCTGGTCGACAGCGAGGTGTCGATGTCGAAGCGCTTCACGGTCTTTGCGCTCGGCCAGCTGAGCTCGATGTACGCCGTGCCCGGCGTGCTGCCGGCGCTCACCCAGTGGAACTTGTTCGTCGAGCAGGTGCTCTCGAGGAACCCGTCGATCATGCGATCGGGGCCGACTCCGTTCGCGCTGGTGCCACCCCCGCTGGAGGCGGCCGTCGCCGTCGGTGCGATGTTCGTGGTCGGGTCGCAGGTGGAGACACAGCTGCTGTTTTGGCAGGCCTGGCCCGTGCTGCAGGCGTTGCCGCAGGCGCCGCAGTTCTTGTCGTCGGTCTTGGTGTCGAAGCAGGCGTTGCCGCACTTGGTCTGGCCCGCGGGGCAGACCAGGGTGCAGGTTCCGCTCTGACAGACCTCCCCCGCGGCGCAGCTGGTGCTGCAAGCACCACAGTTCTTTGGGTCCACGTTGGTATCGACACACACACTGCCGCACTTGGTCTGGCCGCCGGTGCAGACCAGGGTGCAGACGCCTGCGATGCACGAGAGGCCCGCCGCGCAGCTGTTGCTGCACGAGCCGCAGTTGTTGGGGTCGACCTTGGCGTCCACACAGGCGTTGCCGCAGTTGATGGTGCCGCCGTTGCACACCAGCTGACATTTGCCGCTGACACAGCTCTGCCCCGTGGTGCAGGCCGTGCTGCAAGTGCCGCAGTTGGCCGGGTCTTGGGCGAGATCAGCGCACTTGTTTCCGCATTTGGTCAGCGCGCCCGAACACACCAGGCCGCATTGACCATTCTGACAAGCCTCGCCGTTGGCGCACGGCGCCGCGCAGCCGCCGCAGTGCATCGGGTCGACCGCGGTGTCCACACACTTGCCGCTGCAGTTGGTCGAGCCGCCGGAGCAGACCACCCCGCACGTTCCCTGAGAGCAGACTTGCCCGCTCGCGCAGGCGCTGCCGCAGGTTCCGCAGTTCTGTGAGTCCACGAGCAGGTCGGAACACTTGCCGGTCTGTCCGCTGCTCGAACAGTTCGTCGTTCCCCCCAGGCACTCGCTGGCACACTTGCTGAGGGTGCAGACCTGTCCGGCCGCACAGATGTTGCCGCAGGTCCCGCAGTTGGCGGGATCACTGGCAACGTCGGCGCACTTGTCGCCGCACATCATGGTGCCGCCGCCACAGGTGTCGTCGCATTTGCTCTGAGAGCACACCTGGCCGGACAGACACTGGGTGTGGCAGGCGCCGCAGTTGAGTGGATCGGCCGAGGTATCGATGCAGGCGCTGCCGCACTGGATCTCGGGCAAGATGCAGGCCCCCGTCGACCCCCCCCCACCGCCGCCCCCGGGGATGCCCGTGTCGTCCGTGCCGTTTGCGCAGGCCGCGACGCCCAGGCAAAGGCCGAGCGCCGCCCGACCGAAGCTCCGTAACAAAGCCATGCTGAGCCGAGTCTACCGCATGTGTGCCCGGTTGACGATGTCGGGGGGCGCGGGGACGATGCGCCCCAGAGATGCGTCTCGCCGCCGTCCTGTGCTTGGCTCTCGTGGGCTGCGGCGTTCCCGTCGTCGTCAAGAGTGTGCCTCCGGGCCGCCTTGTTTGTGCAGGGCGCGAGGCCGTCGTGTTCCGAGACGTCTCCATCGTGGCGCTGGAAGGTGTGACGCCTCGGGCGGCACAGACGGTCGTGGTCTGCGACGGAAAGATCGCCGCCATCGGTCCGCGCGCCGACACCCCCGCACCGTCGCAGGCCCGTGTGGTGGAGGGCCGCGGCAAGTTCCTGATGCCGGGCCTGATCGACATGCATACGCACCTGATGCGAGAGGAAGATCTGACCCTCTACCTCGCGCGGGGTGTGACGACGGTCCGCAACATGTGGGGGACACCGCTGCACCTCGAGTGGCGCGAGCGCATCAAGCAGGGTGAGCTGCTCGGGCCGAGCATCATCACCGCTGGCCCGATCATCGACGCCGAGCCGCCCATCCACGACGGAAGCCTGGGGCTGAGCTCCGAGGCTGATGCCGATGAGGCGCTCGTGCTGCACCGCCGGCTCGGCTACGACTTCTTGAAGGTCTACAGCCGCGTTCCCGCAGCGGCCTTCACGCGACTGCTCGCTGGCGCCAAGCGTGCCGGTTTCGTGGTGGCCGGGCACGTCCCGCGGCCGGTTGGTCTGGTCGAGGCCGCGAACGGAGGACAGCGCACGCTGGAGCACCTCGACGCATTCCTCGAGGCGCTGCAGCGCGACGACTCCCCCGCGAAGGGGCTCTGGGACAGCGCTTCGCGGCGGAAGAAGCTCGACTATCTCGATGAGACGAGGCTGCCTGAGCTGGCGCGGCTGCTGCAGCAGCGCCACGTCGCGGTCTGCCCGACCCGCAGCGTCTCCGATCAGCTGGCTCCGCCGGACGAGCTTCGCGCGCGCCTGCAGCGACCGGACGTGCGCTACGTGCCCGAAGCCGACCGGGCGATCTGGCAGCCGACGGAGCCGGACGCGGCGGAGCTCGAGGCCAATGCCCGCTGGCTGGCGCTGCAAGAGCGGGTGATCCGCGCGCTGGTCAACGGCAAAGTCCAGCTCCTGGTTGGGACCGATCCGGGCAACCCCTTCGTGGTCCCGGGTTTCTCCCTGCACGACGAGCTTGCGCACCTGGTGCGGCTCGGGCAGCCGCCGCGCGAGGTTCTGCGGGAAGCGACGCTGGATGCAGCGGAGGTGCTGGGGCGACGGGCAGAGCTCGGGCCCATCGCCGTTGGGCGTCGGGCGGACTTGCTGCTGCTCGATGCCGATCCGGAAGAGGACATCGGCAATACCCGCAAGATCGCCGGTGTGATGTCGGGGGGACGATTTCACTCGCCGGACGAGCTCTCGCGCTTGCTTGGCTCCGTCGTGACGGGACTGGAGCGCGGCGCAACTTCATTCGGTGCGTCGGCGACCTGGGACGAGGGCGGAGAGCCGGAGTTTCTGGGCACGTTCGTGGTCCGGTGGAAGGGCGCGCGCTTCGGTGCGGAGCGCATCTTCGTCGGCACGCGGCAGGACGGTCGCTCGGTGATCCGGGCTCGGAGCTTCGATCAACACGCGGGGCAGACGCTGAGCTTCGAGCTCGAGCTCGGCGCTCCTGGGATCGGCGAGCGCCTGCGCATCGAGAGTGATGGCGCAGCCGGCCGCGGCGCCATCGACGTCACTCGGCTGGACGCGGAGCTCGAGCTCGGCGGGCGGTCCCTGCCCGGCGCGGTGATCGCGCTGAAGGCCCCGCTGCCCGAGACCACACTCCTCGGGGTCCAGCGCATGTTCGCGAGCAAGCTCATCCTCTTGCCGCGGGTTCGACTGTTGCAGGTGGGGGAGTCGTTCTCGGCAAAGCTGGCGGAGGTTGCGCTCGGGTCCCGCGCGACCCTGGCAGAGAGCGAGTGGACGGTGACGCGCATCGCAGACGGTGCAGCGGAGCGCGGCGGGCAAACGGAGCGGCGGTTCGAGCTTGCGCCGGCGCACGGACCGAAGGCCACCCTCACCCTCGACGGCACGGGAGCTCCGATGCTCTACGAGAGCTCGGTCTTCGGCGCGACCCTGCGCTACGAACGCGTGCAGTGAGTCAGCGGGCGCGCACCATCACCGAACCCGAGCCGTTGCTCAGTCCTTGATTCGTCCAGTAGACACAGGCGTCGTCGAGGGCCACATCGCGAGGGATCACGAGCTCGGTGGCGAGGGTCTCGACCGGACCCCCCGCACGCGGCAGCCGTGCGAGCCGGCCGCTGGTCGTGGCTCCGCCTTCGACGAAATAGAGGTAGGGCCCGCCGAGCGCCACGCCGCTGGCAAAGACACCGGGCGAGAGCGGCTCGCGCGGGCCGCCAGTGCGCGCGACTCGGCCGACCTCGGCGTTCATCGCGTAGTAGACGTGAGTCTCATCCAGCGCGAGGTCATTGCCGTTCGCCGCGGGGAGCGGCGTCACGAGCTGCGGTGCGGCGGTGGCGGAGGGTGCGTAGTGCCAGATACCGGGGGTGCCCCCGCTGGTGTTGTCGATCCAGTAGGCGTCGGTGCCCTCGATGGCCAAGGCGCCGGGATCGTCGAGCCCACCCGCGAGCTGAATGCTTCCGGTTGCGGGCTGCCAGGCGAACAGCGCGCCGGCCTTTGCGCCGGGGCCCTGACGAACCCAGAACGCGCCATCGGTGGTTGCGACGATGCCCTCGGGGTGGCCGGGAGAGATGGGCATGAGGGTCTCCAGTGCGCTGCCGTCCTTTTCGACAGCGAGCACACGACCGTCCATGGGCGAGGTGACCCACGCTCGCGTTGCGTCGAGGGACAGGCGCCGTGGACGACCGAGGCCCGGCACCAAGGTGGTGACCTCGCCGCCGGTCTTCGGAACACGCAAGAGCGCGCCGCCATCGACGGCGGTCGTCACGTAGACGAACGCGTCATCGACGGCGATGGCGTAGGCTTGCGGCAACCCCAGTGCGAGTGGGAAGGGGTCGGTGCCGAACGCACACGCAGGCGTGGCGCCGGAGCCCCCGCTGCCGGCGGCGCCTCCGCCGACTCCAGCGCTACCCCCGCCCGCGCTGCTTCCGCCGGTGCCTGCGAGGCCCGCATCGGCCGAGGGCTCGAGCAAACCCGAGCGTGAGCCGCAGGCGACGAGGCAGAGGCTGGCAAGGAGTGGGGTAGAGAAACGCGTGCGTGGCATGTTGGGCGAGCTTGCGGCATCCGAGGGCGCGCCGTCCAACGGAGCGCTCAGCCAGCTCCGCGACCGGTGACGCCATCGAGCGCGCGCCGGAGCGCGTGGGCTAGATCGGCTCGATTCACGGGTTTGTCGAGCACCTCGAGGCCGAGCTCGCTGGCGACTCGCGCGTCGACCCAGCGTCGGTATCCGGTACACACCACGAGCGCCAGCTTCGGGTCGATGTTCCGCGCCTCCGCTGCGAGCTGAGTGCCAGTCATACCGGGCATCGTCTGGTCGGTGAGCAGGAGGTCGAAGGCCTCTGGGTTTTCCCGCAGTGCATCGAGGGCGTCGTTCGCGGAGGTGAAGACCGTCACCTCGTAACCCAGGGCTCTCAGCACCCGGGCGTTGACCTTCGCCACCAGGGGTTCGTCATCCACGCACAGCACCCGCTCGTCGCCCCTTGGGACAGCGCTGGCAATGGGTCCGGTGGGTGGCAGCGACGCGCGCGTCGGGATGGGAAGATAGACCGCGAACCTGCTGCCTTTGCCCAGCTGGCTCTCGACGACGATGGCCCCGTGGTGGTTCTTGATGATGCCGTGCACGACGGCCAGGCCGAGGCCGGTCCCCTCAGTCTTTTCTTTGGTCGTGAAGTACGGCTCGAAGATCCGCGGCAGAACCTCCTCGGCGATGCCAACGCCGGAGTCTTCGACGGTCAAACGCGCAAAGGCGCCTGCCTCCAGATCGGGGCTGACCAGCGCCTCCTCGGCGCAGAGCTCGACGCGCTCCAGGCGAACCTGGATCACACCACCCGACTCTCTCATCGCATGGGCGGCGTTCGTACACAGGTTCACGATGACCTGGTGGAGCTGGGTGGGGTTTGCGGCCACGGCTGGACAGCTCGGGTCCAGGTGCTGCCGGAGCTCGATCGTCGAGGGCAGCGCCTGGCGCAGCATGCGCAGCGCTTCCTCGACCAGAACCTGCAGGCGAAGCTGTCGCGGTCGCTCCTCCCCACGCCGGCCGAAGGTGAGCACTTGTTCCACCAGCTCCCGAGCGCGCTGGGCGGCCGCCGTGATCTCCTCCAGATCGCCAGCAATGGAGTCGCCGGCGGCGAGCGAGTGGGTCGCGCTCTCAGCCACACCCAGGATGATGCTCAGGATGTTGTTGAAGTCGTGGGCGATGCCGCCCGCCAGGGTCCCGAGAGACTCGAGGCGCTGGCTCTGCTCCAGCAGGTTCTCGAGCTGCTGGCGTTCTCGCTCTGCCCGCCGTAGCGCAGACAGGTCCGTGAACACCGACAGGCTGCCGGCGAAAGTCTGGCTTTCCACGCGTGGCACGGAGCTGACGAGCGCCGGCACGGCGTGTCCGTCCCGATGCCGCAGCACGAGCTCGTAGCGGTCGGAGAGGCCGCGCGCGCGTCGCTCGTTCGCCGCTTGCATGACGCCAATATCCACTTCCATCACCGTGTCCGCGCCGGTGAGTCCGATCAGTTCTTCCGGGGTGTAACCGAGCATGGCGGCGCCGGCGGGGTTCACGTACGCCCAGCGTTGCTCCGAGTCGAAAATCGCGATGCCCTCACTGGTTGTGTTCACCAGCTCGGAGTGGAAGTCCTTGAGCCGTTCGAGCTCCGTTTGGCGTTCGCGGCGCTCGGTCACGTCCTGGAGCAGGCCGATGAGGTGCGTCTCGCCGCTGCCAGTGCGAAGCGCCGAGACCGACAGCTGCACCACGCGCGAGGCTCCATCGGCCCGGGCGATCGTCCACTCTTCGGTGTCCACGCTCCCGCCGGCGCGCAGGCGGTCGACTCGGTCCAGGGCTCGAGACAGGACCTGGGCGTCCGGTGCCAGCTCGTGCCAGCCGCGCTGGTTGAGCTCGGCCATGCCGTAGCCGGTGAGCTCGACCATGCGCTCGTTCCAGACCGTGAAGCGTAGGTGCGGCGCCTCGGGGATGAAGTGGCACACCGCGATGCCCTCGGCCGCCTCGTTGATCACGGCGTTCTCGAACCACACCTGTTCGGCCAGGGTCCGCTCGCTGCGTCGCCGCTCGAGCGCCGGCGCCGCGTGCCGCGCGACCCGCTCGAGCTGCTCTGCGAGCTCGTTGGCGTCGGGCAGCGGGGCGTCGTGTGTGACGCAAAGCTGGCCGATCGCACGACCGTGGCTGTCCATGAGCGGCGCTGCCAGGTAACACTGGGCGTTCACCTGCGCGAGCCAGGCATCGTCGGGGAACTCCGCGCCGACCTCGGCGAAGTACACTGGACGTTGCTGACGGAGCACCTCGGCGCACGGAGTGCCGGCGGTTTCGTATTCGACGCAGCTCGTGCTCGGCGCCAGCGTGCCAGGCGCCGAGCATGCGAAGCCGCTCGGGCTGTCGCTCCGGGGAGATCAGCTCGGCGATGAACGTCGTGTTCACGCCGAGGCAGGTCGTGAGCTCGCGCGCGAGGCGCTGGAACGGGTCTTCCCCCTGCGAGCCAAAACAGCGTTCCAGCACCGAATGGAGGGGATCGACGCTCATGGGTCTTGCGCCTAGGAGGTGAGCACTCCCAACAGGGTAGCCGGTTGGGTGGGTTGGGTCGACGGTGCCCGGGCGGGGCGGCCAGTGCCTGAGATCCCTCGAATCGCCCGCAGGGGGGGACGCTGACGTTGAGTGAGCTTGACGTTCCCGTTGACGTTGACGGCGACGGCGACGTGGACGTTGACGGCGACGGCGACGTGGACCTGGCCCCCCGCACGTTTGACGCTCAGGGCATCCTCGTAAGATGGCGACGACGCGCTCGATTTGCTCCGGCGGAGTGCAGAAACGCTTCAGGTCCACGTCAACGTCGGGTCAACGTCAACGAGACCCGTCGCTGCAATCGGAATCTCAGTGCGAAGGAGAGGACTTGAACCTCCACCCCATTTCTGGGACTGGAACCTGAATCTACGCGGGCGGGGTCAGAGCAAGCTCTCAGCGTTCGACCAGGGTCGCCAGTTTCGTGAGCGACGCCCGGGCCGACCGCCGCGTCGGCTTGGTCGAGCTGTTCGCCGCCGCCGGAGCGCAGCGAGCGCGAGCGCTGCGAGCCAGTAGGCACTCGTTCCGCTTCCGCTCGACTGAACTCGACAGCCACAACCACCGTCGTCACCTGAGCCGCTGCTCTTCTTGCCACCGGTCGAGTTACCGCCCGTGGCACTGCCGCCCGTGGCACTGCCGCCCGTAGCGCTGCCGCCCGTGGCACTGCCGCCCGTGGCGCTGCCGCCGCTGCCGCTCGTGCGGCCGAGCCCCGAGTCCGTGCCGCCATCAGCCGCGACACACACCGCGCCTTCGCAAGTGAATCCCGTCGCGCAGTCATTCGCGCTGGAGCACTGCTGCTGGCAGGCACCACCCACGCACCTGTACGGGGAGCACGACTGGGACTGACCGTTCGGAAGCAGAACGGTGAAGGGGTCCGAGCAGGTGGCGGATGTCACCGCGCACTTGCCCTGGGTCGTGTCGCACTTCGCACCCTGGGCACAATCGGTGTCCGACGAGCAGGTGGCGTTGCAGGCGCCACTGCCTGCGTTGCAAGCATAGGGCAGGCAGTTCTTGGTGGAGGGCAGCGCGCAGAGCCCGACGCCGTCGCACGCGCCTTGCGGTTGAGAGACGTCGCCGGTACACGCTGCGTCCTTGCAGCTCGTTCCCGCGGCGGGATACGTGCACGCCGTGGGGTTCGCGCCGTCACAGGCGCCCTTGCACTTGTCGGGCGCAGTACCGAGACACGCCTGGCGCGGCGCACGCGGCTCGCCGGAGACCACCTTGCACTGACCGACACTGCCCACCTCGGCACAGGCCTGGCACTGACCCGCGCAGGGCGAGTCGCAGCACACCGTGTCGACGCAGAAGCCGCTCTTGCAGGTGTTCGCTGCCGAGCAGCCCTTGCCGTTGTCGGATTTGCCGACGCAGACGCCGCCCGCGCAGTAGAAGTCGGTCTGACAGTCCGTGTCGGCGGTGCAGGGGCTCGAGCAAGCGCTGCCCTTGCACACATACGGCGCACACTGCGCGTTGGTCTGGTCGACGCAGACGCCGGAGCCGTTGCAGATCTTGCCCGAGACGGCGCCGTTCGCGCAGGTGGTGGGCCCACAGCTCTTGCCGTTCGCTGCCTTGGCGCACTCCCCGGGGGTTCCGGAACAGGTGGCCTGATCACCGCAAGGATCGCTGGAAACAACGCACCCGTTGCCCGGGTTGGTGCCTTGTTTGGCAGCGTCGCAGGTGCCAGCTGCGGTTCCGGACTGCTTGTTGGCCGCGGAGCAGGCCATGCATTTGCTAGAGCAGGTCGTATTGCAGCACACGCCGTCCGCGCAATAAGTGGACGTACATTCATTCGCAGCGCCGCACGTCAGGCCCAAGCCCTTGGTCGGCAGGCAAATGTTTCCGCCGCAGTAGTGGCCTGGGGCGCAGTTCTGGTCCGAGCTGCAGCTGGACGGACAAGCTGCGGTGCCACCGCATTTGTAAGGACTGCACTGGCCCGGCGCGCCCGAGGCGAGCACGCTGCACGTGCCGTTTTGGGTCGCGCCCAGCGCCGCCGAACACACGTCGCAGCCGCCGCTGCAGGTGCTGTCGCAGCAGTAGCTGTCGATACAGTTTCCGCTGATGCATTCCGTGCCCGTGGTGCAGCCCTGGCCGGTCTTCTTCTTGCAGTTACCGCTGCCGTCGCAGCTGTTGATGCCACCGCACGCGGTGCCATCCTCCTGATTGACGACGGCCGTCGTGCAAGTCCCCGAAGCGTTCGCGCAGGAGCGACAGGGTGTGGTGCAGGCGTCGGTGCAACAGGTGCTGTCGGCGCAATTGTTGCTGGCGCAGTCGGTCGCCAAGGTGCATCCCTGCCCGGTCTTGCTCTTGCACACCCCGGCGGCGTTGCACGTCTTCACGCCGTTGCAGGTGTCATCGTCCTGATTGACCACGGCCGTGGTGCAGGTGCCGGCTGCGTTGCCGCACGAGAGGCAGTCCCCACAAGCCGAAGCGTTACAGCAGCGTCCGTCGACACAGAACCCGGCGACGCACTCACCGCCGGCGCTGCAGATCTGCCCCAGCTTCTTCTTGCATGCGCCGGCGGCGTCGCAGGTATTTGCCGTCGTGCACGAGTCGGGATCGTCCAGACTGATGACCTTGGTGCACGTGCCAGTGGCCGACTGCTGGGCGCCATTGAGATCGCAGCGCTCGCACTGCCCACAGCCCGAGACCGCGCAGCAGACGCCGTCGACACAGTTCCCGGTGTCGCAGTCAGCAGCCGAGCTGCACTGATCACCTCGCACGTACAGCGTCCACGTGTCCTTGTAGTCCGTGCTCTGCTTGTCGCCCGAGTACAGGACCACCCGCTTGGTTGAGGCGTCGAACGCCATGGCTGAAGAGCGCGGTTCTGGGGCCCCGAAGGGGCCCGGCAGTAATTCCCAGGTGCCACCGTCGAGCTGCCAGGTGTCGCCCAGATAGACGGTCGACGCCTTCCCGCCGAAGACGATGACCTTCTTCCGAACGCTGTCGTACGTGACGGCTGCCAGGTTGCGGAGCCCGGGCGAAACCGGCGTCGGGATCGTCGCGTAGTTGTCCAGCGCGCTGTCGTAACGCACGGTGATGTCAGGGATCGCCCCGCCCGTCCCACCGTAGATGACGGTGCGCGCGTTCTTGGCGTCGTAGGCCATACCGGCCTGCGTGCGGGCAGTCGGTGCGGTGCAGCCTGCGCCGCAGCGCTTGCTCCAGGTGCCGGCCGAGCCGTCCCAGGCCCACAGCTCGCTGTCCGAGCCTGTGCCGGGGTTCCCGCCGAAGAGCAGCACGCGTTGGAGCACGCTGTCGTACGCCATGGCGTGGCCGTGGCGCGCCGATGGCTTGGTCGTTCCGCTGACGCAACTCCCGCACTTCACCGTCCAGGCTCCAGCCGCGTAGACCCAGGTGTCCGCGAGCGCGGTGATGGTCGAATCGAGCCCGCCGAACAGCACCGTCTCGCCGCGTGCCGCGTCGTAGGCCATCGCGTGCCCGTAGCGCGCGGCTGGACCCCCTGCCCCGGCAGACCAGACCTTGGTCGTCCCGTTCCAGGTCCACGTGTCTGCCAGGGTCGGCGTGACATTGCTGGAGTCGTAGCCGCCGAACATCAGCACCACGGAGCTGGCCGCGTGGTAGGTCATCGCGTGCTGCAAGCGCGCCGGCGGAGGCGACGGGTCCTGCTCCTTGGTCCACAGCGCGTTGGCGTAAGCCGGGTCGAGCAGCACGGGATAGGCGAGACCGGTGGGATCCAGGTCAATCACGAGGTGATCCCCCTCGACGCGCGCGTTTGCGTCGCGCCGTTGCCCTTGCGAGTCGAGGGCGAACGGTCGGTCGAGGCGGATCGCCGGCTGCCCCGAAGCGTCCAGGAAGATCAGCGCGCCGTCCGGCTGAGCGCTGACCGCAGGAATTCCACGCGGGAGCTCGTAGCGCCAGCTGAACCGCGTCGGAGCGCTCGCGTCTCGGAGCACGAACAGCTCCTCGAAGCGATCCAGTGTCGCGATCGCGATCAGGTCAGTCGAAGGGTACACGTCCGGGTAGAGCAAGCGACCGGCGTGCAGCTCGGCCTCCGCGGGGGCGGCCCCGTCGCGGGTCAGCTGGATTGTGTGCCGCTCATCGGGGCCGAGGCCCAGGTGGAAGCGCTGATCCGCTCGGCCGGGCAACCGAGACGCGATGCGCTGCGAAGTAGCTCCCACTCCGCGCCATCCGGGAGAGGAGAATCCGCCGGCGCCGGCCTTGAAGCCGTTCACCGCGTCGTCGAAGAACCGCTGCAGTGCCGCGTCGGCGCGCGCCAGCGTCAGCGCCGCTTCGACGCGGGTGGGCGCTGGAGCAGCCGCGTCGTTCGAGGGCGGGGCGACGCCAGCCCGAACCTCAGCGTCCTCGCAACCGGCCACTGTCAAGCACAGAACTGCAAACCCAGCACCGGCGAATCGCCGCGCATGCGAAATCATCCCCATTGGTCAGCTTCCCGTCCCGAGCGGCGGCCCGATGCTCGCCGAGCTGGCCGAGAATAGTAACAGGTCGGGCGGATCCGCAAGCTGATCAGCCCCATTGACGGTCCCGCGACCGAGCTGGAAAACTGCGCCGCGAGGGAATCCAGTGCAGGCGCTCCGGCGCCCTGCGCCCGCGGACGGTTCTCTATCCCAGTTCCCAATCACTCATCGGAGGCTCCCCATGGCATCGTTCACCGAAACCCTGACCCACGCATCCGGTCGTCCGTTGCGCATCGACACGCGGCGCGCAGTGCTTGCGTTCGACCCTCCTGGGCGGCCAACCGGGTTCGACAAGGCGCTGGCCAGTGTCGGCTTGGAGCGCGAGGACGCACCGGTCGACGGCAAACCGCGGCGAGGTGTCAACCAGACGCCTCGCTTCTGCTTCGTGCGCTCGGCAGCGCGCGAGGCCATCGACGAGCGATCACTGGAGAAGCTCTTGGCGCTGCTGGGCCAGAAGGGCAAGAAACCCCGATTGGCTTGGACCGGACCGGTCTATCGCTTCATCGAGGATCCGTCGGATCACGGCCTCATGGGCATGACACTCGATCTGCTCGTGCTCACCCCAGCCCGAGAGTTCGATTCCAGGCTCGAACGGGCGCTGGCCGCGCCACTCGAGCGCCACGGATTGTCAGTGCACACCAAGCGTTCGAAGCTGATGGCCCCGAGCCGCTTGCTCGGTGTCGCCGACGTGCGCAAGAGCGACGCGCTACGCGCCAGCACCGACCTGGCCGAGGTGGGTCAAGAAGCGTTCGTGGTCCACCCTGACTACATCCCGCTGATGTCACCCCAATGTGCCATTCCCTCCGATGCCCACTGGAGCCTGCAATGGAACATGACGAAGGTCGGCGCGCCGGCCGCGTGGGACATCACCAAGGGAGATCCCACCGTCTACGTGTGCGTGGTCGACCAAGGCATCGAGCGGTCGCACGAGGAGCTGAATCGAGCCACCAGCTACGGCTTCGAGGCGGTCAGCCTGAACGAGAGCAACGGCGCGAGCCCGCCCGCGGCGGACCATTCGGCGACGGGCACGGACGATCACGGCACCGCCCTCGCCAGCATCAGCTCGGGGTCGTGGGGGTTCGGTGGCGTCGCCGGGCTCGCGGGGAACGCCTCGCTGTTCGCCCTGGCCGCGCCGAACTGGCTCTCGAGCGAGCTGGTCGTGGCGATCAACCGCGCGAAGAGCGGCGCTACGCCGACCGCCCTGGACAAGCGCGTGCTGCTGCTCGGTGGAGCCACCAACATCATGGACACCCCCGGCGTCAGGGCCGCCATCGATGCTGCGTCGACCGCGGGTCTCGTCGTGGTGTGCGCGAGCGGCAACCTCGACTCTTCCACGATCCCGTACCCCGGCAACGGGGTGCATCCCGATGTCATCGTCTGCGGGTCGACCGACCAGGCCGACTTCCGTTACCTGTCGAATTACGGCCCGACGCTCACGCTGGTCGCTCCTGGCAAGGAAGTGCCGGCGGCAGCGCCCGGTGACACCTACAACCTGACCTTCGAAGGCAGCTCCTCTGGCGCCGCCCACACCGCGGGGCTGGCCGCGCTTGTGCTGAGCAACGGCGGGCTCGACTTCGCAGCGTACCCTCCGGCCGCCGCCTCGCGGGCCGCCAAGATCCGTGACGTGATCGAACGCACGGCAGAGAAAGTTGGGCCGGTCGCGTACTCGACGGACATCAACGGGCGCAACGACCAGCTGGGCTTCGGCCGCATCCGCGCCGATTGGGCAGTCGATTTTGCCGACGTGATGATCCAGGATGACCCGACAGACACCGGGGTGGAACCTTCCACCGGCGTCTTCTGGCGTGACTCCGCCGTGGTCATCCGCAGAGCCAACGAGCTCGAGGCCACGGTGAACGCGAGCTTCGACACCTGGCACGCCAATCCGCCCGACTCGACCGTGATCTACTCCAACGCCGACGGCACTGCGTGTTACGCCTACGTCCGCGTCAGGAATCTGGGCCCGGCGACCGCGCGCAACGTGAAGGTGCGGGCGGTGGGTGCGGCCGCCTCGACCGGCTTCATGTACCCGACGGACTGGGTCGCGGCAGAAGACGCGACCCATCTGGTGATGGCGCCACTGCCCTGGCCTGGGGACGCGGCGTCGAGCGACGAGTACGTTGTCGCCACGTTGAGCCCCGGCCAGTCGAAGATTGTGCGCTTCGAGATCTCCAAGGTCCAGGCCGACAAGGGACTCGCGTGGCCGGGGTCGCATGTGTGCGGCCTTGCCAAGGTCACGGCGGACAACGACCACGCCTTCCGCCAGTTCAACCCAGCGCCCGCGGTGGGCGGGGAACAAGCTCGTCGCAACAACCTCTGCCAGCGCAACCTCCACGTCGTCACGGCCGCGAGCCCGTGGTTCTTCCCGTTCCTGGCCGGCAACGTCGCCGATACGGACGATGTCTTCGAGCTTTCGATCGAGGCGCGGCGGCTGCCGGCCGGCACGCTGCTGCGGTTGGGATTGGACGAACCCGAGCGCGCCGCGCCGAACCTGGTTCTAGCGGCGCTGGCTCACGCCCGAGGCTCCGGGCGGGCCGAGAGCGCGGTGGGAGGTTGCCCGACCAGCCTCACGTTGCTGGACCGTGCCCGCGTGGCGGTGAGCTGCGGTGGACCGATGGGGATCGTGACGTTGCCGCCGGGAACACACTTCGAGTGTGGCGGACCGGTGCGGCGCGAGGTCGAAGTCAGCGGCGGCAGCTTGGTCCTCGACGGAGGCAAGCGTGTGGTGGAGACGCGTGAGAAGCGGGCGGTGGTCAGAATGGGCAAGGCTCGCGGCGCCGTCATCCCGATGTTCCTCGAGATCCCGGTTCCTTTCGGCATCGACCCGAGCGAGCGGTTCTATGTGGACGTGATCCAGAGGAACGCTGTCGGCCAGGTCGTCGGCGGGCTCAGCTTGTTCCTCGTGCCGTGAGTCCCGTGCGGCTCAGCCACGTCCAGTGACTGAGCCGTTTCGCGCACGGCGGCGGCCGAGCGCCGCCAGAGCCAGCGCACCGAGCCAGTAGACGTTCGAGCCGCCGCTGCTCGCCGGGACACGACAGCCGCAGCCACCCTCATCCGCGCCGCTGTCCCCCTTCTTGCCACCGGTCGAGCTACCGCCCGTAGCACTGCCGCCCGTGGCACTGCCGCCCGTAGCGCTGCCGCCCGTGGCACTGCCGCCCGTGGCGCTGCCGCCGCTGCCGCTCGTGCCGCCGACCCCCGAGTCCGTGCCGCCATCAGCCGCGACACACACCGCGCCTTCGCAATTGAATCCCGACGCGCAGTCATTCGCGCTGGAGCACTGCTGCTGGCAGGCACCACCCACGCACTTGTACGGGGAGCACGACTGGGACTGACCGTTCGGAAGCAGAACGGTGAAGGGGTCCGAGCAGGTGGCGGATGTCACCGCGCACTTGCCCTGGGTCGTGTCGCACTTCGCACCCTGGGCACAATCGGTGTCCGACGAGCAGGTGGCGTTGCAGGCGCCACTGCCTGCGTTGTGCATAGGGCAGGCAGTTCTTGGTGGAGGGCAGCGCGCAGAGCCCGACGCCGTCGCACGCGCCTTGCGGTTGAGAGACGTCGCCGGTACACGCTGCGTCCTTGCAGCTCGTTCCCGCGGCGGATACGTGCACGCCGTGGGGTTCGCGCCGTCACAGGCGCCCTTGCACTTGTCGGGCGCAGTACCGAGACACGCCTGGCGCGGCGCACGCGGCTCGCCGGAGACCACCTTGCACTGACCGACACTGCCCACCTCGGCACAGGCCTGGCACTGACCCGCGCAGGGCGAGTCGCAGCACACCGTGTCGACGCAGAAGCCGCTCTTGCAGGTGTTCGCTGCCGAGCAGCCCTTGCCGTTGTCGGATTTGCCGACGCAGACGCCGCCCGCGCAGTAGAAGTCGGTCTGACAGTCCGTGTCGGCGGTGCAGGGGCTCGAGCAAGCGCTGCCCTTGCACACATACGGCGCACACTGCGCGTTGGTCTGGTCGACGCAGACGCCGGAGCCGTTGCAGATCTTGCCCGAGACGGCGCCGTTCGCGCAGGTGGTGGGCCCACAGCTCTTGCCGTTCGCTGCCTTGGCGCACTCCCCGGGGGTTCCGGAACAGGTGGCCTGATCACCGCAAGGATCGCTGGAAACAACGCACCCGTTGCCCGGGTTGGTGCCTTGTTTGGCAGCGTTGCAGGTGCCGCTGTTCGCCGGATTTCCGTCCTGCTTGTTCGCAGCCGCGCACGCCATGCATTTGCCCGTGCAGCCGGTATTGCAGCAGACACCGTCTGCGCAGACACCCAACGCGCACTCGCTGCCGACGTTGCAGGGAAGACCGAGGCCCTTCAACGGCAGGCAGGCGCCGCCGCCGCAGTAATTACCCACCGAGCACTGGCTGTCGGCGCTGCAGTTTGTCGGACAGGCCGCGCCTCCGCCACACTTGTACGCGCCACACTGGCCTGGCGCACCCGCACCGAGCACGGTGCACACGCCGGCCGCCGAGCAGACATCACATCCACCACTGCACGCGGTGTCGCAGCAGTATCCATCGGCGCAGAAGCCGCTGACGCAGTCGCCCGCGGCGAGGCAGCCTTGACCCGCCTTCTTCTTGCAAGTGCCAACGGCATCGCAACTGTTGACGCCGCCGCAGTTGTTGTCGTCCTGACTGCTGACCACGGTAGTGCAGGTGCCCGCGGCGTTGGCACACGACCGACACGGCGCGGTGCAGCTGTCCGCGCAGCACGTACCGTCGACACAGTTGCCGCTGGCGCAGTCCGTCCCGAGGCTGCAAGTCTGCCCGTTATTTTTCTTGCAGTCCCCGGCGGCGCTGCAGGTGTTGACACCGTTGCAGTTGTTGTCGTCCTGATTCGTGACCAGGGTCGTGCAGGCGCCGCTGGCGTTGGCACACGAGCGGCACGCTGTTGGGCAGGTGTTGGCGCAGCAGGTCGCGTCGACGCAGTTGCCCACCGCGCACTGGCTTGCAAGGCTGCAGGTCTGCCCTTCGTTCAGCTTGCACACGCCCGCCGCGTCGCACCGATTGGCCCCGCTGCAGCCACTGGGATCCGGTGCGTCTTTGATTACGTTGCATTGCCCGGGCCCCGTGCCGGAGGCCACGTCGCAAGACTGGCAGCTCGGGCAACTCGAGACTTCACAGCAGACGCTGTCGACGCAGTAACCCGTGTCGCAGTCGGCGGCGCTGGTGCAGCCCCCTCCCCGCGCGTGGTACTCCCAGGTTTCCTGCTTCGGGCTTCCTCCATCGTACCCCCCGTACCGAACCACCCGGCCGCGACTGCTGTCGAAGGCCATGCCTGGCGAAACGTGCCCATTCAGGGCCACATCGACCTTGCTCCAGACCGTTCCGTCCCACTCCCAAGTCTCACCGAGAGTGCCGCCGCTGTCGACGCCGTTCAGAACCACCTTCTTGCGACGGCTGTCGTACGCCATCCCGAAATCGACGCGGGCCGTCGGTTTGGTCGTGTCGGCAACACAGCCGACACAGGCCTGTGACCAGGTTTCGCTCGTGGCATCCCAGAGCCAGGTCTCCGACGACTTGACACCCAGGAGGCTGCCACCGAAGAGCACCGTCTTGTTCCGGGCGGCGTCGTACACCATGGCATGCCCCGCGCGGGCCGAGGGTTGGCTGGTTCCCGTGACACAAGCCGTGCACTTCTTCGTCCACGTTGTCCCGTTCCACACCCAGGTGTCACCCATCTGGCCGGAGCCGTCCTGCCCGCCGAAGAGCACGGTGCCGTAGCCGGCGTGGTACGCCATGGCGTGGAAGGCTCGATCCGCGGGTCGAAGGGGGGCGACTGTCGCCGAGCACGCAGCGCACTGTACCGCCCACGTGCTGCCGTCCCAGAGCCAGGTATCCCCCATGAAGCTGAAAGTGTTCGGGGCGCCGCCGAACATCAGCACGCCTTTTGTGGCGCTGTCATGAAACGCGAGCGCATGGTCGGAGCGATCTAGCGGTCCGCAGGTACCGGTCGCGCACTTTTGGGTCCAGCTCGTTCCGTTCCATTCGTCGGTGCCACTGCGTTTCACCGCCCCACCGATGGCACCTCCGAAGAGCACCGTTACGTTTCGGCCCGCCCGACTGTCGAACGCCAGCGGGCTTCTATCGATGGAACCGCCGGCACCACCGGGCGGCGTGGCGGCGACCTGCAGCCAGACGAAACTCTCGATGGCCGGATCTAGCAAGATCGGGAACTCGAGCCCATTCGTGTCGAGCTCGACGCTGAGCTCCTCACCTCGCAGGGCGAGCGTAGCGTCGCGTCGCTTCCCGGTGCGATCCAGGGCAAACGCCGGGGGGATGCCCATCACCGCTCGCCCCGTGTCGTCCCGGAACGTGATGCCTTCCGAGGCAGTCTGGCGAACCTCGGCCAGCGCAGCACCCCGCGCCACCGTCCACACGAAGCGGCGCGGCGCGCTCTCGTCGCGCAAGAGCAGGAACTGTTCGACGCGTCGAGCCGTCGCCGCGACCACCAAGTCGGTGGACGGATAAGCGTCAGGATAGGACAAGTGCCCGTCGCTCTCGGTGCCGACCGAACTCGAGTTGGCCCCCACTGCCCGGATCTGGAGGCGATGCTCCGCATCCCGCTGAACGCCGACGTCCAGCACACCGTCCGCGCTCGGGGCGAGGCGCGCCGCGAGGGAAGCTTGGCCGGCGGCCCGCCAGCCGATGGAGGTGAAGGCATCTCCATCGCGCGACCATCCGCCCGAGTTCGGGACCAACAACCGCGCGAGCGCCGGGTCCGTCCGCGCGAGCTGCCTCGATGAGGTCAACGCAGTCTGAGCTGCCGCGCCAGCGTCCGGGACCACGCCGGGATCTGGCCGGTCAGTCGATCCGCAAGCGAGCGCGGTAGCGGCGCACAGCACAACCGCCACCGCGCGCCCAAGCCCAAGAGCCATTCCGCTTCGCATTGAAAGCCTCCGCAATTCAACCCCGGGGCAGTCTATCGCCGGACCGGGGATTGGAACAATGACAAACGCGCGACGCCATTGACAACCAGGCCGCACCCGGAGTGCAGTCCTCGCCGCGGAAGGGGAGAGATGATGAACCACCTCGTCAAAGTGCCAGATCGCTACAAACCGTTGCTCGAACGCATCTTCACTGACTACGCGGAGGCTGTCCGGGCCATCGAGGCCGAAACGCACGGGAGCGTTTGCCTCGAGCTCGAGGTCGAGCGCGGTGAGAAGTTATGCTGGCACTACGCCACCCAGGGTGACTCGAGCATCCGCGAGGGCGCGCCGGGCGAGAAGGACCCGGTGCTGCTTCACATCAGCGTGCACGCGGAGCGCCTCTACGCCGCGATGGCATCCGACAAGTCGATTCGCGACGTGGCTTTTGCGTCGGGTGTGCAGGTACGCGGGGACATCGACTTCGCGTTCCGTGTGCTCGCCCGGGCCGAGCAGGTCCGCGCCCATCTCACCAGGAAGGAGTGCTGAGCCATGGCCCAAGTAGAAGATCTCGTGCAGGAGGTCGTCGTTGCCGGCGGCTTCGCCTGTTTCTGGGTGGGACCAACCCGCTCGAACGCGCAGCTCTTTGCCATCGGCCTCAACGGCACGGTGCCGGAGGCGTCGAACAATGGCGCGGCCGTGTCGCTCGTGCTCACAGCGGAGCTCTGCCGCCTCAAGGTGAAGGTGTCGACGGACGACGCGAGCAACCGAGTCACCAAGATCGTGTGCAAGCAGTCTTCGGTGGACCTCAGCGCGGTGGGCGACCAGTACCCCTACGCCTTGAAGGGGGCGATGGGCGACTACGCACCCCGCATCCACAATCACAACGACCTGTATTCACTGCTCGGCCACGACCACGACGGCAGGTACTCGCCAGTGGGCCACAACCACGATGGCAGTTATTCACCGATCACCCACAACCACGACGGCAGCTACGCTCCCCTGACGCACAACCACGACCACAACGCGCTGACGAACCGTCTGCCCAAGGAGCACACCCTGGCCGTCGAGACCAAGCTGATCCGCGCGGTTCCAATCGGCGGGCCGCTCCAGGAGCTGTTGCTCACCGAGCCGGAGTTCGCAGCGCTGAGTGCCGAGCTCGGTGCTTCGCCGCTGGCGGCGTACACCGCTCGGAACGGCATCACTTCCCTCTCGGCGATGGTGGTGGAATTCGGGACCATCACTCATGTGCTCGGCGCGATCTTGGTGCGTGACACGGCAGCCGTCGATCTGCGGTGGACGCTTCGGCTCTTCAACACGGCGACGGAGGCCCCCTACACGCGCCCCTCGCCGAGCTCGTCGGAGATGGTCCACCTCTTCGTCAGGACGCACCTCAACGCGGTGTGACCACCTGACAACCTGCAGCGTCCGCGGGCGCCTCGCTCGGCGCGCACATCAACCCGCACGGCGACGTCGAGCGAAAAGCCCAAGGGCGGCAAGTGCAAATGCTGTCAGCCCGCCGCTCGTTCGGGCCGGGACGCTGCAGCCACATCCGCCGCTATCACCCGAGTCGCTGCCCGAGCCCGCCTTTCCGCCGCTCGCGACGACTCCGCCACTTGCAACGCCTCCGCCGACCCCGGGACTGCCGCCCGCCGCCGCATCGACCTCGGCAACACAGACGGGGGGTTGGCAGCTGTAGCCCGGCGCACAATCGCTCTCCTTCACGCATTGCTGCTGGCACTTGCCAGCGTTGCAGACGTAAGGCGCACACGACTCGCTCTGGCCGTTCGGCAGCTGCACCGTCGTCGGGTCCTTGCACGTCGCGAAGGCGATGGCGCACTTTCCCGTCGTGGTGTCACACTGGCCGCCCGCTGCGCAGTCGCCGTCGCTGCTACAGGACTTACGACAGACTCCACTGGTCGCGTCGCAGCCATACGGCGTGCACGGTGAGGTGCTCCCCGCGGCGCAGGTGCCGGTGCCGTCACAGGTCGAGGCGCTGGTCGAGACGTCGCCCGTGCAGCTCGCGGCGCTGCACGCGGTAGCGGTCCCAGGATAACTACACTTGTCACCGCCTCCGTTGCAGGTGCCCTTGCACGAGTCGCTGCCGGCGCAGTCGGGCCGCGGGGCGACCGGCGTCCCGAGCGTGAAGGAACAGGTCCCAACCTTGCCGGCGACGTTACATGCCTGGCACTGACCGGAGCAATTCGTGTCGCAGCAGACGCCATCGGTGCAGTTGCCGTTCTCGCACTCCGCCTTGTCACCGCACGGGTCGCCGTTCTTGCGCTTGGGTTTGCAGACGCCGCTCTCACACCGATTCGGGGGTTGGCAGTCGCCGTCGCTCGCGCAAGGAAACGCGCAGGCGCCGCCCTTGCACGCATAGGGTGCACAGGGAATACCAGCCGGCGAGGTCTCGAAATAGCAGACGCCTCCGCCCGAACAGATCGCGCCCTTGGAGCTCTGGATCACGCAGGTGTTGCCGGCGCCGGCGTCGGTCGTGCAGGCCACTCCCTGGGAAATGAGCGCGCAGGCGCCCTTGCCATCACAGGCCCCGCTCTCACCACAGCCACCCGTCACGTCGGGGGTGCACTGGTCGTGCGGGTCGAGGCCCTCGAGCGCGGGACCGCAGGTGCCGTTCAGCGCGAGGGCCTGTTTCTTTGCCGCTGCGCAGGCCTGGCACACGCCCGTGCACGCGGTGGTGCAGCACACGGAGTCGACGCAGAACCCGGAATCACACTCGGTTCCGGCAGTGCAACTGTCGCCCGTGGCCTTGAGCGCGGCGGAGGTCCTCGAGAGAGGCACCCTCCCGCCGTCGGCGTCCGAGCAGCCCGAAGCCGTCAACACGAGGGAGAACAAGGCGGCCGGGCAGCGCGGTCGATGCATCATGGGGCTCTGGTCATGGTGCCACGACCGCGTCCGCTGATGCCATCGCCCGCGCGACGTCTGTCCGGACCGCCGGCCGCAGGTTCTCACACAGTGTGCCCGTTCTGAACGCCGCGGGGGGGGCCTGTCGACCGGACGCTGGGCTTGACACGACTGCCCGGGCGCTCGCCCTCGCGCCGGCCGCGTGGACTCCCCGTCGATCCCGGCGTAGATCTGGTCTTCGGATGAGCCAAGAACTGCTGGGTGTGGGGCAGATCTTCGCCGGGCGCTACCGGATCGAGCGGTTTCTCGCCGAGGGTGGCTTCGGCGCGGTTTACGTCGCGGAGCAGCTGGCGACCGAAGCGCACGTTGCGGTCAAGGTGTTGTGGCCGCATGTGCTCCAGGCCAAGGACGCCGTCGAGAAGTTCGAGCAAGAGGCGCGCATCGCCGGGCGCGTGAACAGTGAACACATCGTGCGGGTCGTCGACGCAGGCTTCGACGAGACGACCCAGATGCCGTTCCTGGTCATGGAGCTGTTGATCGGCGAAGACCTCGGGCGCTTGGTGCAAACGCACGGGCCGCTGCCGCCGGACACCGTGGTCGAGTTCCTGCGTCAGACCGCCTCGGCGCTGGACCGCGCCCATGCCTACACCGATCGCGACGGTGTCGTGCGCCCGATCGTGCATCGCGATCTCAAGCCGGAGAACCTGTTCGTCGCACGCCGCGACAACGGCGACTCCGTGATCAAGGTGCTCGATTTCGGCATCGCGAAGGTGCTGGGAGCAACCTCCAATGTCTCACAGGAGGTCAAGGGCACGCCGCTGTACATGGCCTTCGAGCAAGCGGGGGTCGGGAGCATCACGCCGCGCACGGACGTGTGGGCGCTCGGCCTGATCGCTTTCTTTCTGCTCACGGGCCAGAGTTACTGGCGAGCAGCCCACAACCCGGACGCTTCGCTGACCCAGCTGTTCGGAGAGGTCCTGTCGCTACCCATCGTCCGCGCGAACGAGCGCCTCGTCGAGCTCGGCCTTCCGCCCAGCCTGCCACCGGCGTTCGACCAGTGGTTCTTCGGCTGCGTCAACCGCGACGTGAACCAGCGCTTCGCGACGGCGGGCGCGGCGATCGCCTCACTGGCCGAGGTGTTCGGCATCGTGCCCGCGGGGTCGCGCTCGGCCCCGAGCTTTGCTGTGCCCGCGGCGGCGTTCGCCCCGGCTTCGCAAGCCAACCCGGCGGTGGTCGCCATCACTGGCGACGGCCCCACCCGCGAGGTCAACACCCTGCTGTCCGCTCGCCCCGCCGGCGCCGCCACCGAGACCTCCTTGGCGGTATCGGGCAGCCTCGCCACGCCCGCCGCTCGAAGCAGTCCGCTACTGCCCATCTTGGCAGTCGTCGGCGTGGTGCTCGTCGGCGGAGGCGTCGCAGCGGGAGTGGTCCTCACGCGCGCGCACGCCAGCACCGCAGCGCCTCCAGCGTCGAGTGCCCCAACTGAAGTCACGTTGCCCCCAACGACGGCGACCGAGTCGAGTTCGGCGGCAGTGGTGGAGGTCGCACCGAGCGCCCCGCCCCCCACAGGCAGCAGCAGACCCGCGGAGCCTACGACCACCAAGCCGACCGCGCCCAGCGCGAAGACCAGCGCATCGAACAAGACACCGGAGCCGCCTCCTCCTTCCACTCCCGCCCCCAAGCCCTCCGGCACCAAGCCGACCAAGGATCCCAGTCCGTATGGAGAACGCTAGTCCCTTGCTGAAGTGGTCAGCCCGTCTCACCACCGCCGTACTCATTTCGATTCCCGGTCTCGCGTTCGCACAAGGCAACGTCTCCGTCGCCGAGGGGCTATTTCGCGATGGGCGCGAGCTGATGGACAAGGGCGACTACGCCGCCGCGTGTCCCAAGCTCAGGGAGAGCCAGCGCCTCGACCCGTCGCCCGGCACGCTGCTCAACCTGGCCGCTTGCGAGGAAAAACAGGGAAAGACCGCGAGCGCCTGGGCCAGCTACCTGGCGGCGGCCCGGCTGGCCCGCACTCAGAACCGCACGAACATCGCGGAAGAGGCGAAACAACGCGCGGCCGAGCTCGAACCCAAGGTGTCTTACTTGAAGATAGTGCTGAGCGAGCGCGTCCCAGGGATCCAGGTGAAGATCGACGACGTCAGCCTCGAGTCGGCCGCGTTGGGCTCGAAGATCCCCGTCGACCCCGGTGAGCGCACCGTGAGCATCGGCGCGCCGGGGCACAAGACGCTCGAGATGAAGATCAAGATCGGCACGGATCACGATTCGCAGACCGTCAACGTGCCGAAGCTCGAGCCGGGCGAGAGCGGCGCTTCGCCATCCGAACCAACGAAGCCCGCGACGAAACCCGCGCCCGGGGCGTCACCGGTGCTCAACGAGCGAGACGCGGCAGGTCCGCCGATCGTTGCGTACGTGGTGGGTGGCGTAGGTGTGGTCGCCCTCGGTGTTGGGACCGCGTTCGCGTTCATGGCCAAGAGCGCCTACGACGACGCGGAGGGCAAGTGCCCAACCAAGACTGGTTGTGGGAAGGACGCGGTCGATCTTCGCGACAAGGCCGAGACGCGCGCCAACATCGCCAACATCGGCGTCGGCCTGGGCATCGTGGGCATCGGCGTCGGCGCGGTGCTGCTCTTGACCCACTCGCCCGGCAAGCGGGAGAGACCGCCAGCCAGTGCCGGGTTCCACTCGCTTCGCGTGAGCCCGTTCGCGTCGGGAACGTCCGCGGGTGTCGCAATCAGCGGGGTGACGTTCTGATGCGCCGGCGAGCCAGCACGTTCAGTCTACTGTTCATCGTGGTCGCTGCGGTCGGATGTCAGAAGGTCTGGGGCTTCGAAGATTTCGAGGAGGGTGCGGCTACGGGCGGAGCAGGTGGAGGCGGGACCGGCGGCGCCACCGGTGGAAGCGGCGGGACGGCCGGAGCGACCGGGGGAAGCGCCGGCGCGGCACCGTGTACGGACGGCAGCGCACCTGCCGGCATGCTCGGTGTGCACACCCAAGCTGGCACTTGTGTGTGGATCGATCCGAAGGAAGTGACGCGCACCGAATATGACACCTTCAGGCTTGCCGCGGTGGTTCCGACCGGAGTCTGCGGCTGGAACACGAGCCTCGACGCGCCAGAGAAGAAACAGACCACCACTCCTTGCCTGGGACCGGGCGAGACGAGCGACGCAGGCGCCGGAGCGGACGCAGCGTCACTCCCCGGCGACGAGCCGGTGACCTGCATCGATTGGTGCGACGCATTCTCGTTCTGCGCCGCCGCCGGCAAGACACTGTGTCCGGGCACGTTCAACCAGCCGAAGGCCGGAGCGTGGTACGACGTCTGCTCGTCCAACGGGAAGAACGACTACCCCTACGCTGGGAGCTACCAGTCGAACTACTGCAACGACAGCTCCGTGGCGGCAAAGAGCCTCGTCTCCACGGGTAGCAAGACCGAGTGCAAGACGCCGAGCGGAGCCTTCGACATGGTCGGCAACGCAAGCGAATGGCTCGATGCATGTACTGGCACGACCCAGTCCGACAGCTGCGACACGCGGGGTGGGAGCTACAACGACAATTCCGGTCTCGCCACCTGCGCTGGCTCTGTGGGTGTCAAGAAGGAGACTGGCCTGCCGACCCTCGGCTTCCGCTGCTGCTGGCTGCCGAAGTGAGCTTGCTCCACGAGAAGCAAGCGTTCCCCGTGCCTTTGCTGGTTCTGTTCGCCGTTCCCGTCGCCGGTGTGTCCGGAACGCCTCTGGAGTTTGGTGCGAAGGAGAGGACTTGAACCTCCACCCCATTTCTGGGACTGGAACCTGAATCCAGCGCGTCTGCCAGTTCCGCCACCTTCGCGGGTGCTCTGTGGGGCAATGCGGGGTTTGTCGGGCCCGTGCCTTCGGAGGGCCGGGTAGATAGCCCAGCCCGGGGGCGTTCCGCAAGGGCTCGGATCGCCCCCCAGTTTCGATCGGTTCTTCCCAGGCCGCGGGGATCGTCCACCGTCGGCTCGTAGTGGCGGTCCGAGCCGAGGCGGGGGAAGGGGTTGCCAGCCGCACAGGGCGCACGCGCCTCGCCTCGCCGATGCGCTTCTGCAGCATGCCGATGAGCCTCTGCCTGGTGCGTCCCCTTCGAGTCATGATTCGCTCCTCTCTCCTCGCTCGCGTTCGTGCCCACGACGCTGCCGCTGCCGAGACCACGAGCACGTGCCGGCACACCCTTTGTGGGGGTGTGCCCGGACCGTCTCAGGGTGTGAGCGCGGCGATGGCGGCGCGAAGCAGGGGTTCGACCCGAGGCTCGACCCCGCGCAGTCGCACCTGCTCGACAGCGTGCCGTGCCTGGGCCCGCTTGAACCCCGAGAGCACCAGCGCCGAGCGCACCTTCTCGAACACCTCGAGCTCGGGCGCGACGGCAGGTGCTGGCGCTGGCGCGAGTGCCGGCTTCGCGGGCGTGCTGTTCTCCTTGCGGCGAGCGCGAGCCCCCGCGATCTCGTTCTGGATGTGCTCGTCGCCGAACACCTGTCGCGCTCGGTATGAGTTGTGAGCCGAGCAGAGCAGGCAGCAGTTGTCCACGGTCGTCGGCCCGCCCTTCGCGAAGGGAACGATGTGCTCGATGGTCAGGAAACGGGTCTCTGAACATCGCCGCCCCTCAGCATCGCGGAAGGTGCACCGGTCAGCGTCCCGCTCCCGGACGGCGCGCTGGACATCGACGGGCACGTGCCGCGAGCCCGGCTTCGTCTCGCGACGCTTGCGCGGCTTGCCCGCGCCCGAGCGACGCTTGGTCTCGACGGCGATGAGCTCGTCGATGGCCCGCTCGATGATGGCGGCGAGATCCCCGCCCGGCTCGGCGTGGCTGAGCAGGTCTCGAGCGCGCTCGAGCTTGTCCCTGAGCGCCGCGCTGGCCGTGAACTCCACGCGGAAGCTCGTCGCCGAGAGCGGCTCGACCCGAGGCCGGGCGCTCGCCGAAGCGCCCGGGGTCGCGCCGCCCTGGGCGACCGGGGCGCCGGGCCCCGTGTCACCTTGCTCGAGCATGGTGCGTCCCCCCAACGGCGTGATGCTCGGGAGCACGTCCGGCTTGGGGAAGCGGCGCGCGAGCAGCGCCTCGATTTGGCGGCGGCTCTTGCCCCGGGCCTCGCTGAGCAGCGCGCTCACGTTTTCGTCCGTGAGGTGGGGCGCGAGCAGCCAGAGGCCGGTCAGGTGGAGCGCGCCGGCCTTGAGGTCGGCCATCGCCTCGGGAAACCGAAGGCAAGCCCGGGCGACGGCGATGCGCGTCTGCGCCTCGTTTTCGGAGTACCCGAGCCGCTCCGTGCAGTACGCGAACATCGAGGAGCAGGCTTGACCGAGATACAACTTCCGCCGCTCGACCTCGCCGAGGTAGGCGATGACCCGGGCGACGGCGCGGCGCTCGGCGCGGCGGGCCTCCGGCAAGTGAGCGATGAGCTCGTCATCGGTGAGAGCAGTGAGCGAGAGGGGCGCGCGCATATCTCCGCATACCACGCGATTTTTCGCCCTCACCGCTGCCACCAGGCGCGACGCTCACGACGTGGAACGCTTCGAACGTCACCGCAACGCGCGAAGCGCGCACAGCGCTCATCCTCGTGGCAGCGCGCGATGGTTTTCTCGTGACTCGTCGGAAGCGCGCGCTGCGCGCCCGGAAACCCGTCAAGAAGAATGTGAATCGAATCGTCGCGCGACCGCTCTTTTCACGCGCGCGCTTCGCCACGGCGCAGAGCTCGGAACCACGCCTCTCACACCCCTCGAACAAAGAGGGGTGCACGGATTGCCCTCGGTGGTCTTGGCAGCGGCAGCGTCCTCGAGCTCGCGCGCTCGCGCAGCAAAGCAACGCGACCGAGCCCGAGCGGGGCACACGGTGCGCGTCGGGACCGCTGCTCCCAGGCGACGAGACGCGACGTCCGCGCGGGCATCGACTCGCCCTGCGCCGCAGAGTGACTACTTCGTCTTCCTTGCTCTCTTCTCTCCGCCGCTGCCTTCGCCGACCGCTCGGTCCTCGGCGCTGACCTTCTAGCTCTCGCTGACGCCTTCCCCCCCGCGGCGACCCGCAGGCCGCGACAGCGGCCGAGGACCGACGCTTGGGGGGGAACGACCGCCACGAGGCCGCGACAGCGGCCGAGGGCCGGGCGAGGCGGGGGCACCTCGGCCGGACTCGAGCTGCGAATTTGTGCCTCGCTCCCCAGCCCTCCCCCGCGGCAGCGCAACGGATCGAAGACGCGTCGCTTTTACCAACCCGTCCGGCCCGACTACCAGTCAGGGCTCGGATCGCCCCCCGGCCCTTTCGCCCCGCGCCCCTGCCAGAGGGCCGCGCGGGCCCTCTGCCTACGCCAAGGTTCCGAACGCGAGCTAGGTTCAGCCGATGGAACGAACCCTGCCGCCCTTGGGTGTCTTCGCCGCACAGGTCGCCCGCGCGCTCGGTGGCGCTGCGAACGTCTTCGATTCGGGCGAGTATCCGGCGGCGGCGGTCGCCTTCGGCGGCTGGCATCGGGTCCTGATCCGCGATCACCAGTGGGCACTCTCGGTCTCGTTGCCAACCGAGCACAGCTGGCAGCTCCGCACTCCCGAGGATTGGACCGCGACGGAGCCCCTGCTCCGCGCTGCGCTCACCAGCAACCCCGTGCTCTCGATGAGCGACCTGCTCATCGTGCTCGGTCCGATGCTCGCGCGCCGTACCGGGAGCGCATGGAGCGCGAACATCGCGGGCACCTCGCCGCCCGGGGAGACCTGGCTGCGCAACGGCGCGCGCAGTGTGGGGCTGTTCCAGCAACCAAGCTCCGTTCGTGTGGTCGTCTGGGCCGACCGCGCGCTGTCGTCGCAGAGCTTCACGACGCCGGAGGCGCTCGGAACACTCGCTCCCTGGCTCGAGGCGGCGCTCGACCAGCAGGACCGTGCGCTCCTGGAAGCGGAGGCAGAAGCCAGACGCAAGGCCGCACTGCCGCCGCCCGACTTCGACGCCGTGCTCGCGCTCTTGAAGGCAGGCGCGCGGATCTGCACGTCGGGCGCCCGCTGCAACGAGACCTTCTTCTGGGACGGAAGGCTGCGCCGCGAGATCTTCGACGAAGGCGACGTGTCCGTGTGCGATGGGAGCGAGGCTGACTTGCGCCGCCACATGGAGCTCTACCCAGACGCGTTTCGGCGCGCGCTCGCAGCGGGTGACCGGGGACAGGGGTCGTGATGACGACTTCCCGTGCTCCCGCCTCACTTCACGGGTCTTGGCTTCTTCCGATAACGGCGCGGGCGGCGGGGTGGGGGTTTTGCCGGAGCGTCGACCGATGCGTCCGCATCCGCCCCGGCGTCCTCGCTCGGCGCAACGAGGGGCTCCGAGAGCACGCTCGCGTCCGGATTGACCGCCGCGCCGGCGTCCGTTTCGGGCACGGGCTCGAGTACTGGCTCGGGCTCGGGCGGGGGCAGCGGGACCAGATCGACACTGGGGATCGTCGTCGCGCCGCGTCCCGAATCAACCGGCGTGACCTGCCGCCTGCGCGCCAGCGCCGCGACCGATAGCCCGAGCGCGATCACCACCAGCAGCAAGATGCCGGCGAACGCCGCGATGGCGATCAGGCGCGCCTCGGGTCCCTGCGCCTCCGTCGCGAGGTGCGGTCGCGGGCCGAGCTCTGCGACGCCATTGTTGTCGGGCTCCGGTGCAGGGTCCGGTACCGGCGCCGGTAACACCCTCACGCGGGTAGGCGGCTCCTCCGAAACGGGTGCCGTGGAGACCGGAGCGACCGCGTCGGCTGGCTCATCGGGCACCTGCAAGATCAACGTCGCGGCCTCCGAGTCGGGACCGACGCTGACCGGTGGCGGCCTCGACGGGCGCAAATCGACGGCGTGGTTCGAGCTCGCGTGCTCGCGCCCGAGCACGCGGTTGGAGGTGCGCCGGAGCTGCCGCTGCATCGTCACCGCGTCTGGCCAGCGCGCGTCTCTCTTGAACGCGAGGGCCTTGTCCACCAGCGCGACGACGTCGGAGTCCAGATCCGGAAGCACACTCGAGAGCGAACGAGCCGGCTTCGCCGCAACCAGGATCAACGCCTCTCCGAGGGTCTCGGCCTCGTGCACCTGCCGACCGCAGAGCAGCGTGAAGAGCGTCGCGCCGAGGCCCCAGATGTCGGTCTTGGCGTCGATCTCGTCGCCCCGTCCGGCAGCTTGTTCCGGCGACATGAAACCCGGCGTGCCGATCATGGCGCCGGCCATGGTGAGGTTCGTGCCGTGACCGCCGGCCTGCAGGCGCGCGATGCCGAAATCGAGGACCTTCACCACCCCCTCGCCGGTGAGAAACAGGTTCTCGGGCTTGATGTCGCGGTGGACGATGCCCTGAGCGTGGGCCGCCGCGAGCACCTCGAGCACCTGGTCGGCGATGCCCAACACCTCGGGCAGCGGGACAAAACCGCCCAGTCGTTCGCGCCGCGCCTCGACGTTTTCGCCCGTCAACAGCTCCATCACCAGGAACGCACAACCGTCCTCCGTGGTGTCGTCGTCGAAGACCGTGACCGCGCCGCGGTGTTTCACGCGGTTCGCCACGTAGCCCTCGCGCTGGAAGCGCTTGCGGATCGTGTCGTTGTCCGAGATGTCCGAGTGCAGCACCTTGATCGCGACTTCATTGCCGTTGCGATGCGTCGCTTTGTAGACCGCGGCCATCCCGCCAACGCCGATCAGTGCGTCGATGGTCCAGCGGTCGCGGAGTACCTTGCCCACGCGCTTTTGGGCTTCATGGGTCAGAAGTTCCATTTCGAGCAGAGCGCCGACTCTATCAGAGACGCGAAATTCGAGCGCGGCACGGCGGCCTGCGGCGCGGGAGGCTCAGCTGTCGTCTGCGCCGGCGGCGGCGGGTTTCGGCGGTACGGCGGTTTTTTTCGGCTTGTGGGCCTTGCTGTGTTTTGCGAGCGCTGCCGGTTTGGCCTTGGGCTTAGCCTTCGGTGCGGTCGCCTTCTTGGGCTTGGGCTTCGGCTCGTGCGCGAGCGGCGGCTTGGCTTTGGGTTTTGATTTTGCGCTTGCTTGGTGAGCGCCGGCCGGCGTGGGCTCGTGCTTCGGCTTCGATGCAAGCTCGTGCTTCGGCTTGGCCTTGGCCTTGGCCTTGGCCGCCTTGGCTGCCTTGGCCTTGGCCGCTCTTGCCTTGGCCCTGGTTGCCTTGGCCTTGGCTTTCAGCGCGGCCCCGTCCGGATGGCTTGCCGTCGCCGCAGGCTTTGCTGTCGCCGGCTTCGTTGCTTTCGGCTTCGCTGCGGGCGCCGGCGTTTCGCCTGGCTCGTCACCGTTCGCCGGATCGTCATCCATTGGCGGTGGCGCGCCCTGGGCCAACGCCGACGCCGTCAGAGACATCCAGACCAGCAGGGCACGCAGTGAAATTCCCCTCATCGCGGCCGGACGCATCCCACAATCGCCGTTGGCGGGCAATGCCGGGTTGCGCCGCGCCAGGGCAGGCTCTAGGAAGCTCCTGTCTTGAAGCACAAGCTGCTCTTTGCCGCCGGGTTCCTCGCAAGCATCCTGGTCTGGTCCCCGGCCTTCGCCACCTGAGGCGCTTGAGTCAATCCGAACCTCCCGGTCGGGGGGTCTGCGCTCAACCTGCAACTCGGCGCGCGCGAGGCATTGCCGGAAGGCCTGACTCAGGTCGGGCTGTCCATGGCGTACGCGCGCTTTGCGGACGAGTACCGCGGCTCGGAGCGGCTCGATGGGGACTCGCCGCTGCTCGAGGCCTGGCTCACCGCGCTGTCGTTGCGGCACTACTTCGGCCAGGGGTTCGCGCTCGATCTCACCCTTCCGGCCGGTACCATTCGCGTCGAGCCGGGTGATGAGCAACCGACCCGACGCCTGTCCGGCTTCGGCGATCTGGAGCTGGGCGCGGGCTACGATTTCGCGGCGCTGTGGGGCGCGGGTGGCTACAACCCGAGCCTCACGCTGCACGCCGGCCTCGGGCTGCCGACGGGGCGCCAGGCGACGCTGGGCGAAGAGGGCGGCAGTGTCCCGCCGAACATCCTCGCGCTCGGCTACGGCGCCTACAGCGGGAGCGCAGAGCTGCGCCTCACCCAGTTCGTGTCGCGTTATCTGGGTGTCTCGCCGAACGTGTCGTTGCGCGCGCCCTTTGGCGCCAGCGAGGCGGGGCTCCGGAGCGGCGGGACGTACGTCGTCGGGGCCGATGCCCTCGTCGTGCCGACGAGCTACCTGGTGGTGAGTCTCGGCGCGCTGCTCCAGTCGCGCACCCATTCGGAGGAGCAGTTCGAGGGCCGCGTGCTCAACTCCGGCGGAACCGGGATCTTCGCGACGGGCGCGGTGAACGTGCGGGCGAACCAGCGGGTCGCGCTCGGAGTCGGCGGACGGCTCCCGCTGAGCACCTACGCCTACGGTCAGCAGATCAGCGAGAGCTTCTCCCTCTTCGCCAGCGTGAGTGTTTCATTCGGCGGCGCGTCCGACGAGGACGAAGACGAGCACGAACACGGCGCGGAGCACGAACACGGCGCGGAGCACGAGCACGGCGCGGAGCACGGCGCGGAGCACGAACACGGCGCAGAGCGCGAACACGGCGCGGCCAAGACGGCGGCGCGCGGTGACGTGTCCGACGCCGCCACCGGCGGGGTGAGCTTCGCGCTCGACAAGACCCTCACACCGGGAAAGATCACGGTCGTGGACTTCTGGGCGGACTGGTGTCACCCGTGCAAACACATCGCGGCTCGCCTCGCCGAGCTCGCAGCGTCGCACCGTGAGCTCGCCGTGCGCCGGGTCGAGGTGCCGGACTTCGATGCGCCGGTGGCGCGCGAGCACCTGCCCAAGGTGAGCAGCCTGCCGCAGCTCTGGATCTTCGACGCCGCCGGCAAGCGCCGCGCCGTGGTCACCACGGAGGCGGCGATGGAGCGCGAAATTACGCGACTGCTCGGCGAGCAACGCGCCCGCGACTGAGCGCGTGGTACGTTGTTCGACTCCGTGCCTGCGTCCGGCTCACTCTCCAAGTTTCACGAGCCGGTACGCGTCTGGTTCCAGGAAGCACTCGGTGCGCCGACGCGGGTGCAAGAGCGGGGCTGGAAGCCGCTCTGCGCGGGCCGCTCCGCGCTGCTGCTCGCACCAACCGGCTCTGGCAAGACGCTGGCCGCGTTCCTCGCGGCGCTCGACCGCCTGGCGTTTCGTCCCGAGCCGGCCAAGAAGGAGCGCCTCTCGGTGCTCTACGTCTCGCCGCTGAAGGCGCTGGCCGTCGACATCGAGAAGAACCTGCGCGCGCCCATCAACGGGATCCGCGCGGTCAGCGCGCGCCTCGGGTTGCCCTGTCGCGACGTCGCCGTGGCGATTCGAACCGGTGATACCCCCGCCAAGGAGCGCGCAGCCTTTGCCCGCGCGCCCGCCGACATCCTGATCACCACCCCCGAGTCGCTCTACCTGCTCTTGACCAGCGAGGCACGCGAGCGCCTGCTGAGTGTCGATACCGTGATCGTGGACGAGATCCACTCCCTTGCAGGCAGCAAGCGCGGCGCTCATTTGTTCCTGTCCCTGGAGCGGCTCGAGGCGCTCCGGTCCGGGCGCCCGCCGCTCGTGCGCGTGGGTCTCAGCGCGACCCAGCGGCCGCTCGGCGAGATCGCGCGACTCCTGGGCGGCGGTGAGCTCGCCGGCGAGCTCTGGAGCCCGCGTCCGGTGGAGATCGTGGACGCCTCGGCGGGCAAGGCCCTCGAGCTGTCCGTGGAGGTGCCGATCGAAGACATGGCCCGGCTGGCCGGAGTCGCGACCGACGAGGGGGGCAAGGGCGAACCCTCGATCTGGCCGGCGATCCACCCGCGCCTGGTGGAGCTGGTGCGCGCGCATCGTTCGACCATGATCTTCGTGAACAGCCGTCGGCTCGCCGAGCGCCTGGCCGGTGCACTGAACGAGACCGCCGGGGAGACGCTGGCCCTCGCGCACCACGGCTCCGTCGCCAAGGAGCAGCGCAAGCAGATCGAGGACCGGCTGAAGTCCGGACAACTGCCCGCCATCGTCGCCACGAGCTCCCTCGAGCTGGGCATCGACATGGGTGCGGTCGATCTGGTGATTCAGATCGAGGCGCCCCCGAGTGTGTCGTCGGGGATCCAGCGCATCGGTCGGGCCGGGCACCAGGTCGGCGCGCCGTCCAAGGGCGTCATCGTGCCCAAGTATCGCGGTGATCTCCTGGCGTCGGCGGCGGCCGTTCCGTGCATGCTCGAAGGCAAGGTCGAGGCGACGACCTACCCGCGAAACCCCCTCGACGTCCTGGCTCAGCAGATCGTGGCGGTGACCAGCATGGCGCCCATCGGCGTCGACGCGCTGTTCGAGCTCGTGCGCCGCGCGGCGCCGTTCGCCGAGCTGCCGCGGGAGGCCTTCGAAGGCGTGCTCGACATGCTCGCGGGGCGGTATCCGTCGGATGAGTTCGCCGAGCTGCGGCCTCGGCTGACCTGGGATCGCGTGGACGGAACGCTGCGGGCGCGGCGCGGGGCCAAGCGCCTGGCCGTCGTCAATGCTGGCACCATCCCGGACCGCGGCCTCTACGGGGTGTTCCTGGCTGGCACCGAGGAGCGCCCGGTGCGGGTTGGTGAGCTCGACGAAGAGATGGTGTTCGAGTGCCGCCCCGGTGAGGTGTTCGTGCTCGGCGCCTCGTCGTGGCGCATCGAGGACATCACCCACGATCGCGTGCTCGTGACGCCGGCTCCCGGGGAGCCGGGTCGCATGCCCTTCTGGCACGGCGATCGACCGGGTCGCTCCGTCGAGCTCGGTTACGCAATGGGAGCGCTCGCTCGTCGGCTCGCCGGCAAACAGCGGCCGTCCGCCGCAGAGCTTGCTGCGAAGCATGCGCTCGGAGAGAGCGCGGCGAGGAACCTGCAGGCCTACGTCCTGGAACAGCTGGAAGCGACTGGCGTCGTGCCGAGTGATCAGAGCTGGGTCATCGAGCGCTTCATCGACGAAGTCGGCGACTACCGAGTGTGTCTGCTCAGCCCCTTTGGCTCGCGGGTCCACGCGCCGCTCGCCCTGGCCCTGGCGGAGAGCTTCCGGCGCGAGCACGCCGCGGAGATCGAGACCACCTGGTCCGACGACGGCATCGTGTTCCGCTTCCCTGAGAGTGATGCACCGCCGGACGTCGCGGCGCTGCTGCCGAAGGCGGACGAGATAGAAGATCTGCTCATTGGCAGCATCGGCACGAGCTCGCTGTTTGCCTCCCGCTTTCGCGAGAACGCCGCGCGCGCGCTGCTCTTGCCGCGGCGCTATCCGGGCAAACGCAGCCCACTCTGGGCCCAGCGCAAGCGGGCGGCGGATCTGCTGGCGGTGGCCGCGCGATACGGCAGTTTCCCGATCTTGCTCGAGACCTATCGCGAGTGCCTGAAGGACGTGTTCGACGTGCCGGGTCTCGTGGAGCTGCTCCGGCGAGTGGAGTCCCGGCGCCTCGCGCTCCGCACCGTCGATACTCGGCGGGCGTCGCCCTTCGCGGCGGCGCTGCTGTTCGGTTACGCAGGCAACTTCATCTACGACGGAGACGCGCCGCTGGCGGAGCGCCGCGCCCGTGCGCTCAGCCTCGATCACGCTCAACTGCGGGACCTGCTGGGCGAGGCCGAGCTGCGCGAGCTGCTCGATGCCGAAGCCATCGAGACCACCGAGCGGGAGCTTGGGCGTCTGAGTCGACCGGTGCCGGCTCACGCTGACGCGGTCCACGATCTGTTGCTCGCCCTCGGTCCCTTGTCGCGCGACGAGCTCGCGGCGCGCTTGCTCGAGGGCGCAGATGTCTCGGCGCTCGTCCTCGAGCTCGGACGCGAGGGGCGTGTGTTCGAGCTGCCCATCGGCGAGCAGAGACGTTGGGCAGCGGTCGAGGATCTCGGACGCCTGCGGGACGCGCTCGGGGTCGTGCCGCCGCTCGGGGTCCCGAGCGCGTTCACGGAGTCGGTCTCGGACGCACTCGGTGATCTGGTGTCGCGTCACGCGCGAACCCACGGGCCCTTCCGGGCCGACGCGCTCGCCGGGCGTTTCGGCGCGGGGGTCGGGCCCGTCACCGCTGCGCTCGAGCGCCTGGCGGAGCGCGGGCGGGTGGTCGAAGGGGAGTTCCTGCCCGGCGGACGCGGCCGCGAGTGGTGCGACGTCGAGGTCTTGCGCATCATCAAGCGCCGCTCCCTGGCCAAGCTGCGAAAGCAGATCGAGCCGGTCGACGCGCGAACCCTGGCGCGCTTCCTGGGTGAGTGGCACGAGCTGGATCGCCAGGCGTATGGTCCGGACTCGCTGGCCGTCGTGATGGAACGGCTCGAAGGTGCGCCGCTGGTCGCGTCGGTGCTCGAGACAGAAATCCTGCCCGCGCGCCTTCGGGGGTACGACGCCTCACATCTCGATGCGCTGTGCGCGAGCGGTGAGCTGCTCTGGCGCGGACTCGAGTCCGTAGGCGACAAGGACGGGCGCATCGGGTTCTTCTTCGCCGATCGCTACGCACTGCTCGCGCCCGTGCCCGGCCGCGTGGAGGGTGAGCTGGCGGAGAAGCTCCGCGCCGAGCTGGGTCGGAGAGGGGCCTCGTTCTTCCACGAGCTCGTGTCCGGCGTCGGGGCGTTTGCGCCCGAAGTGTTCGACACGATCTGGGACATGGTGTGGGCGGGCGAGGTGACCAACGACACGCTGGGCCCGTTGCGCTCGCGTTTGACCCACGAGCGGGCGAAGGGGCGGCGCGAGCGCATCCTGGGACGGCGCTCCCATCGGCTGGGCCCGCCGGGCAGCGAGGGACGCTGGGCACTCTTGCCGAGCGTCGCCGAACGCTCGGAGACCGAGCGACAGCTCGCGCTCGCGGAGTGTCTGCTCGAGCGACATGGAGTGCTCACTCGCGAGGCGGTCCACGCCGAGGGGCTGACCGGCGGGTTCTCGGCGGTGTACTCCGTGCTCAAGGCGCTGGAAGAGCGGGGCCGGGTGCGCCGCGGGTATTTCGTGGTGGGCCTCGGCGGCACGCAGTTCGCGCGTCCCGGGGCTGAAGATCGCCTGCGCGCGCTGCGCGCTCCGGGCGACACGCCGCGGGCGTTCGTGCTGTCGGCGACCGATCCCGCGAACCCCTACGGCGCAGTGGTGCCCTGGCCCGACGGACCGGAGAGCCTGCGGCCGCAGCGCGCAGGTGGGGCGAGTGTGATCTTGGTCGACGGGGCGCTCTGCGGATATCTCGCGCGAGGGGACACGAGGCTCACCACGTTCTTGCCCGCCGACGAACCGGAGCGCGGCGTGGCGGGGCGAGCGCTGGCACACGCGCTGTTCGAGCTATTTGGCCGCGGGCGACGGGCGCTGGTCCTGGCGGAGATCGACGGGGGACCTGCCACCGTGAGCCCGGTCGCGCGATACCTGCTCGACGCCGGCTTCAGCGTCGCAAACGCGGGGCTGTTCGCCAGGGCGAGCGGGCGCACGCCGGCGCTGGCGGAGAGCGTGACGGTCGCGTTGCCGCGGGCCTGAGGGCCTGCGGGTCGTCGCGAGCTCAGCGGCTCAGGTCGACCCAAGACACGGGCGGGCGCCGCCACCGAGCGCCCGCTGCTTCGAGCGTCGCCCTCGCTCTTCACCACTGCCCGTCGCGCACCATGTGGCGGGCGAGCAGGTAGAGCTTCTTGACCACTCCTGGCTCGAGGCTGGTGTCGTCCTGCAGGGGCAGCGAGCTCAGCGCTTCATCCAGCTGTTTGACGCTCTTGACCCCTTTCAAGGTCGAGCTGCCGCGCAAGCTCGACAGCCCTTCGTCGTACAGCTCGAACCAGGGCAGCCCGTGGCGTCGGTACTCCTTCGCAGTGACGGGGCTCTCGGGTGGACGCTCACCGGTGATCTCCCGCCACAGTTCGCTGTTCACGATGTGTACGAAGACGCGTCCGCTTGCGTTGGTGTCCCAGCTGTCGATGCCATGGGGATCCGGGTAGACCTTCTGCTCCATGCTGCCGCCCGCGGCGAGCCCCATCGCGCCAGCGGCCCGCGCCCGTCCGCCCTTGGCGGGGGAGCGATAGGCGGAGCCGAGGGGCGCGCCGCACGCCATCGGCGGCGGCGGCGCGCCGCTCGGCGCGGCGCAACACCCTGCGAGCGCCGACTGCTCGTCGAGCCCGCTGCTCCGTCGAATGGGGAAGCGGCCAGGCTTGGGCGCGTGCACTTGCAGCTGGATGCCACCAAAACGCTCCTCACCCGTGACCTGTCCTTCGACGGTGTAACCCATGCCGAGCGGCATCGCGATGAACTGACGGATCTTGCCGTTGCCGATCGAGATCCCATCGAGCCACGGTTGGGGAGGTGCGACCAGATAGTCTTGCGGTTCGTCGTGGAGGCTCTGGCTCCAGGTCTTGCCGGTGAGCGCACACACCTTGCCGACGGCGATCTTGACGGCGTGCGGCATCAGACTGCCGAACGACAGCCACATGGCCTCGCGCTGATACATCGGCACGAAGACCCCGCCGTGCTCCAGCCACTCGGCGGGGACGCGAGCTTGGTAGTCGTCCACGCGCCGGACCGGGAACGCACCGAGGCCGGGAGGAAGGGGATAACTACGCCCGTCGTCCGGGATGCGCAGGGTGCGCTGAAAGCGGATGCTGAAATCGTCACCAAACGACACACAGTCGTTCTTCACCTGAACGTCGAGTTTCATCCTGAGCTCCTTCTTCGGGCGCCGATGTTGGGCCCCGTGGAGACCGACGCGGGGCTCGCCTCGGCTGTCACCAGGGAGCAGCGCGGGTGCTGTAAGTGTTGGAAGTTGATGAAGGTCCTGCCACGCGAGGGAGAACGTGTGACAGATCCCGGCCCTGGCGCGTCTACTCGCTTTTGTGGACGCGCTAGCCCCCGGCTTCGAGCTCTCGACCCTGGTCGCCGCGGGCGATCTGCGGCGGGCCGGCGAGTGGCTGGTTGCGCGCCACGCCCGGGACGTCATCAGCCTGTGTCGCAGCATGCTGCGCGAACGCGAGCTGGCCGAGGACGTCGCGCAAGACGTGTTCGCGCAGGCGTTCACTCATCTCCGAGGATACCGTGGCGAGGCGTCCCCTCGCACCTGGCTTCTGGCCATCGCGCGCAATCGCTGCATCGATCAACTGCGGCGCAGTCAGCGGGAGCCCTGGGACGACGCGGGCGAAGGCGGCGAGCCCGACGAGCACGCCGACGACGCGCCGCTCCCCGCGGAGCTGCTCGTGCGGCGCGATGACGTGGACGCCGCGCTCTCGGAGCTTGCGGAAGGAGAGCGTGCGCTGATCGTGTTGCGGTTTCGTCTTGGGCTCGAGTATCCGGAGCTCGCGCTGGTGTTTGGTCTGCGGGAGGGCACAGTGCGCATGCGCTTGTCGCGCGCGCTCGCCAAGATGCGCGACCGGCTCGAGCTTCGCGATCAGGTGGTTGGCGCACCCAGCTACGAGCTGGACGAAGCCGTGATGCCGGCCGCGCGCGGGCGAGCTGCCGGGTCCGCGGCACACTTGCTTCCACCGCCCGCTCCTGCCGCCTTCGCCTCCCCCGAGGAAGCAGCGGGCTCGAACGCGCCGACCGGCGCTCCGGTCCCACTGGCCGGCGCTCCGTTGCCGCCGACCGGCGCTCCGCCCCCGCCGATCATGAGGGCGGGTTCGGCCCGGGCGTCGGCAGTGCCGGCGGCCGGGGAGGCGCCTGCGCGCCGCAAGGGCGGCGGTTTGCTCGAGCGAGTGAAGGACTTCCTCGGCAGGCCGAGCGAGTCAGGCTCGGGTGGTGCGCCCTCGGTCCGCGCGTCGGCGGCGCCGCTGCCCCTCGCTGGTGTGGCATCGACGCCGTTTGCGCTCGCGCTCGCGCCTGAAGATGATGAGCCGAGCGCGAGTTTCGGGGAGAAGCTCTTGCGCTTGATGGCGGGGTTGCCGGGGCGGTAGGCGGGAGCGGGCAGCCGCCGCGACTGCGGGTGCGGGAGCGAGGACTTGCGCTGGCGCAAGTGCGGGAGCGGGTGTGTGAGGCGGCAATCGCGGCAGGCTCATCCCGCCGGCTTGAGCAACACCACCGAGTAACCGACAGCCAGCTTGGTTGCTGGGTTGCCGTAGGAGTGTTTCTGGTCGCCACGGAACACGGCCACGTCGCCCGGTGCCAGGCGCAGCGTCTCGCCGTGAGTGGTCAGCTCGATCTCGCCGCTCTCACACGTGAGGTACTCGCGGGTCCCCGGCGTGTGCGGCACTCCGATCAAACGTGCGCCGTGCGGCAGCTCGAGCCGCTCGATCTGCGTGTTCGGTAGGTTGTCGGGCAGCAGCGAGCGCACCAGCACTCGCCCCCGGGAGCGCGAAGGTAGGCTGCCCTTGGGGTAGAGCTTCACGTCGGCGCGCGGTGAGGCGATCAGCTCCTCGAGCGGAACCTCCAGGGCGGCCGCCACGCTGTGCAGCACGCCCAGCGTCGGATTTGCCATGCCGGACTCCAGATTCGCCCAGGTGGCGCGGGGCAGGGACGCGAGCTTCGAGACCTGGGCCTGGGTCATGCCCCGGGCCTGGCGCAGCTCCTTCACGTTGTGGGCGAGGCGAGTCGCGAGGTCATCGGCCATGTTGCTCGAAGGGCATTCTGCCAATCAATTGGCACCGGTGACAGCATAATCACCAGGCCGCCGTAGTTTGCAGTGAGCAGAGGAGACAGCATGCAAATCGAGGACAAAGCGGTCTTGATCACTGGGGCGAGCCGAGGGCTGGGGCGGGCGCTGGCGCTCGGGCTGGGTCGCGCGGGAGGTTCGGCAAGGCGCCGTGCGAAGCGCGGGAGGCCGCGTGAGGCTTCCAAACCAAGTCGCGTCCGTCCGCCTGCGACGGGCGCTCGGCGGGTCGTTCACCTTGACCGGCGGCAAGTCACCGGGCGGCGGGTCCAACGCGAGTTAGCCTGCCCTCGACAGGATGTACATGTGGGTGTACACTCGTCGCGTGTCGAAGAGCTACACCGTGGCGACTGCTCGGGCGAAGCTGGCCAAGATCGTTGATGAAGTCGAGTCCGGGAAGGAAGTCGAAATCACGCGGCGGGGAAAAAAGGTCGCCGTGGTGATGTCGGCCACGAGGTACGCCCGTCTGCGCGGCGATCGCGTGGCGTTCATGACAGCGTACGAGACCTTTCGCGAGGATACCGATTTGAGCCAGGTCGGAGTCGAGCCGGGCTGGGCGAAGGGGCTTCGTGATCGCGACGTGGGTCGAGGTGTCAAACTGTGACGCGATTCCTGTTGGACACGAGTACGATTTCGGCGGTTGTGTGGAAGGTCCCGGACTCGGGCGTGCTGGCGCGCTTGACCGAACATGGTGGGGAGTGCGCGACGTGCGCACCGGTCTGGCATGAGCTCCAGTTCGGCGTCCGGCGACTTCCTCGGGGGAGACGCAGGACCGCATTGGAGGGCTTCCTCGAGGAAGTCGTGCGCGCGACACTGCCGATCTTCCCCTACGACGAACGTGCGGCGGAGTGGCACGGCGAAGAGCGCGCGCGACTCGAACGCTCAGGAAGGAAGCCGCCGTTCGTTGACGGACAGATCGCAGCAATCGCCGTGACCTGTGGCATTCCACTGATCACGGCGAACCCGGCCGACTTCAAGTCGTTCAAAGGGCTGGTCGTCGACAACTGGGTGGGCGGACGTTAGGTCAGGCTAACGAGACACACGTTCACCCGCGAACGCCGAGCGTCAAGTCGTCAGTCGGCGAGGCGCTGTAGACGCGGGCGAGTGCCGCATCAGAATGGTCGCTCGCGGAAGCGGAACGGACGGTGAAGTCGGCAAGGCCGGCGTTCGGCGGGTGCAACGTGTCCCGTGACGGGCGTGGCGGGCATCTAAGTCAAGGCACGACGCCCGGTGCACACTTCCCCTTGTCGCAGACGGGGGGGTACCCCATCAGGCATCCGCCGCAGTGTCGGGTCGGATCGCAAGCCGCGACGCAAGCGTCGAGCATTGCAGAATCCAATTTGAGTTGCGCGGTGTCTGCGTTGAGGTTGACGTAGTAGGAATTGCTGCAGGTGGGACGGTCAATAAGCAAGCAGTTCAGCAATACCTGTTGACAGTCGTTGTCGACCGCGCACGTGCGGTTGCTCGAGAGCTCGGACAGCAGACGATCCTCAACGATACTGCACGTGCACGGCGCGTCACCTGCGTCGCCGCTCGCGTCACCCAAGTCGGCAGGGTCAGCTGTTTCACAACCGAGAGTCACGAGGATTACGGTGGCCAGGAAGCGCTCCATGTCGATCTCACGGGTATTGGGCGCGCTTGTTCAGCATATAGCTGTATAGCCAATCGTTGATTCGGACGACGTCAGTCGGGTAAGCCCGAATGTCCCCGGTCGCACCGTAGCAGGTATCGCAGTCCTGGAAGAAGGCTTAGGCGCTCGGCAGAATTGACCCGCCTCCGCTCGTCAGAAGTGACCCACCCTTGCGGGTGACGCTGAGCTGGGCCGCGCCGCGGTAACGGCGTGGCGCGCGGAGCGCGATGAGCGGCGCGGTGCTCGCCACAGAGGCGAGAGCTTTGTGGCGTGGGGCAGCCGTTGCGCCGGAGCGGTCGGGGTGCCGCAGATCGTCGGAGCTTGTCCGCTCTCGCCTCCGCGGCCGAGCCCGTGGTCGGGATGGAAAGTAGCGGCAGGAGATGATGGCCGGACACCATGCCCGGATGAATTCAACAACCCCTGCCGCTGCGTGCAGTGTAGCGGCGAGTTCGTTCCAGACCCAAGAGTTCGTGAGCGCCAGGTCACCTGTGGCGCGCCCGAGTGCCAGCGAGGCCGGCACGCGAAGCAGTGCCGCGAGTGGCGCGCCAATAACAAGGAGATGACGGCCGAGCACTACCAGGACGTGGTGGTCCCGTTCCGCCGAGAGCAGCGGGACTACCAGCGGCGATGGCGCTGGGGCCAGCGCTTGCGCGAGATACGAGAGAAGACGACGGTGATGGGCGGGGCCCTGCTGGGCAGGCTCCGTGGCCTGGTCTCGCAGGCCGAGCAGTTGCTCGATCGGGCCGTTGGCAGCGCACAAACCGGCGTTCTCGCGGGGAAAAGCTCAGGCGCGCGGTGGCAGCGGTGCGCTCCACCATCACGGCGTTCGCAGAGCTCGAGGCGAGCATGACGGAGCTTCGGGAGCTGGGTCTGTGACGGCGGCGGCGAGATACGAGAGGAGACGGACCACGGGCTGAGGATTTGCGACCGTCGCGGTGGCCATGGACCTCGAGCTCCACCAGCTGGACCGCCGGTACGAGGCGCTGCGGACGACGAGCCGCGAGCGCGACAGCCGGGTTGTGGCGTCCCTGGCTCGCGACGGCCAGCAGCTGCCGGTAGTCGTGATCGCGGCGACAGACGCCGGCCGCTACATCCTGGTCGACGGCTACAAGCGGGTCCGAGGGCTCCACAAGCTCGGCCAGGATCTGGTCCGCGCCACCTGCTGGGACCTGCCCGAGCCGGAGGCGCTGCTGCTCGGGCGGCTGATGCGCGCGGCCGAGGGGAGAGCGCGCTCGAGCAGGCATGGCTGGTGCGCGAGCTCCAGGAGCGATTCGAGCTGTCGCTCGAAGATCTGGCCCGCCGCTTCGGTCGCAGCCCGAGCTGGGTGGAGTCGCCGGCTCGGCCTGGCCGCGACGCTGCCCGAAGCAATCCAGCAGCTGGTGCGCGACGGAAAGCTGTCCCCGCACGCCGCCATGAAACACCTGTTGCCTTTGGCGCGCGCCAACCGCGCGGGCGCCATCGCCCTGGCCCAGGCCCTCGCCCCGCTCCGCCCGAGCACGCGGCAGACGGCGCTCTTGTGCGCTGCGTTTGCACGCGGCAGCGAGACGAGCCGCGAGCAGTTGCTGCTGCACCCGGAGCTGCTTCTGCGTGCCAGCGAGCCACGCGGCGGCAAGCCCGACGACCCGGCGCAAGAGCTCGAGCGAGACGTCGGCGCCGTGGGTGGCATCGCCCGGCGCGCGCTGACTCGAGTCCGGGGTGGGTCGTTCAGCAGCTGTTGCCGCCGGAGCAGGCGCGCTTTGCGGCGGACTGCTGCTGGCGCGCGCCGCGACGTCGAGCACTTGGTCAGCACCATCGAGAAGGAGGTTCCCGATGTTGGATGAGACGACTCGATCCACCATCCTCACCCCTGCAACAAGCGGGTCATGGCAAACGCGTCATCGCTCGCATGCTCGGCATCTCACGCAACGCGGTTCGGCGGGTCATCGCATCGGGAGCGACCGATGTCCCAGCCCTCGACCGCAGCGAGAAAGCCGAGCCGTACCACGACGAGCTCGTCCAGCTGGTCCACGAGTGCAAGGGCAACCTCGTGCGCGTTCACGAGGAGCTTGCGGCCCAGGGCGCACAGCTCTCGTACCCGACCCTGACCGCGTACTGTCGCCGTCACGGCATCGGGCACGAGCCAAAGAAGCCTGCGGGACGCTACGACCATCAGCCAGGCAAGGAGATGCAGCACGACACGTCTCCCCACTTCGCTGACATCGGCGGGCGCGAGAGGGCCGTGCAGATCGCGGGCTCGCGCTCGCCTACTCGCGGCTGGCCTACGTCCAGCTGTACCCGCAGTTCACGCGGTTCGAGTGCAAGGTCTTCCTCGACGACTCCTTCGACTACGTGGGCGGCACCTGCCCCATCTGCATGGTCGACAACAGCAGCGTCATCGTGCTGCGCGGCACCGGCGAAGACATGGTTCCCGTGCCCGAGATGGCATCCTTCGGTGAAGCGCGCGGCTTCGAGTTCCGCGCCCACGAGAAGGGCGACGCCAACCGCTCCGCCGTGGTCGAGGGCCTGTTCGACTTCGTGCAGAACAACTTCCTCGTTGGGCGCAAGTTCCACGACTTCGACCACGCCAACCGCGAAGCCGTCATCTGGTGCGACAAGATCAACGCCGCCTTCAGCCGCAAGCTCACGCCGCTCGCCGCGATCTCTTCGCGGCCGAGAGCCACCTGCTCGTCCCGTTGCCCGCCTGGCGCTCACCCGTCTATCGCATCCACACCCGCCTCGTCGACCTCGAGAGCTACGTCAACGTCCACACGTTTCGCTACGAAGTGCCCGCTCGCTACATCGGTCACCAGCTCGAGGTGCGCGAGACCAAGACCGAGATCCAGCTGTTCGATGGGCCGCGCGTGGTTGCCACCCATCCGCGCCGGGTGGATGGCCCAGCGAGTGCGGCTCCCCGAGCCGGAGCGCGCCGAGCACAGGCAGCGCCGCGACGAGCAGCTCGTCGCCGAGGAGCGCCAGCTGCACGCCGAGCTCCCGAGCTCGCCACCTGGATCACCGAGCTGCACCGGCGCGCACCTCGAGGACGGGGCGTTGCCCGCCTGCGCCAGCTTCGCCGCCTGTTGCGCGACTATCCGCAGCCACCGCTCATCGACGCGCTCCGCGACGCAGCTCGCTACGGCCTCTACGACCTCGAGCGCATCGAGACCACGATCCTGCGCAACATCCGCCACGACTACTTCCCGCGTCGCGACCCCGACGACGAGCAGGAGTGACCCATGCGCGACGACGAGCTCCATCAGCTGCTCAAGACCCTGCACCTCAGCAAGGTCCGCCAGATCATCGAAGAGGAGCTTCAGCACGCCGAGAAAAAGCAGCTCACCTACGGCGAGTTCCTGCTCCGTTTGCTGCGCGCCGAGTGGCACAACAAGCAGAGTCCGCCCTCAACTGGCGCATCAAGCGCGCCGCCATGCCTGAGCAGTGGACCATCGAGTCGTTCCCCTTCAAGCGCCAGCCGGGGATCTCCGCTCGCCAGATCCGCGGCTTCGCCAGCCTCGACTTCGTTGCCCGCGCCGAGAATCTGGTCTTCATCGGTGGCACCGGCGTGGGCAAGACAGGACTCGCCACCGGCCTGCTCCTGAAGGCCCTCCAGAACGGCACACCGCGGGCTCTTCCTCAAAGCGCAGGACTTGTTCGACGAGATGTACGCCTCGCTCGCTGACCGCTCGTCACGCAAACTGCTCAACCGCCTCGCCCGCGTGGATCTGCTCGTCATCGACAGATGGGATACCTGAATCTTCGGCCCGAGCAGACCAACGTCTTCTTCCGTCTGATGGAGGAGCGCTACAAGCGGAAGGCCACGATCATCACCACCAACCCTCGGCTACGAAGAGTGGCAGAACTTCCTCGGCAACAAGGCCCTCTGCGACGCTCTGCTCAGCCGCATCCGCCACCAGTGCCACACCGTCACCATCGACGGCCCGTCCTTGCGCGATCCCTCCGGCTAACGGCGACCTGACCTCCGCTTCGGAAGCCGCAGCGCCCCTACCGGGGCCTGCGGCTTCTTCGCACCAACGCCGAAATCGGTGCACCACGATTTACCCGATCAAGAAGCCGGGTCGATTCTCCCGAGCAGAGGTGGGTCATTCTTGGCGAGCGCCGAAGAAGAAGAAGGCGATGCCCAGGATGTAAGGACCGTTGCCACCTACGAACGTGTGCACCGCGCCACCGGAATGCCCGGGACTTGAGTCGCATCCGTGGGCGAACAAGTTCTTGTAGCCGCCAGCGCCGTTGGGATTGTGGAAGCGGCCGATGGCACAGGGAGAAGTCTGGCCGAATGCCGAACCGAAGACGCAACCGGCCGGGCGGTCCGGATAGATCGCGTCGCAGAGTGGGTAGCCATCGTTCCCCTTTGAAGAGTAGACCCCCCTGCTCGCGTTTGCGGTGCAGCAAGCTCAGTAGGGCTTGCGGTCCGCCTCAGGGCGTGAGTTAGCCAGCGCACGGCAAGACGGCTCAAACCGCGCGCTGGAGTGGTCGCACAGCGATCAGATCACGGTCATCGACGTGGCGAAGATCACTCTCGCGCAACGTGACGAGTGCTTGGGTGCGGCCCGACGCGGCCACGAACTCGACCTCTAGCCCGTCCGGCTCGTAGACCTCGACGACAGCGCCCAGATCACCGCGCCGAAGACCAGCATCTGGAAGGTCTCGCTCAAGAACGACGGTGTCGAGAAGCTTGAAGGTCATGGCTACGCGGGGAATGCTGTCACAAATCGAGGAACATCCTCACCGGTTCGAACGATCCACACTGCGGTGATCTTGGCGGCTCGTCCGAGTGGTGAGGTGAGCGTAGCACGGACCTCGAACTTCTGTCCGAACGGTCCCAGTTCGGTCGGCGTGGCGTCTGCGGATTGGGCAACGAGGGCCAGATCGGCGCGAAGCACTTCCCATTGGTCTGCGGTGTAGCCGAGCGCCCGGAAGAACGCTGCCTTGAATCGCCCGACCGGGTGCTCGGGTGACAGCAGGTAGTCGCGGACCTTTGCAGGTTCGACGACGGCACGATCAGCGTTGGGGAGCAGCACCTGCGAGGTCCCGGTTCTTCGTCTCTGTCTGGCTAACGAGACACACGTTCACCCGCGAACGCCGAGCGTCAAGTCGACGGTCGGCAAGGCGCTGCAGACGCGGGCGAGTGCCGCATCAGAGTGTTCGCCCGCGGCCGCGGAACGGACGGTGAAGTCGGCAAGGCCGGCGTTCGGCGGGTGCAACGTGATATGGCCGCTCCGTTCTGCTTCTCAGACTTCTGCTCAGACCGGAGGATGGAAAGCGGGACATGCACCCGCGGGCTACGAATCTGCAACGTCGAGCAGTTGATGCTCTCTAACTCGCATTCGAACCCGTGGGTGTGCCTCGCCTGTAACGAATCCTCAGGGGAAGCCGCTCGAACCGGCTCACCATATTGCCTTCGCTGGGCGCGGCCGCTGCATGTCCCGACCAGAAGAATAGCCGAGGAGGTCGCATGCAGAAAAGTCTCGACGAATTTGCCGCATTCATCGGGTTGGACTGGGCCGACAAGAAGCACGATGTCTGCCTCAGTGTCCCTGGCAACGAGGGTCTGGAGCGCGAGGTCGTTCCTCACCGCCCGGCCGCTCTTGAAGCGTGGATTGCTCGACTCCGTGAGCGCTTCGCCGGTGCCCCGGTCGCCGTGGCCGTCGAGCTCGAGGAAGGCCCGATCGTCTCGGCCTTGCTCGAGCACGACTTCATCGTCGTCTGCCCGGTGAGGCCCGGCACCGTCGCCGGCTACCGCAAGACCTTCGTGCCCAGCAACGCAAAGGACGACCCCACCGACGCAGAGCTGATCCTGGAGCTGCTGCTGCGCCATCCGGAGAAGCTTCCGCCACTCAAACGGGAAAGCGCTCCCATGCGACAGCTCCGCCGTCTCGTCGCCGAACGCCGCGCCTTCGTCGAGGACCGGGTGCGCATCACCAACCGCATCACGGCTGCACTCAAGGCCCATTACCCGCAGGTTCTGGGCTGGTTTCGCGACAAGTGGACCGACGTGTTCATCGACTTCATCGAGCGCTGGCCGACCCTCCAGGACGCCCAGAGAGCTCGCCGCGAGACCGTGGTCGCGTTCTTCCACGGCCACAACGTTCGACAGAAGGCCGTCATCGACCGCCGCCTCGAAGAGCTCCACAGCGAACGGCCGCTCACGACCGACGCTGGTGCCATCGAGCCCGCTCGGTTCATGGTCCAGCTCCTTCTGCCGCAGCTCCGTGCCGTCTGCGCCGCCATCGAGCAGTTCGACGTCAGGATCGCGACCTTGGCCCAGTCGCTGCCCGACTTCGAGCTCTTCGACTCGCTCCCTGGAGCCGGTCCTGCGCTGGCTCCTCGACTGCTGACTGCCTTCGGCGAGCGTCGCGAGCGGTTCCCCACCGCCGCTGCCGTCCAGAAGTGCATGGGCATCGCGCCGGTCACCGAGCGCAGCGGGAACAAGAGCTGGGTCCATTGGCGCTACGCCTGCACCAAGTTCCTCCGCCAAACCTTCGTCGAGTGGACCGAGCAGACCATTCCGCGCTCGTTTTGGGCCAAGGCCTTCTACGAGAAGCAGCGCGCCAAGGGCTCGTCACACAACGCCGCAGTCCGCTCCTCGCTTTCAAATGGATCCGAATCATTCACCGCTGCTGGCTCGACCGAACCCGCTACGACGAATCACGCTACCTGACCGCACTCCAAAAGCGTGGCTCCCCCCTGCTCGCGTTTGCGGTGCAGCAAGCTCAGTAGGGCTTGCGGTCCGCCTCAGGGCGTGAGTTATGCGGCGCACTTGCCGCAGCACGATCAGAGCTGGATCTTCGCGTTCTTGCAGGTCGGTGGGCAGTCCGGACCATTCGGCTGCTGAGTCGAGTAGGTCGGGCTTGCGGTGGAAGTCACGAGGACGCTGCCCGCCGACGACAACGTGAAAGTGAGTTGCTCGGGATGGCGGTTGGGCAGAATAAAACCATCGATTTGCGGGCCGCCCCCCTGAATCCAGATCCCGCTCGAAGAGCAGGTGTCGAGGCCCTTCGATGGCGCCCAGTCGCACGTCAACTATCGGGCGCGGGTCCCTCCATCTTCGTGAGGCTGCTCAACTCGCGAGACCGGCGTTCGGCGGGTGCAACGTCCAGTTATGCGGCATGCGAGGTGAAAGGACCGGGCTTGGTTGCAGCGGCGGGACGCGTGGACAAGCATTTGGCATGGCAGCTCGGCGGGACAAGCTTGCGCAGAGCCCAGTGCTTGCGGCTCTGCCGCTCCTTGCGCTGCTTGCGTGTCGCGATGACGAGTTGTCGGCTCCGCAGGTCGTGCCGGATTTTGACGCCGGAGCGAGCGAGTGTGGGTGGCAGCACTCCTGCAAATCCGACGACGACTGCGACCCGGGCCAATGTTGCGCCGGCTTCCTAACGTACACTTGCGCTTGCACGACACAGACCGATTCGGTGAGTTCTGTCTGTTCGACCTTCCAATATGAGTCCAACGCTTCCTGCACGTGCCGGCCGCCGCAGTCGAAACCGGTATGCCCTGAGCTCGGCTTCATGCCACCGTATGCGTCGGAGTGCCTGCCGGCGCCGTACCACCAGTGCGTCGTATTTTGCGACCAACAGGCCTGCTATTGCGACACGTTGGTCCAAACGATGGATGCGAGCATAGCGGCGGGAGGCATCCTTGTTCCAAGTTGCCCGCCACCTGACTGGGGTGCGTTGTGCCAGCCGGACTCTGGTTTGCACTCTGACGGGGGTGTGGAGTCGGGGGCGGGTGATGCGGCGGGGGACGGAACCCAGGACGCTGACGACGCGACCTGAAGCTGCGCGGAGCCTGGGACCGCGCGTGTTCAAGCCGAGTAACGGGGCACGCGTTGACCCGCGAGCGCCGTGGCTCATCGTAACAGACGGCAAGGCGTGAACGCACGCGGGCGAGTGCCGAAGACAGAGTGGTTGCCCGCGGGCGCGGAACGGACGGTGAAACTCGCCACGACCGGCGCTCGGCGGGTCGAACGCGAGTTATCCGGCTCGTCCAAGAGCGTCGGGCGCCGGCACTTGGCGTGTTAGAATGACGACGCATGGCGTGGGGATGGCTGCTCGGCGCGACAGGATTGATGGTCGTTGCTGTGTGCGTTGCCTGCGAGACCGGCGGCGACTCGGGCGGACCGAGTGGCGGCGGTCAAGCCGGCGCTAGCGGAGCGGTGTCGGGAGGGAACGGCGGCGGGGGCTCCACCGGCGGCACCGGGGGCGCAGCTGGGGAAGTGGGCGGTGGCGGGCAGCCCGCAGGTCCGATCGCGGTCGCGTCGGACCTCGGGAACCCAACTCGGATCGCCCTGAGCGCGAACAGCATCTACGTGGTCGCGTACGATTTCAACAACCAGAGTCACGGGCTCCTGAAGATCCCAAAGGCGGGAGGTGCGACCGAGTGGCTGGTGAAAGTCGACCAAGACATTCGGGACCTCGCGTTGGACGCGACCAGTATTTACTACACCACGCCAACCGCCCAGGGCTGCGTCTTTTCTCTGTTGCAGGGGGGCGGCACTCCGTCCAGCTTGTCTTCGAACGTTTGCGGGAGGCACATCGCGGTGCAGGACGGCAACCTCTTCTGGACCGCCGACACGTCGGTGGCAAAGGCAACGCTGTCGGGCGCCGATTTGACGGTGATCGCGCAGGACTTCGCGTCGTCGTTCGACATGTACGGGTTTGCGGTCGACGCGAGCGGCGTCTACTGGGGGAACAAAAAGTGGCAGATCATGAAGACGACATTGTCAGGCGGCACACCGGTTGAATTGGCGACGGCAACAGGAACGGCCCAAGCCTTGGCAATTGCCGGCGGCAACGTGTACTTCACGATCGGCGCATCGGGGTCGGAAGGCAAAGTTGCAAGCGTGCCGATCCAGGGAGGACCGGTGACCGTGCTCGCAGTGGGTCAGACCGATCCAACCACCATCGCAGCGGACGGGAAGAGTCTCTACTGGGTTAACAGAGGATGGGGCAAGATGGACGGCGCGATCATGAAACTAACCCCGGGCGGGTCGCCAACGGCCATTGCACAAGGTTTGGCAACGCCCGAAGACCTGGCGCTCGATGCCTCGCACGTGTACTGGACCGACCAAGATGGCCCTCTGGGCAGGGTGATGAAAGCCGCGAAATAGGCCCAGCGAACATCCGGGGGCCGGATAACGGGGCACGCGTTGACCCGCGAGCGCCGTGCCTCATCGTAACAGACGGCAAGGCGTGAACGCACGCGGGCGAGTGCCGAAAACAAAGTGGTCGCCCGCGGGCGCGGGACGGACGGTGAACCTCGCCACGACCGGCGCTCGGCGGGTCCAACGCGAGTTAGGCGGCACCCGCGGGAGGTTTGGCGAGCGGGCCAGACCACCCCCGACAGCACGCCAACCGGTGTGTCGGCGCGCGGGCCCTGTCCGTCCGGTCGTAATGATCTCTCGGAACACCATGCCCAGGAATCCGTGGGTTGCAAGGCCCGAGCCGGCGAGAAGGAGAAAGAGCTGGCGACCGGACAGCACAATCAGCAGAACTGCGATGAACGACGTCGCGCGCACTCGGCGCTCCCCGTGGGATCCGCGCCCGAGTGTGGCCCAGACGCAGCCCGTCGCTGCGCAGAGGAGGATTAGCCAGGCCGGGTTTGGCGCGCTGCCAAAACGCATTCGGTGAACCACAGCGAGCGCGCCGTAGCCGATGACTAGCACGTCGCTGAGCCGTGCCCGGTCTTGCACTTCAGGTCCGCCTAACGGATGCGCGTTCACCCGCGAACGCGCGAGATCATCGTATCAGACGGCAGGGCATTTTCGAGGCCGGCGCGTGCCGTAGAAGAGGCGCCGGCCGCCGCGGAACGGACGGTGAAGTCGGCAAGACCCGCGTTCGGCGGGTGGAACGCGAGTTATGCCGTGCGTCGGTGGTTCAGGGAGCGGAGCCGTGGACGTCACCGTGCGGCGTGGCGCCGTGATCTCGGAGTTCGGCGCCAGCTCGCGCGGCTTCTGCTGGCAAGGCGCAGCAAACCCGGTTCGCAGCGCGACTGTTCATCAGCGGGCCCGGCTTCGAGCGCCACGACGGTCGGGGTCGTCATGGCGCGACCGGATGCGCGAGTGACTTCCGGCATCAACCGCGGGCAAGGCGCCGTGGGCTCGGCCGCGCTGCCTCGCTCGTCGATGCGGAGGAACTCTGAATCTGAGACCACAAAGACAGTCGGCAAGGCGCCGTGGGTCTTGGGAGACACCGGTATAACGGGACACACGTTCACCCGCGAACGCCGAGCGTCAAGTCGTCAGTCGGCGAGGCGCGTCTCACGCGGGCGAGTGCCGCACCAGAATGTTCGCCCGCGGAAGCGGAACGGACGGTGAAGTCGGCAAGACTGGCGTTCGGCGGTGCAACGTGAGTTATCCGGCGTCGGTGAAGTTCCACGCGTCCGGCAGGTCGGTCCCGCCTCACCGCACTCGGGCATGTCAGGTTGAAGGTTGATCGCGCAGCAGCCAGGGCAGCGGCGGAACTCGAATTCGTGCGGGAACGCGGGCGGCGGCTCGAGTCCGGCTGCGCGGAGGGCATCGCGAAGCCGGCCAACAGCTGGGTTCGGGGCAGTATCCCGTGGACTGGTTCGTAACTGCACGACCGCCACTCTTCTTGGCGTCACCGACAGAGAAGCTCGCCAGCAGCCAGAACCGGGGCCCGCGTGCGCACGCGACGTGTTCCGAACGGCGATCCGATAGCCAGAGGCTGCCTTCGGCGTCGACGACGCAGGTGAACTCAAGGGTGGTCGCTGGCCCAACGACAATGTCGTCGAGCGAACCGGGGGCCTCTTGTTGGCCGGGCCAACGATGGGTACTCGGGCAGAGTCAGCCCGGGTCGGCCGGATAACGGAACCACGTTCACCCGCGAACGCCGAGCGTCAAGTCGTCAGTCGGCAAGGCGCTGCAGACGCGGGCGAGTGCCGCATCAGAGTGTTCGCCCGCGGAGGTGGAACGGGCGGTGAAACTCGCCATGGCCGGCGTTCGGCGGGTGCAACGTGAGTTAGGCGGCTGCTGGACGACCGGTTTAGTCGCAGGCTAGGCATACTCGAGGCGCGCCATCCTCGTCTGGTCGCGTGGTGACCGCGACGGACTCCGCGTACTGCGACGTGGCGGGGTTCGGGCAAGACAGCACCGCTTGAACGAAAACCAGAGGTGGGACGTAGTCGTGCGTCTCGACGTAGTGGACGATCATCCTCGGCGCCACAAAGAGGAGGTCACCGGACGGCACGGCAATCTCCCCGGAATCGAGATGGCTCCCGCAGAACTCACAAGTATGTGGACCTGCAAAGGCCGGCCACCACGTGAGCACTTCAAACATCTCAAGAGATTGCTCGCGCAAGACCCTGAGCGCTGCAAGGAAGCCTGGAGGACTCGTGCCGCGGGGGTAGTCGTGTAGAGAGGAAAGCCACCCGACCGCTCGAACACCTTTGCCGCGCGCCGCGAGCGTGCTCTGGGTCAGGTCGGGATAGTAGGTCATGTCCGCCTAACGGATGCGCGTTCACCCGCGAACGCGCGAGATCATCGTATCAGACGGCAGGGGCATACAGACGCCGGCGCGTGCCGCATCAATTTGGGCGCCGGCCGCCGCGGGACGGACGGTGAAGTCGGCAAGGCCCGCGTTCGGCGGGTGGAACGCGAGTTATGCGCCGTGCGTCGGTGGTTCAGGAGTGGAGCCGTGGGGCGCTCCACGGCGCGGCCCCGTGATCTCGGCCTGAGCTCGGCGCCAGCTTCGCCCGGCTTCTGCTGAACGGCTCCGGTCGGCAAGGCGCTGGCGGTCTTGGGCGCAGCTGCGATTGTTCAACAGCCGGCTCGTCTTCGAGCGCGATCACGGTCGGGGTCGGCCCTGGCGCGACCGGACGCCGTGGAAGACTTCCGACCTCAACAGCCCGCCCGGCGCCGTGGGCTCGGCTTCGCGCTGCCCCGCTCCTCAAAGCGGAGGAACTCTGAATCTGAGACCGCAAAGACAGTCGGCAAGGCGCCGTGGTCTCGCGAGACACCGGCATAACGACCATCGCGTTCACCCGCGAACGCGCGAGACCATCGTACCAGACCGCCGGGCGTTTTCGAGGCCGGCGCGTGCCGCAGAAAATTGGGCGCCGGCCGCCGCGGAACGGACGGTCCAGTCGGCAAGACCCGCGCTCGTCGGGTGGAACGCGAGGTTATACCGTGCCACGGTGGTTCAGGGCGCGGAGCCGTGGGACGCCACCGTGCGGCGTGGCGCCGCGAGCTCGGAGCTCGGCGTCAGGTCGCCCGCCTTCTGCCGATGGGCTCCAGTCGGAAGGCGTTGGGGGGTGGTCTTGGTTGCAGCGCGGCTCGTTCAACAGCCGGCTCGTTTTCGAGCGCGATCACGGTCGGGGTCGTCAAGGCGCCACCGGACGCGAGAGACGCGCGCTCGGCGTCAACCGCGGAGACGCAGGGCGCCGGGGGCTCGGGCCGCGCTGGCTGTTGGAAGCGGAGGAACTCTGAAGACCGCAAAGACAGTCGGCAAGGCGCCGTGGGTCTCGGGAGACACCGGTATAACGAGAGCGCGTTCACCCGCGAACGCGAGGAACATCGTAGCAGACAGCGCGGCGCTTTCGCAGGCCGGCGCAAGCCGTAGACAGAGAGGGCGCCGGCCGTTTCAGAACGGACGGTGAAGTCGGCAAGACCCGCGTTCGGCGGGTGCAACGCGAGTTATGCCGTGCCACGGTGGTTCAGGGCGCGGAGCCGTGGGCGCCACCGTGCAACGTGGCGCCGCGAGCTCGGAGCTTGGCGTCAGCTCGCGCGGCTTCTGCTCGCTGCGCCACGGTTGGCAAGGCGCAGTGGTCTTGGTTGCAGCGCGGCTCGTTCAACAGCCGGCTCGTTCTCGAGCGCGATCACGGTCGGGGTCGTCATGGCGCGACCGGACGCGCGAGAGACTTTCGACTTCAACAGTCGCGTGGGCGCCGTGGGCTCGGCCGCGCTGCCTCTCTCGTCGAAGCGGAGGAACTCTGAATCTGAGACCGCAAAGACAGTCGGCAAGGCGCCGTGGTCTCGCGAGACACCGGCATAACGAGACACACGTTCACCCGCGAACGCCGAGCGTCAAGTCGTCAGGCGGCGAGGCGCTGCAGACGCGGGCGAGTGCCGCATCAGTGTGGTCGCCCGCGGAAGCGGAACGGACGGGGAAGTCGGAATGACTGGCGTTCGGCGGGTGCAACGTGAGTTATGCGGTGCTGCCTGGTCTGATGCGATCAGGCTCGGCGGGACGAGGAGACCCGTCAGGTAGCGCAAAGTTCGACGACCAAGACGTCGCCACTGGCGCTGAGTCGGACCTCGGTGGACACGCGCATTGGGAAGACCTCGCCGACTGGTGCGTATTCCGACCGAGCGAGCACCGTCCGCTGACTGAGCAGTCATTCCGAAGGCATCTGAGCGCTGATCGGAGCGCAGCGACGGGTGGGGTGGGGTCAGGACTGCTTGGTCGGTTCCTTGGTCAGGCCTTCTTCGCGCGGATGGATGGTCCGCCGAGCGAGACGACGTGGGCGTTGTGCACGACGCGGTCGCAGATCGCGTCAGCGATCGTCGGATCTCCGAGCGCTGCGCCAAGTTTTCGTCGCGAGCTGGGTGGTGATCACGGTCGACGACTTGCCGTAGCGGTCCTCGAGCACCTCCAGCAGGTCGCGCCGCTGGTCGTCGGTCATCGGGTTGAGCAAGAAGTCGTCGAGCACCAGCACGTCGATGCGCGCGAGCTTGCCGAGCAGCGAGTTCGACGTGCCGGAGACGCGCGCGAGAGCCAGCTCTTCGAGCACGCGCGGCACGCGGACGAAAAGCGAGCGGTGCCCGGCGCGGTATGCAGCGTCCGCGAGTGTGGCACCAAGGTAGCTCTTCCCGACGCCGGTCTTGCCGGTCACGATCACGTTGTGGTGCTCGCTGACCCAGCGGCAGGTCGCGAGCTGGCGGACGGTGGCCTTGGCGATGCCGCGCTCGGAATCGCACGCGACGTCTTCCAACGTCGCCTGGGTCGCGAGCTTGGCCTCTTTCAGGCGCCGTGCGGTGCGCCGGTTGTCGCGTGCGGTCCACTCGCGATCGACGATGATGCCGAGCTTCTCGTCGAAGTTGAGTCGTTGATCCGGCGGCGCGCGCATCAGCTCGCGTGTCGCCTCGGCCATGGCGCCGAGCTGCAGCTCGTCGAGCTTGGTGAGGGTGTCTTCGATGGTGGTCAATGGACGATCTCCTTTCGGTCGTAATACTCACCGCCGCGCACGTTATCGTGCTCGAGCGGTGCAGCTCTGGTGGCGGCGGGCGACCGCTGCTCGCGGTCGAGTCCCTGCCGGAGGATGGCTTCGATGTACTTGCGGTGCGGTGCGCGCGAGATGCTCGCCGTCAGCGCGAGGGCGCACGCAGCGTCCATGCGCTCGGCGCCGTGCTTCTGGGCGACACGCAGAAGGCCGAGACACGCGCGGTAGCCCTGGTCGGGATGCACGTACTGCGCGAGCGTGCGCTCGACCACGGTGGCGACCGCCGGCCCGAACGTCGAGGCCCACTCGAGCATGCGCTCGGGCGGCCACGTCCGATGCTCGTGTTGCAGCGGACGATGCGCGTCGCAGGTGACCGGCGTGCCGCGCCTGCCATAGCTGCGCGGGTGGGACGCGATTCGCTCATTGTTCCGGAAAATCTCGACGATGCTCGCTGTTGCGCGCACCTCGACCTGCTGGCCGATCAGCGTGTGCGACACGCTGTAGTGTCGGAAGTCGAACTCGACGTGGTAGTCGATGTTGACGCCGACCTTGCGCCGCTCGCGCAGCTCGTAGCGCAGCGCGGGCAGGGGCCGCATCGCTGGCAGGTCGATGCTCTCGAACGCCGAGCGACGACAGCCTTCCAGCCGCTTGAACGGCCGAGCGTTGAGGTCCTCGAGCAGGTCCGCGATGGCCTCGTTGAGCTCGCTCAGGCTGAAGAACTTGCTGTTGCGCAGCCGCGCGACGATCCAGCGCTGCGCCAGCAGCACGGCCGCTTCGACCTTGGCCTTGTCTCGCGGCTTGCGCGGCCGCGCCGGGATCACCGCGAGCTCGTAGTGTCTCGCGAAGTCGAGGTAGGTCTCGTTGATCAGCGGGTCGTAGCGGTCGGGGCCGCGGACGGCGCTGCGCAGCTGATCAGGAACGAGCACCTCCGGCGACGCTCCGAAGTATTCGAGCCCGCGGATCGTCGAACCGACGAAGTCGGCGATCTTCTGGGTGAGCGTGGCCTCGGAGAAGGTGTAGTTGCTGGCGCCGAGCACCATCACGAACAGCTCGACCTCGTGCTCTTCGCCCGTCTGCGGATCGACGATGTGCGGCTTGCCCGAGTAGTCGAGGAACGCCTTCTCGCCGGCGCGATGCACCTGGCGCATCGTCGGCGACAGCTTGCTCCGCCAGGCACCGTACAGCTCGCAGAACTGGCTGTAGCGGTACGGTAGCCGACTCTCGCCGCAGCCGGTCGCCGCTGCGTGATACTCCTCCCACAACAGCTGCAGCGTGACGCCAGTGCGACTCAGCTCGCGATGCAGGTGCGCGAAGTCGATCACCGCGCGCGCCGCCGGCTCGTTGTGGCCGAGGTAGCGGAACAGCAACGCCTCGACCGCCTCGTCGGTCATGGCCTCCGCGCGCTCCCACGTCAGCCCCGCCTCCCGCGCGCGCTGCAGGTACCCCGCGACCGTGCCCGTCGCGATCGCGAGCGACGCAGCGACCTCACGCTGGCTGCGGCCAGCGTCGGTCAAACGGAGAGTCTCTCGAACCTTGCGCATGCTGAGTCGTTCCATGCGCGCCGGTCGCACCGCACCGCGGCGGCGACCAACGCTTCGGGGAAGGACCCGCCGCTGTGCTCCGGCCAGAGAGCCGAGCGCTCAAGTGCGCCGGAACGGGCGCTCAAGTGGCCCGGAATCGGTGCTCAAGTGCGTCGGAACGAGCGCTCAAGTCGCGTCGGAATCGGTGCTCAAGTGCCGTCGGAACGAGCGCTCAAGTGCGTCCGGAATTCGCAGACTGGCAAACCCAGGCGCGAACAGAATGGCGCCGGACCCTGGCGGGTCAGCACGAAGTCCGGTGCTGGTTTGAAGATCAGCGGCACCCAGCTTGAACCGATGAGAAACGAGAACAGGTCAAGCTGCGCGGGATCGCCCTGCGCGCGAGCGATGCCAACAAGGCGACTGCCGTTCTTCATGACGCCGTGAACGCGTACCCACAGCTCGAAGTCATCCGGATCGACGGTGAGCTTCTGAGTAAGGAGTGCGACGGTCTCCGCGTCGCAGTCGCCCGTGACGGTGCGCCAGATTGGAACCGCGTCGAAATCCTCCAGTTGGAGCTCAGAGAGACTTTTCGTCGCCGCCATCGAGACCCCCGCTGCGTGGGGCGAAATCCGAATAACGTCGTAATTATACCCACGACGTAGTCCCAGTCTTCCAGTTCCGTGTAGCACTAGGCGATTGCCGGTAACGCCGACGTTACCCCGGGCGGGGGTTGGTGATATCCCGGTCGGGTAGCGCTCGAGTTCCCGCTTTTCAGAGGGCATCGAGGGGGCTCTTGACCCCGTGGCCACCTCGGTTCAGCACGTGGGTGTAGATCATCGTCGTCGAAACGTCGTCGTGTCCAAGGAGCTCCTGGATGGTGCGGATGTCATACCCGGCCTCCAGCAGGTGGGTCGCGAACGAGTGACGGAAAGTGTGGGCCGAAGCGTGCTTGGTGATGCCAGCGACCCGCACGGCGACGTGGACGGCACGCTGGAGTGTGGTCTCGTGGATATGGTGGCGTCGGCGCTCGCCAGTGGCGGCGTGGACGTAGTGCCGGGCCGCGGGGAATATCCACTGCCACCGCCACTCGCGCGGCGCGTTAGGGTACTTGGCCCGCAGCGCGTGGGGCAGCTCGACGTATCCGGAATTATCTTGAAGGTCGGCTCGGTGTTGCTCGGCCACCGCGTTGAGGTGCACGATGAGCTCGGGCACGAGCGACTGCGGAAGGATCGTGACGCGCGACTTCTCACCCTTGGCGTTGCACCACGATTTCGCGACGCTGCAAGTCCAGGTTGTTCACGCGCAGCGTGATGCACTCGTCTATGCGTAGACCTGACCCGTAGAGCAGCCTCGTCAGCATCCCGGTGACTCCGGTCATCTCGCGGAAGACTGCGCGGACCTCGGTGTGCGTGAGCACGACCGGGAGGCGTTTCGGGCGCTTCGCGCGCACCAAGTTCTCGACTGCCTCCAGCTGGATGCCGAGTACTTCTCCGTAGAGGAAGAGCAGAGCGGCAAGCGCTTGGTTCTGTGTGGACGCGGCCACGTCGCGATCGGTGGCGAGGTGCGACAGGAACGCCGACACCGCGGGAGCTCCGACTGTCCTCGGGTCGCGCCGCACGAAGCGAAGGTACCGCTTGACCCAACCGCAGTAGGCCTTCTCGGTGCGAGGGCTCATGCCGCGCAAACGGATCGCCCGCCCAACATCCGCTAGCAGGGCGGCCGGTCCTGCCGCAGGTCTGTGCGGGGGCATCTCCATGCTCCGGCGCAATGCGCGCTTCGTGCCAAGAGCGATTCCGCCGGAATTCGCTCGAAATGGTCGCCCTCGTCACTGGCGCGCTGGCTTTCGCCAGTGGCGAACGTGGCGGTCGCCGCCCTGCGGTTCGCGCGGCTCAGGCCGCTTCTGCGCCGGAGGCGCCACCGCGCAGCTCGCCCAGGCTGGAGTCGACGGTCTTCTTTACGTTCCCGAACGGCACGCGCGTGTTCTCCCCGAGGAAGAGTCACTCCTCGCCCTTGCGCGCCCGCAGACTGGAGGCGATCACGCGAAAGCGCGGCCCTTTGATCAAGACCAGAATCGACGGAAGGTGGCCAATTCCGCGAACTTCGTCATCCCGCGGTCGCGATCCAAGCGCGACGCAATCAGATGATCGCCTCCACTCCACCAGCTCGAAGTCCAGGTGGATCCGATCGCCGCGGGCGGGCTGGAAGCCCCAGCCCTGGCGCAGCTCCTTCACGTTGTGGGCGAGGCGAGTCGCGAGGTCATCGGCCATGTTGCTCGAAGGGCATTCTGCCAATAAATTGGCACCGGTGACAGCATAATCACCAGGCCGCCGTAGTTTGCAGTGAGCAGAGGAGACAGCATGCAAATCGAGGACAAAGCGGTCTTGATCACTGGGGCGAGCCGAGGGCTGGGGCGGGCGCTGGCGCTCGGGCTGGGTCGCGCCGGCGCGCGCATCGCGGCGGTTGCCCGTCACGCCGACGAGCTCGAAGAGGTGGTGGCTGCGATTCGCGCAGCCGGTGGCGACGCGCACGCCATCGTGGCGGACGTCGCGGACAAGAACGCGATCTATCCGCTGGCGGGGACCGCGCAGGCACTGGTTGGTCCAATCGACATCCTGATCCACAACGCCAGCACGCTGGGCGTGACGCCGCTCCGGCACTTGCTCGACACCGAGTGCGAGGACTTTCAGCACGTGCTGGACGTCAACCTGCTCGGACCGTTCCGGCTCACGAAGGCGATTGCTGGCGGCATGGCCGCGCGCGGGGACGGGCTGGTCGTGTCGTTGAGCTCCGACGCGGCCGTCGCCGCCTACGCGGGGTGGGGGGCGTATTCGGTCTCGAAGGCCGCCCTCGATCACCTGAGCCGCGTGTTCGCGGTGGAGCTGTCGCCGTTCGGCGTCCGCTTCCTGAGCATCGACCCAGGCGAGATGAACACGCTGATGCACGCGGCAGCGCTTCCCGAGGCCGATCCGGCCACCCTCGCTTCGCCCGAGGCGGTGGCCGCGCGCATCATCGCGCTGCTGTCGGGCAAGACGCCATGGGCGGACGGGGCGCGCTTCGACGCCGCGGCGCTGGAGGCCGCATGAGGCCCGCGACCTGGCCACGTTCGCAGCCGGAGGCCGAACGATTGCTGGTGATCGAGCCCGAAGGCGCCGGGTTCGTGGATCGCGTGCTGGGCGAGCTACCGGAGCTCCTCGGAGCGGGCGATCTGCTGGTGGTCAACGACGCGGCGACCTTGCCGGCGGCGCTCGACGGTGTGACCGAAACAGGAGCGCGCTTCGAGGCGCGCTTGGCCGAGCTCCACGGCTCTCGGGCCCGCGCGGTCGTGTTCGGCGCAGGGAGCTGGCGCACCCCAACGGAGCTGCGAGCCCCGCCTCCGCGCTTCGAGCCGGGCGAGCTCGTGCACTTTGGTCGGCTCGCTGCTCGGATCGAGCGCGTCGAGAACGAGCGGCTCGTGGGCTTCGATTTCGAGGCAAAGGGAGCAGCGCTCTATCGAGGGCTCTACGCCGAGGGAAGGCCGATCCAGTACTCGTACCTCGTCGGCGCGCTCTCCCTCTGGCACGTGCAGAGCCGTTTTGCTTCGCGCCCCTGGGCGTTCGAGATGCCGAGCGCCGGGCGCCCGCTCAGCTTCGGCGTGCTCTCGCAGCTGCTTCGACGCGGCGTGAAGCTGGCCTCGCTCACCCACTCGGCGGGCCTGTCGTCGACGGGCTCCGAAGTCGTCGACGCCGGCTTGCCATGGCCCGAACGGTACGAGATCCCGCCGCGCACTGCGGCGCTCGTCGAGCAGGCCAGTCGTGTGATCGCAGCCGGCACCAGCGTGGTGCGTGCGCTCGAAGCCTCCGCGCTCTTGCATGGCCGCGTGCGCGCCGGCTCGGGCATCGCAGAACTGAAGCTCACAGGAGGGCAACCGCTCTCCGTGGTCGATGGGCTGCTGACCGGCGCCCACGACCCAGGAACGAGTCACTTCGAGCTGCTCGAGAGTTTCGCGCCGCGCGCCCGCCTGGAGGCCGCCCACGCACACGCGGAGCGGAGCGGCTACCTGGGTCACGAGCTGGGGGACTCGTGGTTGCTGTTGCCCCGACCAGCGCGGCGAGCCGAGGCCGCGTGATGTACCCGGGTCTGCGCCGGCTGATCGAGAGCAGCGCCGGGAGAGAGCGTGTGGCACGGGGCCGTGATAACTTCGGCGCATGAGGGTCTTGGCTACACTGCTTTGGGGAGCTGTCGTCGGCGCCACCGTCACCACCGCGTGCGGTGGTGATTCGTTCGTCCCGAGCTCCGGGACGGGCGGCAGCGGCGCGGAGGACGGCGGCGTCACCGGCGGCACGAGCGCGGGCGGTGCGGGCGGCACGGCGACCGGCGGCACGAGCGGGGGCGGCAGCGGCGGCACGGCGACCGGCGGGGGCGGGCAGACGGGGGGCAGCGGAGGCTCTGCGCAGTGTGGTCAGAACCAGACCCTCTGTGACGGCGTCTGCGTGAACACGTCCAACGACCTCGCGAACTGCGGTGCTTGCGGGCAAGCCTGCTCCGATCCTGTCAACGGCAAGGCCAGCTGCAGCTCCGGCGCGTGTGGCGTGAAGTGCTCGGCTCCGTACGCTGACTGCGACGGGGACCTGACCAACGGCTGCGAGTCGGACACCGAATCGGACAGCAAGAACTGCGGCGGCTGCAAGTCTGCTTGCCCGGTGGTGCTCAACGCGAGCGCCACGTGCACGAAGGGCGCGTGCGGTTTCCAGTGTGCGGCTCCCTACGACAACTGCGACAGCAACGCGGCCAACGGCTGCGAGATCGACCTCAGCAAGGACCCGCTGAACTGCAGCGGCTGCGGCAAGCCGTGCGCGGGCGCGCCCACGGGCGCCAAGAAGCTGGTGTGCGCAGCCTCCAAGTGCACCTGTGATGCCGGCTTGACTCAATGCAGCGCAGGCTCCGGAAGCGCGTGTGTGAATGCCAGCAAGGACCCGCAGTTCTGCGGGGGTTGCAACAAGTGCCCGGACGGCCAGATCTGTGTCGGCAGCCAGTGCAAGCTCCCGGCCTGCGCCCACGGGCTGATCCAGTGCACGGGTGACACCACGTGCCGCAACCTGGCCAGTGACTGGGACCACTGCGGAGCTTGCGGCAACAAGTGCGGCTTCTCCGACAACTGCGTGAGCGGGGCGTGTGTGTCGAAGAACTCCTATTGCACGACGCTCGGCAAGATCGAGTGTACGGACAAATGCGTCGACACCGGGGTGGACTCGGCGAACTGCGGCAGCTGCGACGTCAAGTGCGCAGCCGGACAGGCGTGTCTGGGCGGCCTCTGCAAACCCCTCATCCTGGCGCTCGAGCCCTGGGAATGCAGCTCGGGGAACGTGGCGTGCAACATACCGAACTGGCAGGTCAAGCCGGCGCCGTACTACTGCCACACGAGCTGTGTGCTCGGCGGCAGTCCGGTCCCGCCCGGCGGGTGAGCGCCCGGCGTGGAGATCATCGTCACCCATGAGATGACCGACTTCGACGGTCTGGCGGCCGCGGTTGCGGCGCAGACTCTGCACCCCGGCGCGCTGATCGTGCTCGGTCGCATGCTGGGCCACGAGGTGCGCGACTACCTGGCGTTGCACAAGGATCGCATTGCCAGTCGCGGCTACGAACAGATCGTGCCCGAGGCGGTGCGTCACTTGATCGTGGTGGACGTGCGGCAGAAGAGCCGGCTCGCGTTCTTCTCGGCGCTGGTGGAGCGCGCTGAGCGCGGTGAAATCGAGGTCAGTGTCTACGATCACCATCCGGCGGCGGACGACGATCTGCGGGCCGATCACCTGTTCGTCGAGCGAGTGGGCTCGGTGACGACCTTGATGGTCGAGCAAATGATCGCAAAGGACGCGCGCATCGACGAGCCCTCGGCGACCCTGCTCGCGCTGGGTATCCACGCCGACACGGGCTCGCTCAGCTACGCCGGCACGACGGCGCGCGACGCTCGCGCGCTCGGCTGGCTGCTCGACCAGGGAGCCAGCCTCAGGGTCATGTCGCGCTACCTGAAGCCACCGTTCACGCCGAACCAGCGGGCGCTCTTGGTCGCGCTCCTGGGACAGCTCGAGGTCGAGCGCATCGGCAACCTCGAGGTCGCGTTCGTGCATCACGAGCTCCGCCGCGCCTTCTCCGGCTTTGCCGAGGTGGTCAGTGAGCTGCTCGAGCTGACCGGGCATGCCGCGGTCTTCGTGGTGCTGGGCATCGCCAAGAAGCGCACGTTCGTCATCGCGCGTTCAGGTTCCCCGCTGCTCGACGCGGGGGCGCCGCTGCGGGCGCTTGGGGGTGGAGGCCACCGGACGGCAGCCTCCGCGACGCTCGCCCGTGGGGACTCAGCGAGCGTGCTCGAGCAGCTGCGGACGTCGCTGCGTGCCCAGCCTCCGGAGGCGCGGAAGGTCTCCGAGCTGATGACGAGCCCGGTGCACAGTGTGGGGCCCGGCGCCTCGTGGGCGGACGTCGCGCGCTCTCTCCACAGCTGGCGCCACACCGGAGTCCCGGTGCTCACCGATGGCGTCGTCGTGGGTATCGTGTCGAGGAGCGACGTGGAGCGGGCTGAAGCCGGCGGGCGACTCGAGCTTCCCGTGTCGAGCTCGATGAGCCAGCACGTGAAGACCATCGACGCGGACGCGTCACCCGAGCGTGCCCTCCAGCTGATGCAGGAGCACGACGTCGGCCGCCTGCCCGTGCTGCGGGATGGGCGCCTGGTCGGGATCGTCACACGCTCCGATTTGCGACGAATGTTGTACGGCGAGGCTTGAGCCCACGCTGCGAGGCGCGCGTTTCACAAGCTCGTGCAGCTCGGCTATCGTGCGCGATGTGACCTCGCAGTCTGAACGACCCCCGCGCCGCGCACCGCAGTCGCTCGCCAGCATGCAGGTCGACGTCACGACCCGCATGGGCGCGCTTCACCCGGCCACTGCCACCGGCTTGCCGATCCTCGACCGGATGCTGGCGGGCGGGCTCCGCACCGGAACTCTGCTGTCCGTTGCCGGCTCAGCCGGCGTCGGCAAGACCTCGCTCGCGCTGTTTTTCGCCTACATGGCCGCGCGGGCCCGCGCCGCCACGCTCTTCGTCAGCCCAGTGCTCGACGAGACCGAGGTCGTTGCTCGGCTGGCGGCCCGAGCGCTGCATCGGGATCACCCCGAGAGTCGGGTCAGCTACGGGGCGATCTGGACGGGACAAGCGTGGCAGGACGTCGCCACACACGCGCCGGTGAGCGCCGCGGTGGAGACGGTCGTGAAGAAGGTGGGCAGCATGTTCCACGTCCACAAGACCGATGGCTTCGAGACCACGTCCGCCATCGCCGCCGCTGCGGCGGAGCTCTGGGCCCGGCACGAACGAGTCGTCGTCGTGATCGACGGCATCGAGACCTTCAGCGCTCACGTGGGAGGCGACAGGGAGCGCGCGGCGCAGGCCAATGCGGCGCTCGACAATCGTGTCGGCCAGGTGGCGCTCGAGCTGCGCCGCATCGCCGAGGGTGGGGCTGCGGTGATCGTCACGGCGCTGTCGCGCCACTCGGATCTGGTGGCCGCCGCGGCAACCCTGAGCGCTGATCTGCGGGCGATCGATGCCTCGGGGTCGCCCCTGAACGAGCGGCACCTGGCCCTCGGTGGCCGACCCGTGGAGCTGGTCGTGCGCAAGAACCACGCGGGTCCGACCGGCATCGTACCGCTGCGTTTCATCGCCGGAGCCGCGACCTTCGAAGAGCGCGCGCCGTGAGCGCCAAGCTCAGAGTTCAGCTCATCCACGGCCTCGAGGGCAGTCCCACCGGCGCGAAGTCTCAGTACCTGGCGCGTCATTTCGAGCTGTCGGCGCCGGCGATGAACACCGGTGACTTCCAGGGTTCGGTGGCGACTCAGGCCGCGGCGCTCGCGGTGTTCCGTCCGGATGTGCTGGTCGGATCGTCGTTCGGGGGTGCGGTGGCGGTCTTGCTCCTGCAGCGGCAGCTGTGGCGTGGGCCTAGCTTGTTGCTTGCGCCGGCGGTGGGTCACTTCGGAGTCGACGCGCGGATCCCCGACGGCGTTCGGGTGACGGTGGTTCACGGGCGGTCGGACACCATCTGTCCCATCGAGTGGAGTCGGGCGCTGACACACACGGGAACGGTGGGGCTCGTCGAGCTGGTCGAGGTCGACGACGAACACCGCCTCGCGTCGCTGCTCGAGGGAGAAAAGTTAGCGGATCTCGTGCGCGCTCTGGGAAGCGCCGCCGATCGCGGTTAGAGTCCGCGCATGCGCGCTCGTTTCATCTGCGGTTGCTCTCTGCTGGTGCTCGCGGTGTTTGCCTGCAGCTCGGAGAACTCGACGGAGGTGAAGGCCACCGGCGGCGCGGGTGGGACCGGCGGCTCGGGCACCGGCGGCAGCTCCGCGAGCGGCGGCTCCGGCGGTAGCGTTGCAACTGGCGGTGCGGCTGGGGTGAACGCGACCGGTGGCGTGGCCGGAACGGTCGCCACGGGCGGCGCCGCCGGCACGGCCGCGACGGGTGGCGCGGCGGGCAGTGGCGGGTCGGGCGCTCAGGATGCAGGCGGCGACGCGGGAGGCGCGGGGGGCTCGGTGTCTTGCGGCAGTCAGAGCTGTGATCTTGCGACGGGCTTCTGCTGTGTGATCGCGAAGACGCCAACCTGCGCCGTGAAGGGCAGCAACTGCGTCGGAGACGACATCCTGTGTGACGGCAAGGAGGACTGCGACGGCGGGAAGATCTGCTGCAAGTCGACGAGCCCGTTCACTGCTGGCGATGCGGCGATCACGAGCAACGTGACTTGCAGTGCAAGCTGCAGCAACTCGGTGCCATTGGGCTCCAAGATCCAGGTCTGCAAGGTCACCGGTGAGTGTGTGACCGGCTCGTGCAAACCCGCCGCCAGCGGCTCGGCACTGCCGGTTGGCTACAAGACCTGCCAGCTCTGAGTCAGATCGTGAGCGTCGCCTTCGCCGTGCCACCGAGGCCCGGTCCGCCCACGCCGCCTTGCGGGTTGGAGCCGCCGGAGTTGCCGAGGCCCGCCGCGCCCGGAACACAGACCTTGTGGGTCACGGACACGTTGGCCGCGTTGCCCGAGGCGTAAGCCACGCACGCCGCCGGCCCGCCGCCGCCGCCGCCGCCGGGACCGCCGGCCGCGCCGTTGCCGCCCTTGCCGCCGGGACCCCCGTTGCCGCTGTCGTCCTTGCCGGCTCCGGCGGGTCCGTTGCTGCCGCCGTTCTGTCCCGACGCGCCGTTGCCACCCTTGCCGGCGTTGCCACCGTTGCCGGTGCCGATGTCGTTGCCGGTGATGACGGCCTTACCCGATGCCACGAACACACCGAAGCTGCCGCCGCCGCCGCCGCCGCCCTTGCCACCGTTGCCGCCGACGCCGCCGCAGCCACCGGCGCCACCGCCGCCACCCTTGTCGGACTTGCAGACGCCAATGACGATGGTCGGGCTGCCGCCGCCGCCGCCGCCGCCGCCGCCGGCGCCCTTGCCGTTGGCGCCGAGCGTGCCGTCGGTACCGTTCGCGGGCGTGTAACCACCGCTCGACACGCCGCCGATTGCGGGACCGCCGGTGCCCGGTGTGCCCTGAGTCGTTCCGTTGGCGCCGTCGCTGCCTTGTTTGCCCGACGAGCTCACGCTGAAACACTGTTGTGCCGACTTGCCGCCGTCACCGCCGGTGGCGTTGGCGCTACCGTCGTCGCCTTTGTCACCGGGGGAGTCGCCCTGGCCTCCATCGCCGCCCTTGCCGCCGTACTCGACGCAAGCAACGTTCTTCGGTCCGCCGCCGCCGTTGCTGGAGCAACCGCTGCAACCGTCTTCGCCCTTCGCGCCGTCCGGGGCCGTCGGGCTCGAGGGCGGTGTGCCGTTGCCTCCGCCGTCGCCGTCCGTGCCGGACGCAGCGTCAATCTTGTTGTAGCGCACGTAGAGTGTGCCCGCGGTCGAGTTGCTGTCCAGGCGCACGCCGTAGGTGCTCTGGCCGAAACCGCTCGGCTTGAGCGCCTCGATGTTGATGCCTTCGATGTGAGTCTCGACGTCGATCTTCCCGGCGAAGAACACGGTGCCAGTCGCGCTGACCTTGGTCGTGACCTTGGACGAGCGCTTGAACTTGAAGTTGGGGTCGTTCTCGTCGAAGCCGCCGTAGATGCTGATGCCGCTCTGGACGATCACGGCCTCGTTGTAGTTGTCACCCGAGAGGCACACCGCCGCGACGCTGTTCGTCTTGGCCTTGCTGATGCCGGCAGCGATGGTCTTCATCGGTTTGTTGCGGGTGCCGTCGCCGTTGGTGTCGTCGCCCGTTGCGGCCGAGACGTACACACACTGCTCGACGAGCCCGTCCCCGCCGTCGCAGTTCGAGTCGACGTAGTTGTCGTCGATTGGGTCGGCGTTGGGGTTGGTGGGGTCTTTTGTGCACGAGTACTCACAACCGCAGGTGCCGGTCAGGGGATTCTTGTCGATGTCGTGGAAGTCCTTCGGGCAGCCGGTCGCACACGCGCCGCCGTCGGTGCCGCCGTCGGTGCCACCGCCGGTGCCGGCGCTGCCGTCGGTGCCCGCGTCGTTGCCCGCCTGGCCACCGCCGCCTGCCGCACCACCACCGCCCGCCGCTCCGCCTGCGCCGCCGCTACCGCCGGTCGCGCCGCCGCTGCCACCGGTTGCTCCACCGCTGCCGCCGGTCGCGCCGCCCGTGCCGCCGTCTTTGCCACCGGTACCCGACTTGCCACCCGCTGGCGAAGTGTCCGCGTCGCCGCCGCCTGCGCAACCGCCGAAAGCCAACGTGCCGACTCCTACGGAGAGCACCATTCCCAAAGCGAAAGAAAGCCGGCTCCTGATCATGGGGGCAATTGTGCACCGAGAGCGGGCACTTCTCAACAGGCGCCGAGGACGGGCGTGGGGTATCCTGAGCGCCGGTCGACCCCATGAGCCCAATTGCACGTTGCGTTACGGTCGCTTCGCTCGGCGGACTTCTCGCGGCATTCGCCGCCTGCGGGTCCGAGGCGGACGAGGCCCCCGGCTCGGGTGGGGCCGGCGCCGGCGGGGCCGGAGGCATCACCGGTATTGGCTCGAGCGGTGGGACTGGCGGTGACCTCGACACCGGACTTGCCGACGCGATCGATCCGGACGGTGGTTGTTTCTACACCACCGAGCAGGGCCAGAGCACGCCGCTCCACTTGTTCATCGCGTTCGACAAGTCGAGCAGCATGTCCGGATTTCAGTGGGACGCGGCCAAGGCGGGCCTGATTGCCTTCGTCAAAGATCCAACGTCTGCGGGTGTGGACGTCGGGCTCAAATTCTTTCCGCGCAAACCCGACAGCGTCGAGGTCTGCAGTCAGCAGGCTTACATGGCGCCGGACGCGCCGTTCGGCTTGCTGCCGGGCAACGCCACGGCCATCGAAGCTGCGATCACCAGCGAGGTGCCCAACGGACTGAGCACGCCGACCTATCCGGCGCTTGGCGGTGCCATCCTGAAGAGCATCGAGCTCGCGCAGAACAACCCGGGTCACACGGCGGCGGTCTTGCTCGTCACCGACGGGCTGCCCGCGGGGCCGGCGGCGAGCTGTCAGGGCGTCGATCCAACGAGCACCCAGGAAATCAGCAACCTGGCGGCGAAAGGCGCGACTTTCTCGTCCCCCGTGTTGACCTACGTGATCGGCTTGCCGGGTGTGGACCAGACCTTTGCCAACGCGGTTGCCCTCGCCGGCGGCAGCACCAGCGCCATCTTGGTCTCGAACACCAACGTGCAGAAGGAGTTCCAGGACGCCCTCGCGAAGGTGCGCGGCCAAGCGTTGCCGTGTGAGTACGAGGTGCCGGAGAAGGTCCAGAAGGGTGAGATCGCGTACAACAAGGTCAACGCCGTCTTCACCCACGGCAGTGGCAGCGCGGAAAAATTGCTGCAGACCGCTGACTGCGCCAAGGGCGGCGGCTGGTACTACAGCAGCACGACGCCGAAGAAGATCATCCTCTGCCCGACCGTGTGTGCTCAGGCCAAGGCGGACTACCTGGCGAAGATCGAGATCCAGCTCGGGTGTCAGACGGACATCGTGAAGTGAGCGGCTACCGCGAGCGCCGCGATCCTCGCGACGTCGCTGCGGAGCTGGTCAGCGAAGCCTACGAGCGCGAAGCCCGTGCGCTCGGCGAAAAGAGCCGCGCCGAGGCGGCGGTGCGGATCAAGGAGGCGGATCGCGAAGCGCTCTGGCACAGGCTGGGCGCCGAGAATGCCCTCGAGCGGCACCTGGAGGCCCTGCACCGGTCGCTCACCGAGCTGGGCCTTCAGGTCGCGCAGGCGCGGGCGGCGCGCGGCGAAGCGGACCGCGCGGCCATCGCCCGCATCGAGGCGGAGCGCGCGGCGTTCCTGACCGGGCGGGGTGTGGATCCCGGACCTTCCCTCGAACGACCGCACGAAGACCTGGCGGCGAGCGACGTCGCGCAGCAACTGGCCACGGCGCGCGAGAGGTCGGCGGGCACTCAGCGGGCGATCCGCGAGGCCGACGCAGAGCTGGCTGCTGCCCGGAGCGCGCTCGAAGCGGCGCTCGATGCACTTGCCGCCGCGACCCGCGCGCGCATCGACGCACAAGCGGAGCTCACGCGCACGCTGGGCTAGTGTGCCGAGTCCGCAAATCGGGCAAGCTTGACCTCGGCCTGGCGTGTTCGCGGAGCGAATTCCGCGGTGAATCGCGCGAAGCGCCCAGAGAACGCCGGCGCCCTTTCGAGAAGATAGTGTCCGCGCTGCGATAGCGGCGCCGCGCGGAGCGCGGTCCGCAATTCGATTGCGAATTGCGGATTCACGACACTAGGGCGTGTCCCTAGTTACCGAGCGGCGTGCGAAGAGCAGTCCCAGGAGGGCGAGCCCGAGCAGACCGAGCGGAGCACTTCGAGTTGGTGCGCCCACCCGGCAGTCACAGCCGCCCGCAGGCCGAAGACGGACGGTCGGCTTGGTGGGAACCTTGCCGATCGTCACGCTGGCTTTGGCCGAGTTGTCGCCGAGGCTGCTCTCACAGGGCAGGCTGCTCGCCACGTCGGCGCTGACGCTGACGGCAGGCTGATCCGCGTCAGCCGTCGCCGACAACGTGACCGTCGCGGTGGCGCCCGCCGCGAGCACGCCCAGGTCGCAGCTGAGTTTGTCCCCCGCTGCGCAAGAGCCCTGACTCGGTGAAGCCGACAGCGCGCTCCCGTTGGCGAGCGTGCCGCTCAGCTTCACGTCCGGCGCAGGCTCGGCGCCCGGGTTCGAGACGGTGAACGTCATGTTCGTCGTCTCGCCGCCGATGACGCTGGCATCCGCAACGGCGGTCAGCGTCAGGTTGCCCGGGAGTTTCTGGTTGAGGCTCACGACCTCGTAGCGGGCACCGGCGACGTTGGTGTGGTGCAAGAGCAGCAGGTCGAGCGGTTGCTGGCCGGCCCGCGCCTCTGCCGACACGTCGACCTCGATGGGGCCGGGGCCGATGAACAGCGGGAGGCCGTCCTTGGCGTACTTCGTGGTGTCGATCAGCGGTTGGTTCGGATTGAAGCTGGCCCAGCCCGTCTGTTCACCCTCGAGCAGCTTCACCGGATCTTCGGTGCTGCCGAAGTAGGAGAACGCGGGGTTCTCCGCGGTCAGCCCCAGATCCGAGAGCAGTGCGGTGAACACCACCACCGAGTTGTTGAAGGGGTGGGTCTCCGCGCCGTCGACGTACACGAGATTCAGAGGCAGGCGATTGATACGTTGCTCGCTGCCCTTGGCATAGGTCGCGGAGGTGAGCGCATCCCGGAAGGACTGGAGGTTGTTGCGCGCCTCGGCGCGGATCTCGAAGTCGGCGCTGCCGTCCTGATCCGAATCGACCTCGATGGTCACGACGCTGAGGGCGCCGTGCGCCGGGGTCGTCCAGGTCCCGCTGACGGCGACGGCAAAGAACACTCGCGCCTCGTCGAACGAAGCGGCCGTGGCGAGATCGCTGGCCGCACCGATGGCGCGCAGATCCGTCATGGCGGCCGTCGGGTCGCTGGCAGAGTCCGGGTGTTCGTCGTCGAGGATCCCGAGCTGGAACGCGGTGACCACCGGGTTCGGATGCGCCGAGGTGCCGTCGAGCGAAATCTCGACCTTGGAGGCGGCCTCACCGTCGCACTGCGGCTGGAACTTGGCGCTGCGTTTGGCCGCCGCGCGCACGCTGCCGTGATACGGCACGACGACGTCCTCCGCCCCGCCGCTGGTGTGGGAGAAGCGCACGTTGCCGCTGGCCTCGTTCAAGTATTGACGGGCCTGCTGGCTCTGGATCGGGGCGGTGCCCGGATCGGGGCCGGGACTGCCGAGGGTTACGGGGTCGAGCGTGAGCACCAGCTTCACCGTGGCGGTCTGGCCGGCGGGCATGACGACCTGGGTTGGCTCGACCTTCACCACCAGCCCCGGAAGCTCGTGGGTCGGTTCGATCTTCGCGTCGAGCGTGGCCTGGGCCGTGTCGTGATTGGTCAAGGTCACGCTGCGCTCGACCGTGGTCGGTACGTCGCTCACGACCGGCCCGAACGAGACGCCGACCTCACCCGCGCCGGGGTCGTGTCCGGCGGTGATGCGCTGGGCGACGGCGCGCTCCACCGCGAGTCGTCCGCTGCCAACCACCGACGTGGGATAACGCTGGCCGCTGAGATCGACGAGTGGCTCGGTGCTGTTGATCAGCGCTGCCTTGACCTCGAGGGGGGAGTACGACGGCATGGCCTGGCGCACGAGGGCCGCCGCTCCTGCCACGACAGGTGACGCTTGGCTGGTGCCCTGGGAACGCCGGGGCTCGGTGCCGGAGCCAACCCGGGCGGAGTCCACCGAGAAGCCGGGCGCCGCGATTTCCGGCTTCAAGCGCCCGTCGATTGCGCTGGGCCCGCGCGAGCTGAAGCCCGCGAGCAACTCGGCACCCACACCGGTGTACTTGTCAGTCGGGTCGAGGCCTGCGGTGACGGTGCTCGAGGCCATGAGCTGTTTCACGACCTGACCATCCACCAGTCGGATCATCACTCCGGGGATCGCGATGGAGCCGGGGTCGCCGCCGCCCATCGCAAACGGTAGCGCGTCGTCGGTATCGTCCACGATGACGACCGCCTTCGCCCCTGCCGCCAAGGCATTGGTGAACTTGTTGATGAAGGAGCAGGTGCCGCGATCGATGAGCACCATCTTTCCGGCGACCGCTGCGGCGTTGGAGAATTTACTGCAGCCGTTGCTCGGCTGGCTTGCCACGAGCTCTCCGCTGACCGGCCCCGAGTCGACGAGGCGTGTGCTGAAACCGCCCTCTGCGGCGGCGTACTTGGCGGCGCCCGAGGAGGCCGTGGTCACGCTGAGCGCGAGGAACTCGTTGTCGGCGCTGGCCGCGACGCTCAACACCTCCGGGATCGTGCCGGGGGCACCCGCCGTGAAGAACGTCTGCCCCTCGTTGCCCGCGGCGGCCACGATCAGCGTGCCCGCCTTGGTCAGGTTAGCGGCGATCTCGCCATTGGTGGGAGAGCCGAGGGCGTAGCTGGTACCGAGCGAGGCGTTCACCACATCGAGGCGATCGGCGAAGCTGCCATCCTGGTTGGGATCCGCCGCGCGCTCAAGGGCCGAGGCGAGCATCGTGGTCGAACCGTCGCAACCGAACACCTTGAGCGCCCACAGCTTTGCCGTTGGTGCTACCCCTGGGGCTACTCGATAGGCGACGGGATTGAAGCTGATGTTGTACGGGCCCAGGTAGGCCGCTCCCGCCTGGGTCACGCCATTTCCTGCGGCGATGCCGCTCACGTGGGAGCCGTGGCCGCCGGAGACGAACGTGTTCTCCGGTTTCGTGCAGTCGAGCGGATCCGCGTCGGGCGCCGGCGTGTTGACGTTCGCGCTCGGGTTGTAGTCGTCGCCGACGAAATCCCAGCCGCCGACCACCCGTGTCGTCGGGAAGCTGCCCGGCTCGATCACGGTCGAGTTGTTCGCTGCGTAAGCAGCGACGGTGCCCGGCCCGCCAAAGTCGGCGTGGGTGTAGTCGATGCCCGTGTCGATGATGCCGATGGTGATGCCGTCGCCGGTGAACGGTGTGCTCTTCGCCCACACCTCGGGCGCACCCACCACCGGAATCAGCGATGCGAGCGCGGGGTACATCAGGGGCACCCGCTCGACCCGCAGCACGCCGGGCAGGGGTTTGATGCGCGCGAGCTGGCGCTCGGTGCCGAGCACCTGGATCACGTTGGCGAGTCGCGACAGCTCGGCGATGACCCGCGCTCCGTGAGCTTCGATCGCCGGGGTGAGCACGGCGTGCTGGGTCTCGAGCTCAGCGAGCCGTGCCCGGACCAATGCGTCGGCGCTCGGCGAACGCGGGTCCATGCTGCTCGGAATGCGCGCGATCGCCGGCGGACCGGCCAGCACCACATAGTAGGCGGACTCCGTCTCCGAGAGCGCCGCGCTCCGGCTCGCGGCCGGCTCCGGCGAATCAACCTCGGTGCAGGACAACGCGGCAAGTCCCGCGAGGGCGACGGGGACCGCGAGGCGGAGACTTCGGCGCATGGCTCGGCGGGTATAAAGCAGGAGCGCGCGGAGGGCGAGGGGTCATGCGTTGACGGTCTGCGTCGAAAGCGCGAGCCTCGCGCGGCCCCATGGCGGAGCGCTGGATCTTGCACGCAGACATGGATGCTTTCTACGCATCCATCGAACAACGTGACCGGCCGGAGCTCAGGGGAAGACCGGTCATCGTCGGCGCACAGAGTCCCCGGGGTGTGGTCGCGGCCGCCTCCTACGAGGCCCGGACGTTCGGGGTGCGCTCGGCGATGCCCGGGTTTCGCGCGCGGGAGCTCTGCCCCCACGGCGTGTTCCTGGCGAGTGACATGCAGAAGTACACTCGGGTCAGCGCCCAGGTGCACTCGGTGTTCGCCGAGATCACTCCAGAGATCGAACCCGTCGCGCTCGACGAGGCGTTTCTGGAGATCACCGGCTCGGTACACCTGTTCGGCGGTCCGCTCGAGCTCGCCCGCTACCTCAAGCGCCGGGTGCTCGAGGTGGTCGACCTGCGCATCAGCGTCGGGCTCGGGCCGACCAAACAGGTCGCCAAGATCGCCTGCACGCTGGGCAAACCCGACGGCCTGAAGCTGGTGCCACGGGAGGCCGTGCGGGAGCTGCTCGATCCGCTGCCGGTCCGCCGCATCTGGGGCATCGGCCCGGTGCTCGGACAGAAGCTCGAGCGCTACGGGATCCGCAGCATCGCCGATCTTGCGAGGTTCGACGCGCGCACCTTGGAGCGCGAGCTGGGTGAGCGGGCGCGGGAGCTGCAGGCTCTGGCCCGCGGCGAAGATCCGCGGGGCGTCGAGAGTGAGCGGGACCCGAAGAGCTACGGTGAGGAGAACACGTTCGAGCAGGACACGCTGGATCGCGAGACGGTGAGCGCCACCCTCACGGTCCATGCCGAGGCCGTGGCGCGGCGGGTGCGTCGCGACGGGTTCCGCGGCCGCATCGTGACCTTGAAGATGAAGCTTGGCACCCGCCGCGGGGTGCGGGAGGCGCGCCTGACCGGCGAGGACAGCGAGCCGCACTACCCGCTGCTCACGCGGCGGAAGACGCTCGTGGATCCGACCGATGACGGGGCCGTGATCCGCGAGACGGCGCTGATGTTGTGGGACGTCACGGCGCTCCAGGAGCCCGTGCGCTTGCTCGGCGTCTCGCTGTCGGGGCTCGAGCGACGAGACCAGGCTCAACTCGAGCTGTTTGCGCCGAAAAAGCCCCGGGACAAGCTGGGCCCGACGCTGGACGCGATCGAGGAACGCTTCGGCAAGAACGCGATCCGGCGGGCGGTCGACGATCCGGGCAAGGTCACTCCGAGCATGAAGAAAAAACGCGGGGAGTGACCCGGGACGCGGCGCTTCAGGCCACCACGTCGAGGCGCGCGCGGCGACGAACATCGAGCCGCGTCAAGCCGGCCTCGAAGAACATTCGGCGGGCCTCGGCCATCTCGGCTGCGGTTGGGCGACGGTTGATCTCTGGGTACTCACCCGTGCGGTACTCGGGGCGATACTGACCCATGACGTTCACGTAGGTGTCGGGTGAGAGCTCTCGGGCCAAGAACTCGAAGATCTTCCGGGACTCATCCAGGAGGCCGGGCATCACCAGATGGCGTACGAGCAGACCGCGGGCGGCGAGGCCTTGCTCATCGAGCTCGAGCGGGCCTACTTGCCGGTGCATCTCGATGATCGCGCGCTGGGCGACCTCGGGATAGTCCTTTGCCTTGAGGTAGCGGGTCGCGCTGGCCCGCGTCCAGAGCTTGAGGTCGGGCATGTAGACGTCGACGATCCCGTCCATCCAGCGCAGCGACTCGAGCGCGTCGTAGGCGCTGGTGTTGTAGACGAGGGGCAAGTGGAGCCCGCGCTCGATGGCGATGGGCAGCGCTTCGAGCAGCTCGGGCACCACGTGCTCGGGCGTGACGAAGTTGATGTTGTGACAACCCTGACGCTGCAAATCGAGCATGGCTGAGGCCAGCCGCTCCTTCGGCATCTCTTCGCCCCGACCCGCCTGGGAGGTGTCGTGGTTCTGACAGAACACACAGCGCAGGTTGCAGAAGCTGAAGAAGATCGTGCCCGAGCCGCGCCTGCCGCGCAGGCAATCTTCCTCCCCGTGGTGGGCGAACCAGGTGCTCACTCGGGCATGACGTCCCGTCGAGCACACCCGGCTCTCGTCGTTCAGCCGGTCGATGCGGCAGTTCCGCGGGCAGATCTCGCAGCTCGCGAGGGCCGCGACCGCACGCTCGGCGCGCGCGCGGATTTCCCCGGGGCCGAGGCGAAGATAGGCGGGCGTCGGGCCGGGCACGGCGCTTCCGAGCGTGATGGCTTCGCATCGGCCGCGCAAGTGGCTATGCTCCGCGCAATGATGTTCGTTCGGTTCCTGGCGCTCTCGTCCGTTGCCTGTTGTTTCGCTGGCTGTGCGACCCAAGGTGTCTTGTTCGACGGCCACGCCGAGCCGCGCATCGCTCGCGCGGCCGACATCCAGGAGCTGGAGGCGGTCCCGGAGGGTTACGAGCGGGTGGGTCGGCTGGCCGCGCGCTGTACGCTGGTCGAGGGCAAACGGGCAGAGAGAGGCTCACTCCTGGTCGACGTGGACTGCACGGAGAGTCGCCTGATGGCTGCGGTGCGCGAGCGTGCCGCGGAGGTCGGGGGAGAGGCGCTGATTGCTCGGCACTGTCGCTCGCGCATCTCAGGGCAGGACGAGAACTCGACCACCACCGACATCTCGTGCGACGCGGACGTGGCGCGCCCGACGGGGCGATCGATGGCGGGCCGGCCGCTGGTCTCCGGGATCATGGCCGAAGACGACGCTCCGCGCGCCGAGGAGGCTTGGCGCATCCGGGTTCACTTCACGGCGACGCCGGGCGTTCCGTATCGTGCGCCACGCCGCGCCGACCACGTGCGCGAAGTCCCCGACATGCCGGGTGCGAACCTCAAGATCGGCGAGATCGTCACCCACTGCAAGGAAGGCTGCTCGCGGGACGGTATGCGCCTCGGACTCATCGCGGCGGCGGGCCGCATGGGCGCGTCGGACGTCGTCGATTTGCACTGCGCGGCCAAGGGACACGGCCTCTTGTGCACCGCGACCGCGACGGCGCGGGAGGCCGACACCGAGCTCGAACCGCGGGCGCGATGAGTGCACGCAGCGACTCGTTCCGTGGCCCAGTGGTCGCGGAGCACCAACCCGTGTGAGGGACTCAACATGAAACGCTCACTCTTTGCCATCACGCTCGGTGCGCTGACTGTCTCGCTGGGCTCGCCGGCGAGCGCCGCCGATTTCTACGTCGACCCGGCGACTGGGAGCGCTGCCAACGACGGTAGCGCCGCCAAACCCTGGAAGACGCTCGAAGAGGTGATCACCGCCAAGCTCTTCGGCACGACGGTGAAAGCGGGCGACACCGTGCATTTGAAGTCCGGCTACCACGGCGAGATGGCCGTGAGCGGTGGCAGCTATGCGCCGCCCATCACGGTCGTCTCCGACGTTGGCCTCGGTGCCAAGCTCCGCCACGTGCGTTTCACGAGCACCAGCGGTTGGGTGCTCCGAGGGGTGTCGGTCAGCCCCTCGTACGGCACGGCCGGAGGGGCGATCACCATGATCGAGGTCCAGACCAACGCCTCCAAGATCACGGTGGAGGACTCGGAGGCCTTCAGCGTCGCGGACTCGAAGGCTTGGGGGGTGTCGGAGTGGCTCCAGAGCGCGAGCAACGGCATTTCCGTCCGGGGCAGTGACTCGACGGCGCGCAACAACAAGGTCAAGAACGTGCGCTTCGGCATCACCGCAGATGCGTCGAAGGTCGTGATCGAGGGCAACACGGTCGAGAATTTTTCGGCGGACGGTCTGCGCGGCCTGGGGGACGACGAGACCTTTCAGTACAACCTGATCAAGAACTCGTACCTCGACGACTCGGTGGACACGAACCACGACGACGGTTTTCAGAGCTGGTCCGTCGGGCCCGGTGGCGTGGGCACCGGCGAGGTCAAGAACATGGTGCTGCGCGGCAACGTGATCATCAACGCCGAGAACCCCGCCCAACCCCTGAAGGGAACGCTGCAGGGCATTGGTTGTTTCGACGGCACGTTCGTCGGCTGGGTGGTCGAGAACAACGTCGTCATCACCAACCACTGGCATGGCATTTCGCTCTACGGCGCGCGCGACTCGCGGATCGTCAACAACACCGTGATCGACAACGAGGCTGGTAAACCGGGGCCGCCGTGGATCCTGGTCACCAAACACAAAGATGGCACACCGAGCCAGAACGTCGTCGTGCGCAACAACCTGACGACGGATCTCGACGTCAGTGGCACGAACGTGGTCGAGGACCACAACGTCGTCCTGGGCGCGAACCTCGCCAACTATTTCGTCAACCCTGCGAGCTGGGATCTGCACTTGTTGAAGACCTCCCCCGCGGTGGATCAGGGCTCGACGGATCAAGCGCCGGCGCTCGACGCGGACAAGATCCCCCGGCCGCAGGGAGCCGGGATCGATCTGGGCGCCTACGAGTGGCACGACTCGACCGTCGTGCCCGTCGGCGGCACGGGCGGCGGCGGCACCGGCGGCGGAAGCTCCGTCGGCGGCGCGGCCGGCGGCGGCAGCGGTGGGACTGCGAGCGGCGGCGCGAGTGGCTCTGCGGGCAACCCCAGCGGTGGCAGCGGCGCCACGGCGAGCGGCGGCGGCGGCAAGGCCGGCGCCGGCAACAGCGGCGGGACGGGCGGCGCCGGCAAGAGCAGCGACGGCGGTGATGACGGCGGCTGCGGCTGTCGGCTCGCGGGTCAGGACGGCGAGAGCCAGCTGCCTCTGTGGCTGCTCGGCGCGCTGCTCGGCGCAAGCGCGCTGCTCCGCGGACGCGGGCGTGGGCGGCGTTCGCGCTCCACGAGCTGAGCGTCCGAACGCTCAGCTCGTCCAGACGTACTCGATCGGCACGTCGATGCCATCGAGCAGGCTGAGGCGCACCGGGCAAGTGTTTGCGCGGTGCTCGAGGCGCTGCCGAGCGTCGGCTTCGACCTTGGCGGCGAGCTCGGCGGGGAACACGACCTTCACGCCGAGGCGCGCCACGCGGCGGGGTGGCGCGGCGGTCATGTGTTTCTTCACATGCACGGTGGTGCCGCCGAGACTGAGCGCCAGCTCCTGGGCCAGGATCCCCATCACCGTGATCATGCAGGTCCCGAGCGCCGTCGCCAGGAGATCGGTCGGGGAGAACGCCGCCCCTCTGCCGTGGTTGTCGACGGGTGCGTCGGTCTCGAGCCTCGCCTGCGACGGTCCGTGGGTGGCGTTGCAGTGCAGGTCCCCCTCGTAGGTGATGAAGATGTCGACCACGTTTGTCTCCTCCGCCGAGCCTGGTATGAGCCCCGGCCCATGGACATTCTGCTCGTTCGCCACGGAGAGAGCGAGGCCAACGCCGAAGGCCGCCTGCAGGGGTCCCTCGATTATCCGTTGTCCGAGCGCGGGCGCGCCCAGGCCAGGCAGCTCGCGCGGTGGCTCGGGCACAACGGCGTTGCCTGGGACGCGGCCTACACGTCGCCGCTCCTGCGAGCCCGCCAGACGGCGGAGATCCTGACCACCGCCCGGGGTGAGGTCGACGCCAGCATCGAGCCGGATCTGGCGGAGCTTCGCGCGGGCTCCCTCGAGGGGCTCACACGCGACGAAATCGAGGCCCGCCACTCCGAATACGTGAAGCGCGGGGTCACCGATCTCGGGGACTTCTCCGAGTTCGGCGGCGAGAGCTACGACGAGGTACAGGTGCGGGTCGAGCGTCTGCTCGGAGTGCTGATCGCGCGTCATCGCGCGGCGGACGCGCGAGTGCTCCTGGTCGCTCACGGCGGCGTGAACTTTCAGCTGCTCAAGCGGCTGATCTGCCTGCCGGTGCCCCGGGTGTGCATCGTGCGCATGGGCAACTGCGGAGTGACGCAAGTGAAGCTGAGGGAGCGCCGTGGCACCTTCATGGGTGAGCTCTCGTGGCACCTGCCCATCGAGATGATGGGCGAGGTCACCTCCGCCGACACCGGCGCGTTGTTCCGCTGAGCAATCAGCCCGCCCCGATTGGTAGTCGGGCCGGCCAGCAACAAAGGGGCACGGCTGAGGTGCCCCCGCCTCGCCCGGCCCTCGGCCGCTGTCGCGGCCTCGTGACGGTCGTTCCCCCCCAAGCGTCGGTCCTCGGCCGCTCTCGCGGCCTGCGGGTCGCCGCGGGGGGGGAGGCGTCGGCGAGAGCTGGAAGGTCAGCGCCGAGGACCGAGCGGTCGGCGAAGGCAGCGGCCGCCGTGCTCACGCCCTGAGACGGTCCGGGCACACCCCCACAAAGGGTGTGCCGGCAGGTGCTCGTGGTCTCGGCAGCGGCAGCGTCGTGGGCACGAACGCGAGCTGGAGAGACTCCAGCGGCGGCCGGCTCGCTGTCGAGAGCCGCTACTCGACCACCCCTGGATCGAACCGAGCCCCCGGGCGACGGTCGCCGTGATGTGCTGCGGCGCATCGCCTACAGCCTGCTGGCCCTCGGGCGTGGCGGACGCTGCGCAGCGCGCGGCGGCTTGCCCCGAGAGAGAGCCGCGCTTACCCTGAAACCTTCTTGGGCTCTCACGCGTACCTGTCGAGCATGCGTTTGTCTTTGGGTCAGCGCGGGCTCGGGCTCGCCTTTTCCGCGCTCCTTTGCCTGAGCTGCGGCAAGGACGACTCGAGCGGGGCCGCCTCGGGCGGCGGAGGCAGCGGCGGTAGCGGGGGCACCTCGGGCAGCGGTGGCTCCGGCGGGACCGCCGGGGCGGCGGGCAGCGCGGGGGCCGCGCCGTGCACGAACGACGGCGGGCCCAACGCGGTGTGTGTGCTCTCGGTCAAGGGCCGCGCCGTCGACGCGCTGGGTTCACCCGTCCCGGGGCTGTCCACGAGTGTGTGCGGCTCCGTGTGCTGGTACGGCGAGTCGGACGCGACGGGTGCGTTCACGGTCACGGTGGGTGAACGCATCCCCGTCGACCAGTACTCGAGCTTGCCCCACGGCCGACCCGATCGGACGAACTTCTACTTCGCGCTGCCATCCGCCGCGTCGGAGATCATCGACGTCGGGGATCTCACGCTGCTCGATCTGCCGAAGACCGGCCCGGGTCTGGTCGTTCGCTCCGACAAACAGGGCGCACCGGCGCAGAGCGTGAAGTCCGGGGAGCTGACCCTTTCCGTCAGCGCCGGCACCCAGGTGAAGCTCGACGTCGAAGACGTCGCCCTCGACGCCGCGGGGAAACAGTTCCGGGCGCTGTCCGTGCCTGCCGCTCAGCGCGCTCTGTTCGCGCCGGCGAGCCTGAACCTGGTCGCGCTCTTTGCGCTGACCCCCTTCGAGTCGGCCATCGTCGATGAAACGACCGCGCTCCCCGCGCTGGCTCAGCTGAGCGCGGACAACACCCCCAACTTGCCGGCGGGCACGCCGGTCGAGTGGCTCGCCCTCGGCAGTTATCTGTTCGACGACTGGGTGAAACCCGCGGCCTTCGCGGTGGTGGCAACGGGCAGCGTGAGCGCGGACGGTGCTCGCATCGAGATGGACGCGGGGCAGGGTGTCCGCTACCTTACGTGGGTCGGAGTCCGAGCGAAGCCATGAAGGAGAGACTCGTACGTCGCATCGCCCACGGGCTCGCGCTCGTCGCGTCGTTCTCTCTGGCCGTGGCCTGTGGTTCGGATGACAGCTCTGGCGGCGGCGGCGGCGGGAGTGTTGCCTCCGGCGGTGGCGGCGTCAGCAGTGGCGGCGTCAGCAGTGGCGGCGTCGGCAGCGGCGGCGTCAACAGCGGTGGCGGGAGCGCCGGCATTGCGTCGGGTGGCGTGGCCGGGCAGGGGCTCGACGCCGGCACCGACGCACCGATCAACTACGGCCCGTATCCCGCGGGCCCCTACGGGAACAACGTGGGCGACACCATCGCAAACCTGGCGTGGGAAGGTTACCTCAACGTCGCGGCTCAGGTGTCCTCGGACACGCTCCCTTACGTCGACTACTCCACCGACGAGATGCGGAAGAGTGGCAAGCCCTTCGGCTTGATCCACATTTCCGCGTTCACCTGACCCGGCTGTAAGAAGGCCGCCCAGGTCTTGGGCGGGGCACAGCAGAAGGGCAAGGCGGCCATCGAGGCGGGTGGGGTGGTCGTCGATGTCCTCCACTCGGGCGACGTGCTCGCGTGGATCAAGGCTGAAGATCTGCACATCAGCGTCGTGAAACCGAAGGACGGTGAGACCCTGAGCCAGCTCGTCTCTCGTGAGTGGACCTACGTCGTCGACCTGAAGACGATGAAGATCGTGTGGAAGGGCTTCGGCAGCTACGACGGCAGCAAACCGTCGAGCGTGGACGCGGGTCTGGTCGAGCTGATGAGCTTGCTCGGCAAGTAGCCCCCCGCGAAGTCGGTGGGACCTGCGCCTGGCTTGTGCCGCACCAAGATCGAGGGCATCGATCAGGGGGTGAAGGGTCGAGGCAGCTCGCGAGCCTACGCAGGCAGGACGGGTCTTCGCGGCGCAGTCGTCGGGGCCTTGATTTGTTTGTGCGGGGTCGCCTGTGGTGAGCCGCCACCGCCCGCGCCGTCGGCGGTGATCCGCGCTTGCCCCGCGAGCGTGTGTGTGGGCGACGACTTCACGACCAGTATCCACCTCGACGCCAAAAAGAGCGCGCCGAGCCTGACGCTGGTGGAGGCCCCTCCGGAGCCGAACGGACCCACTCTCCGATTTCGCTGGTCGTTCACCGGAGCGAAGTGGTTCTTCGACAACGAGAGCCAGGCCGACGCCGACGACATCCTGGTCAGCACAGCGGCGGATCGGCCGCTGCACGTGGAGCTCCGCGTGGAGAGCTCCGCGGGCGGGGTCTCGGAGGCCATCAAGAGCATCAGCGTGACCCCGCTCGATGTCGACGGGCTGTGTCCACTGCCCGAGCCCATCGACGACACCAGCGATGACTGCATCGCGATCGGACCGGCGGAGCTGTGATGAGGCGCGGCCCGAGTGCGCTACTGCTTGCGCTGACGCTGCTCGCGGCCGCCCCGGCGCAGGCCACCAGCGGCACCGCGTTCGGCGAGAGCTCCCGGGTCGCGAGCCTCGCGGTCTCGGTCGTCGCGCGGCCCGGAGACGTGGGCTCGATGCTCGAGAACCCTGCGGGCCTGGCCGACATCTCGGAGCCGGTGGTGATGTTGAGCGGTCAGGCCGGTCACCTCACGCTCGGCTTTCAGCGCGACGGTGAGGAAAACGTCGAGCGCGCTCGCTGGCTCGGCGGTGTGGGGTTCGCGGCGGCGACGCCGTTGCCCGGGCCGGACTGGCTCAGGGCCCTGCGGGTCGGGCTCGCCCTGTACGTGCCCGCGGACCACGTGCTCCGAGTCTCCGTCGCCGAACGCGGCGACCAGCCCAAATCGCCCATCTACGACGGGCGTCCGGATCGCATCAGCGCGCTCGGTGCTCTCGCCTACGAAATCCTGCCGCAGCTGCGCGTCGGCGTAGCGCTCGTGATGGCGCCGACCCTCGCGACTCCGACCGAGGTGTCGTACGACGCCGAGCGCGCCGACGGCGTCGATCGCGACGTGATGGTGCGCCTCGATCGCGATCTGGAGATGGATGTCACACCGGCGTTCGGCCTGCGCGCGTCCCCCTTGCCGTTCCTGGGCATGGGCCTCGCGTACCGCGCGCCTTCGGTGAGCCACGCCGGTGGCAGTCAGCGCACGGTCGCCGGCGGCATCGTGGCGGACGATCCCATCGACTATCAGCAGTTCTGGGATCCGCGGGAGCTCACGTTCGGGCTCTCCGGCGGTCCGCTGTTGGGTGCCAGCGCTTCCCTGGACGTGAGCTACGCCTACTGGGGTGAGCTCCGGAGCGGCTTCAATCGCGAGCTGGAGCGCCCGTTCACGAACACGCTGAACCTGCGAGCCGGGCTCGAGTACAAACCCGAGAGCTGGCTCGCGCTACGCGGCGGGTATGGCTTCGAACCCTCGCCGATCCCGGCTCAGGTGGGGAACGACAACTTCCTCGGCGCGGACACGCATGTGGTTGCGCTGGGCGCGGGCGCAGATCTGCGCGAGCTCTGGCGGGCGCCGCTCCGGGTCGACGTGCACGCACGCACCCGGCTGGCGGGCCAACAGCACGCGAAGAAGGATGAAGCGCAGCTGCGTGACGCCAGCGCGTCGCTGCCGGGTCGCCAGATCGACAACCTCGGGTACCCGGGCTTCACCTCCAGCTCGAGCTACTGGCAGCTCGGCCTCTCTCTCACCGTGTTCGTGGGCAAGGAGTCGAGACCGTGAGGCGCGGGTCTGGATTCTTGTCGGGCATCGCGCTGCTCCTCGTGGCCGCGTCGTCCGCCGCGGGTGAAGAAGACACGTTCGGCCTCGGCCCCCGTGCCATGGCGCTCGGCGGCTCCTACGCCGCGCGCCCGGGGGACTACGCCGCCGCGTATTACAACCCCGCGGGGCTCGCGCCGGGCGGCGAGCGCGCCGATCATGGGGGCTTCTTCGAGCTCTCGCTCGGGTATCTGTACGCGGCGCCCAAGCTCCACGTGACGGCCAGCGACGGCCGTGAGCTCGAGACACCGGGTGTGCCCACGAGCACTGGCGTGTTCCTCGGCACACGCTTCAGCGTGGGTCAGCCCTTCGACCTCGACGGCCTGAACATGGGCCTGAGTGTGTACGTGCCCGAGCGACTGTTCCGCTGGACCATCCGTCCGGACGACGACGTAGAGTGGGCGCTCTTGACCGATCGAACGCAGGTCGTCAGCGCCAACGCCTCCATCGGTTACGCCGTCACACCGTGGCTGTCCCTGGGCGCTGGCCTGCGCGTGATGTTCGACGTGCAGACGCTGACCCGCGGGCGCGTGACCAGCGTGGAGTACGACGAGGCGTCGGGCAAGGTGCGGACGCACACGGTGCTGGGCACCGACTCGCAGGTGTTCGGCCGCGTGGCGCCGCTCTTCGGTGTGCTCGTGACCCCGACAGACACGCTGCGCGTGGGGCTCACGTATCGACACCGTAGTTACGTGGACGACTGGGGTGACACCCGGATCCGCGACGTGCCAATCCTGAGCAACATGGGCTACACCCACCGGTTCGCGCACTACTTCGAGCCCAGCCAGCTGACCTTGGCGCTCGGCGCCGACCTGTCGGACTCTGTCGACGTGTCGGTCGACGTGACGTACGCGGCCTGGTCCCAGGCGCTCTCGACCAACCACAATGCGTTCAACTCCCCGGTCTGGGGTGATACCGTCACTCCCGCGGCGGGGGCGCGTTGGCGAGCCAACCAAGCGCTCTCATTGCTAGGCGGCTACCGCTTTCAGAAATCCCCGCTGGGGAACTTCGGCGGGCCCTCCAACCTGCTCGACAACGATCGCCACGTGGTGTCGGTGGGGCTCGAGAGTGAGCTGTCGAACTGGTTGCACCCCTCGCTCGGTGCAACCGCGACCCTCGCGCTCGAAGAAATCTTGCTCGTCTCCCGCAGCGAGACCAAGGACTATCGGCGCTTCCAGAGTGACTCACAGCTGCAGAAAAATCCTGGCTATCCGGGCTACGACTACGGCGGGAGTGTGATGGCCGTCTCGTTCGGATTGGAGGCGAAGTGGTGAAGCGCGTGCTGCGTGTGGCCGCGCTTGCGAGCGTCGGGCTCGGGCTCGACGCGGCCTGTGGCCCGAGTGACGACGTGCCGCTCGTGCGCGGCGATCACTGCCCGGTCGGCGGCTGCAAAGACGCGAGCGCTACCGGTGATGGCGGACCGCTGGTGATCCCACCGGAGCCCCTCGAACCCTGGCAAGAGGACGGAGCGGGTCCGCTCACCGGGATCTTCGCCGTCGAGACCACCATCAACGCGCGGGTTGGCATCCCGGTGGCCACGCGGCAGATCTTCCGCCTGCGCCTGTTCCAGAAGGGCAAGACGGTGCAGCAAAAGACCACCCTCTGCGCCTTCAAGCTGCCGAAGGTCGAGGGGCTCGCCACGCTCGTGATCCCGCCCGAGCTGCAGGCCCTCATGGCGAGCAAACACGTCGAGTCCACGGGAGACTTCTTGTCGAGCGAGAGCCTGATCGGTGCCGCCTACGCGCCGCCGCCCTCGCTCCTGGTCGTGGGCGCGAAGCTGAAGGATCCGGTCAAGGACAAACTGCCGAACAAGGACAACCTCGCCAGCGCCATCGATGAAGACGCAGACGGCAACCCCGGCGTGACGCTGCTGGCCAGCGTCGTGACCTGTGGCGAGGGCAACTTCGAGAAGCTCTTCGTGGCGCTCCGCACCGGAGTGAAGCTCACGGGCAAGGTGCTCACCCCCGACCGCATCGAGGGCAAGGCCGAGGTCGATCTCGATCAGACCGTGCTCGGCTTTTCCAACGATTGTCTGACCACGGCGGCGCAGATCAACATTCTGGTCGAGCCCGGCAGTCCGTTTCGGGCGCAGCGAGTAGGGACCGCGGAAGATCTCGACGACAACGGCAACGTGTCGTGCCCCGAGCTCGCCGCGAACGCGGGCAAACTCTTCGGGAGTTACTGGAGCGAGTGATGGTGTCGCTCACGTTTTCGGCCGGCACGCTGGAGATCCGAGAGCCACCGCCGGGGTTCGTGCTGCCGCCGAGTGTGCGCTGGGACCCGCGCTCGGCCTGCCATCGGGCGCCGGCCAGCGCCTACGCCGAGCTGGTCCTCGGGTTCACGCGGGCCGCGGTGCCCTTCGAGGATCGGGCGCGTCGCTACGAGCCACTCGGGACGGGCCTGCGTGTTCGCCGGGAGCCGCGCCCGTTTCAAATCGCGGCGCTCTCGGCCTGGCGCAAGGCGGATGGGCGCGGCGTCGTCGTGCTCCCGACCGGCGCCGGCAAGAGCCACGTCGCGGTGCTCGCCATCGCCGACAAACAGCGCAGCGCGCTGGTGGTCGCCCCGACGCTGGATCTAGTGCGCCAGTGGTACGACCTCTTGCGCACGAGCTTCGGCATGGAGGTCGGCATCGTGGGCGGCGGTGAGCACAGCGTGCATCCGCTGACCGTGACCACCTACGACAGCGCGTACCTGCAGATGGAGCACCTGGGCTCGCGTTTTGGGCTCGTGATCTTCGACGAGTGCCACCACCTGCCGGGTGCGAGCTATCAGCTGGCCGCGGAGCAGTGCATCGCGCCCTACCGGCTCGGACTGACGGCGACCCCGGAGCGCAGCGACGGGCGCGAGGCCGTGCTCACGGAGCTGATCGGCCCGATCGTGCACCGGGTCGAGATCGGCGAGATCGCCGGAAACTTCCTGGCAGAGTACGAGGCGGTTCGGCTGACCGTGGAGCTGTCGGCCGCGGAGCGCCTCGAGTACGAAGAGGAGCGGGGCATCTACCTGAGTTTCCTGCGCCAGAACGGCATCCGTATGGGCTCGGGTCGGGGCTGGGGCGACTTCATCGCGCGGGCAGCACAGCGCACCGACGGCCGGCGGGCGATGCAGGCCTATCGGCGCCAGCGCGAGATCGCCTTTGCCTCGGCGGGCAAGCTCGACCTGGTGGAGCACCTCTTGCACCACCACCGGGCCGATCGGCTGATCGTGTTCACCGACGACAACCGCACCGCGTACGCCATCTCGCGGCGCTGTCTGGTGCCGGTCATCACCCACCAGACCAAGATCCGCGAACGCAGCGAGATCCTCGAGCGCTTCGGGACGGGTGTGTACGGCGCGGTCGCCACCAGCAAGGTGCTGAACGAGGGTGTGGATGTGCCCGACGCCAACATTGCGGTGGTGATCAGCGGTTCGGGCTCGGTGCGCGAGCACGTGCAACGCCTCGGGCGGATCTTGCGCCAGCGCGCCGGCAAATCGGCGATCTTGTACGAGCTGATCAGCGGCGGGACGAGCGAGGCGAACACCAGTGAGCGGCGTCGGGACCACGAGGCGTACCGCTGATGCTCGGTCCGGACCACGTGCGGGTGCGCCGTCAGGGAAACGAGCTGATTTTGCCCGCGTTCGACAAAAAACGCCGCGCTCGCATGCTGGAGCTCGCCACGGAGATCGTGGCCATTGCCCGAGAGCTGGAGGGGGCCCGGCGCGGGGAGATCGAACAGAGCCTGTCGGAGATCGAGTGCCGGCCGAGCGAGCGCCGTTTGCTCGAAGGGCTCACCAAGCTGCTCCTGGACGAATGCGAGATGTCGGCCCCCGTTGGGGTGGACGCGGCCGAGCTCCGGCGCGAGGTGTTCGAGCGCGCTGCCGAGGCGCGACGCGGGCTCGCGCCGGGCGAGCTCCTGGATCGCGCAGCGTTGATGACGGCGGTGGCGATGGTCAGGGGTTCGACCGCCGAGCAGCTCGAGGAGGCGCTGTACGCGGATCTGAAGAGCGAAGAGCGCGTGTTGCGGGTGGCCGCCCTGCCGCCCGAGCGCCTGGCGGAGCAGTATGAACGCGCCGCGCGCCAGGCCATCCTGCTGCGCGCCGTCCGGGTCACCGCCGACGTCGTCTGTCGCTCGCCGGACACGTATCGCACGCTGTTCGCCAAGCTCAAGTTCCGCCGCTTGCTCTACCAGATCGAGCGCACTCCGCGCGGCTATCGCATCGTCATCGACGGGCCACACAGCCTGTTCGACTCGGTGACGAAGTACGGTCTCGCGCTCGCTCTCACACTGCCGGCGCTCGAGGAGGTAGACGAGCTGTCGCTCACCGCCGAGCTACGCTGGGGAAAGCGCCGCGAAGCCCTGACCTACCGCCATCAGGCAAAGGGCACTGCCGCCGACGACCTGGCCCCGGTCCTGCACGACGAGGTGCAGGCGTTGCTCGACGCGTTCGCCGAGATGAAGACCGCGTGGCAGGCCGCACCGGCGAGCCGCATCTTCGACGTAGCCGGCCTCGGTGTGTGTGTGCCGGACGTCACGTTTCGGCACAGCGAGACGGGACGCGCGGTCCACCTGGAGGTGATGGGGTACTGGAGCCGCGACGCCGTGTTTCGGCGCATCGAGCTGAGTGAGTCGGGTCTACCGGAGCCGATGGTGTTTGCGGTCTCGAGCCGGCTGCGGGTGAGCGAGGAGCTGCTCGACGAGGGAAGCTCGGACGCGCTCTACGTGTACAAGGGTGTCATCAGCGCCCGGGCCGTGGAGCGGCGGCTCGACGCCCTGGCAGCGCGGTCTTTGCGCTGAAGCGTGCTTCGTGTAGAACTCCAGGCGTGGTTGGTACGCGAGCTAAACACCTCTTGGTCGAGTACGACGGGTGCGACAAGCTCATCCTCGACGACCTCGAGCGCATGAAGGCCGTGATGCGGGAGGCCGCGCTGGCCGCGGGCGCAACGGTCGTCGCGGAGGCTTTTCACCGCTACCGGCCCCAGGGAGTCACGGGTGTGCTGGTGATTGAAGAGTCCCACTTCTCCGTCCATACCTGGCCGGAGGTGGGTTATGCCGCGCTCGACTTCTACACTTGTGGTGACTGCCAACCGGAGCGGGCGGACGAGGTGCTTCGGCGCGCGCTCCGCGCCACTCACGCGGAGGTCGCGCTGGTCGAGCGGGGGCTGCGTCTGGCTACTGGATCGATGCAGCTGGTCGAGCAACGCAGCGAACGCATCGCGAGGATCCCCGAGGGATGAACCGCGGGGGGTGGGGGTCTGGCGTGACACGAACTAGCGTGCTCGCCGGCGTCACCGCGGCGTTGCTGTTCCCATCGGCGGTGTCGGCCCAGAGCATCGGCAGCAAGGTCGGACAGCACGTCGACGACCACCTGTCGAACGGTGGCAAGAAGAAGCCGCGACCCAAGAACAAGCCGAAACACCGGAGCTCGGGCCACGCGCACGGGCCTGGCCCGGCGCTGGGACCCGCGCCTCCGCCCGGGCCACCGCCACCGAAGCGCAAGAAGTCGGAGCTGCCGCACCGGGTGTTCGGTGGGGACTTCCAGCTAGATCCCAGCATTGGTCTGGCTTACCGCGGCTGGCGCCCGCAGAGCTACCCGGGCATGGACGTGTCCACCGAGAACACTGCCACCTGGTCGGTTGGCGCGCGCGCCAAGCTGTTCTTCGTCTCGGTCAACCAGGCGTACTACGAGTCGAACGGCATCGCGTCGCCGCGGCGCGACGGCGCGAGTGTGGCGGAGAAGGCAGCCAAGGCGACGCCAGCGGCGGCGTGGCTGGTCGGAGCGCTCGGCTTCCCGTTCAACTGGGTGCTCGAGCCCATCATTCGTTACGAGGCGCGGGCGTTTCAGAGCACGCTCACCCCGGGCAAACCGGTGCGTCTGATCCCGTATTCCGCCAGCAAAAATGACGATCTGACGACCTTCCCGGCAACCACGAAGGAGCTCACGCTGACCAGCGCCTTCGAGACCTTCGTCGTGGGGCTGCGCTACCACCACGACAATGACCCGTCGGGCATCATCGCTCGCCGCGAGAGCTCGTTCCCGATGCTTTACTTTGGTGTCGGCCTCACGCAGTACAGCAAACCGTACATGGTGCGCGTCGGAGACGCGGTGATCTCGGATCTGATCTTCGATGCCCGCTTGCGCGGCGCCGGGTTGGCCCTCGGGCTCGAGACGGGTCAGGAGCCCGAGCGGTTCTTCCTGGATGTGTCGAGCCAGGTGGGCATCGGTGAGGTGCGGCTGACGCAAGATTTTACGGTCAACGAGACGCTGCCCAAGGGCTGGCTCATTGGTTACGCCCAGGGTGAGGTCACCGGTGGATACCTGCACCCGCTCACGCGCACGCGGCCCACCGTGCTGGTCGGTGCGTCGCTCTCGGCGGGCGGAGCGACGTTCTTCTATTTCAAGCCGTTCACGACCTCGGAAGAAGATACCAGCACGCCCGCGCTGAACTGGGATTTCCTGTGGGGCGTGCGAGCGTTCGTCGTGATTCCGCTGTGACGCCGAGCGCAGCCGGCGCTCAGCGTGTGGCGGTGAACACGTTGAAGTCCGAGCCCGCGTCCGACGCGTCGGCGTCGGTCGAGAAGTAGAGAGTGCAGAAGCCGGGGGCGAGGGACGGTGTGCGCAGCGAGAAGCTGGTCTTCGAGTAGGTAGCCTCGAGTGCGGCACGGACCGCCGAGATTTCCTTGGCCGTGCCGATCTGCTGACCCGTGGCCGGATCCATGTAGGTGTAGAACAGCGCGCGCGCGCCGCCGCTCACAGTCGCCGCGCAGTTGGGTTGATCGTGGCGCGGTGAGCTGAAGAAGAGCACCGTGCCGTCGGGGGTCACCCACGGCTCGATGTCCTCGTCACTGACGGGGCAGGCATTTTCGAAGCTGAGCGACACCTTGGCTACGTTGCCGGCCAGAACCGGCCGCGTGTAGAGCCCCGGTTGGCTGTTGCGATCGCTGATCCAGTACAGGCGAGCGTTGGCCCCGAGGTAGGCGTACGCCACGTTGTAGTCACGGGTGCCCGAGGGGGTCTGATTCAGGGCCGCGACCGGCGCCGGCGAGCCGGCGCCCTTGAAGAGCTGGCTCGAGTACATCTGCGCCTTCCCGTCGCGTTTGCTGTCGAAAAGCATGAACGGTTCGGTGGTGGTGGCGCCGTTCGAGGGATCGACCGCGCCGCTCGGAAGGATGATGGCCCCTGAGTCGTCGGCGCTCGGGTAGTTCACGAGGTTGCCCAGGTTGTTGGTCAGCGCGCTCCAGGTCGTTCCCGTCAACGTCGCGGTGAAGTTGTCGGTCGTGCTCGAGGGTGACTGACGCAGCACGATGCGATCGGTCCCCGACAGCGTGGTGATGCGCGGGAACAGGTCGTCTTTGCCAGCGCTGAGCGCGGCGATCTTCGCGACCGGATCGCCCACGCTGATGAACGACAGATCCGAGCAGGGGGTGCAGGCCTGCTTGCACGGATTGAAGTACTGCCCCACTGCGCAACCCGCATCGGGCGCGGGGCCCGCGTCGGCGGGCGGAACGCAGTTGCCGGCGTCGGGCCCGGCGTCGAGAGCCGCGTCCGCGGGGGAATCGACCGAGACGTCGCTCGGCGCGTCCACCGAGGCGTCACCGCCTGCGCCGCCGCTGCCCGCGACCCCGCCGGTTGCGCCGGTCCCGCCCGTGCCACCGGTTGCGCCGGTCCCGCCGGTGCCGCCGCTCGCTCCGATGCCACCAACCCCCCCGACACCGCCGAAGCCGCCGCCGCCAAACCCGGTGCCCCCGCTGCCGCCCGCGCCGCCGCCGCCCGTCTTTGGTTTTTCGTCGGCAGAGTCACCGCCGGCGCAGCTGAACGCGGAGCCCAGAGCCAAGAGACCGAGCACCACTCCCGAGATGGCTTGCAAGCGCATGGCGGACAGTCTCGCCCGAAGCGGGGCCGCGCCGCAATTGCCCGAGCGAGGGAAGGTGAGGCGGCGCGGGGTCGTAGAGGGGGCGACCAATCACGGTGGAGGCTAGGGTGGGCTCAGGGTACTTGCGGCTGATTTCAGGGTTATTGGCGGTAGGATCGCTGTTTGGAGCGGCGGACGCTACGGCCGATGCGCCCAAGCCGGTCGTGGCGCCGGCCGCGGCGGCGGGTGGATGGAGCTCACGCCACGCCGGCATTTCGGACGACGTGCAGGCGGGCAAACCCTTGGTCGTCGAGGTCTTTGTCCCCCTCTGCTCGGACGCCAAGGGCGGACCGTGCGGCAAGCACCCCGGCGCCGGTGATCCCAAGAACCTCGAAGACAACTTGTACTGGGGAGCGGTGTTCGGCGCCCGTCGGTATCTCGGACGGGCGGATGCGGGGTGGACCCGCGTCGAGGCCGGCGCGGGTGAAGGTTTCGAGCTCGAACGCGCCACCTTCAAACGCAGTGTGCGTGGTTCGCGCTGGGGCACGAGCGGCGGCGTCGAGGTCTTCGTCGTGCTGCACGCCATCGATGGCGAATCGGGCGAGGATGCGCTGCGTCGATTCCTGGACGTCGCAGGCGGTGGGGGCCGGGTGAAGTTCAACGACGGTTCCGGCATGCGTGAGGAGAGGGTTCACGCCGTGGGGTTCATGGGGCGGAACCCGCTGCTCCGCGCGGGTCGTGTGCCGGACAAACTCGAGTTGCCTCCGGCTGCAACCGGCGCCGGTGTGCCGATGTTCACGACGATGGCGCACGCACGAGAGACCCTGGGCGGTTGGATGCACGCCGCCAAATCCCGCGAAATCCTGCTGCCGCGCGGCCCGGTTGCCTCCGAAGGTTACGTGCTCGACGCGGTGCTCCAGGGGATCGCCGCCAACGACGCGCCGTGGTCAATCCGCAAGGCGGTGGTCAAGTCGTACACCCGCTGGCACAAGATCCCCGCGAACCTCGCGGAGATGTACTTCTCGCCGGCCACCCCGAAGACCTGGAATTTCGGCGGCGATGTCGCCGGGAGCTGAGGCCCGCGGAGCCGTGGAGAGCTCGACGCGCGGTGCGGGCTTCCGTACGAGTCCGCGTTGTCGCTAGCGTGGAGAAGCTCTGACCGCTATCGTTCGGTGGTGGGCGCCAGGCGATCGAGCGGCGGACGGGCGGTTGCGTTGTTCGCGGCGCTCTCGGCGGTGTTCATCGCTGACGCATGCGCTCAATCCGAAGGTGTCGGCGCTGGCACTGACATCGGCGGAGCCGGCGGTGTCGGTGGTGGAGACGCGAGCGTCGGCGGCGGCGCGGGCGGCGCCGCGGCAGGCTCCGGTGGTGCGCTCGCGGGGGCAGGCGGCGCTGTGGGCGGCGCTGCGGGCAGCAGCGGCGCCGGGGGGACGCCGAGCGGCGGCGGCACCGGTGCAAGCGGCGGCAGCGGAGGCGTGGGCGCAAGCGGAGGCGTGGGCGCATCCGGCGGCACAGGCGCAAGTGGCGGCACAGGCGCAAGTGGCGGCACAGGCGCAAGTGGCGGCACAGGTGCAAGTGGCGGCACAGGTGCAAGTGGCGGCACAGGTGCAAGTGGCGGGACGGGCGCAAGCGGCGGCACCGGCGCGAGTGGCGGCACCGGCGGCACCGGCGGCACGGGCGCAAGCGGTGGCACCGGCGCGACAGGCGGCACGGGCGGCACGGGTGGCAGTGGCGGCTGTCCGGTGGTGTCGTACGCGTTCACGGGTTGTCCGCCGGGCTGGACCGCGGCGGGGAACAACCAAGACTGGCAATGCGGAGTACCTTCGGCTGGACCCCCGAACGGCGACCACACCGGCGGCGGTCAGTGTTGGGGCACCAAGCTGAATGGCAACTCGAACAACTGCGAGGACTCCACTCTGACGTCGCCCGTGATGAACCTCGCGGCGTACAACGGTCAGGCGCTGCGCCTGCGGTTCTGGCACTACTTCGATTTCCGCTCGTGTGTTGCCGGTGGTCTGTGTGGGCTCGTGTGTGCGCTCGACACCTCGACCTACTCAGGCGGCCTGGTCGAGGTCTCGACCAACGGTACGACCTGGACCAAGGTCACGCCGACGAGCGGATATCCCGGCTCGAAGATCGATTGTTACTACCTGGACCCGGAGGCCGGGGCGACTTGTTCACCCTGCGCGCTCGACGGTCAGAAGGGCTTCGGCGGCAAGTCGGCGGGCTGGGAACAAGTCGAGATCGACGTCTCGAGCTACGCCGTGGCCACGCTGCAGGTTCGATTTCACTTCGCGAGTTATGCGTCCGAGTTCCTGTGTCACCCAGCGACTCCGGGCTGGTACATCGACGACGTCTCGGTCGTGAAGCTCACTTGTCCCTGATTGCGTCAGCAACTCCGGCGCCCCGCGTCACGAGCGCGAGCTGGCGCGCTTTGCGGTGCGTCGTTCGGTGCTGCGCCGCTCGGTCCCGCCGGGCGGTGCCGCTGGAGCCGGAGCGCGCCGCCGCTCGGTGTGGCGCCGCTCGGTGCTGCGTCGCTCGGCGCCCGCGCGTCGATCCCCCGGCGGTGCGCACTCGGCGCGCAGCTCGGTCAGGGTGAGCGCGCGCCGGCCCGCGATGGCGGCGTGATTGGCGCACAGCACGACGAACCCGTCGCGGAGTTTGTGGCGTCGCAGCACCCGGAGGTCGGCGATACCGCACACTGCGCAGGGTTTGGCGACGGCGTGACCGCGCTGCGCGCGGCGGTAACACGCGGGGCAACGGCCCCGGCGCGGGCGATCGGTGGGTCTTCCGCACGAAACGCAGGCTTGCATCGGAGCCCGATCTATCGCGGAAGAAAGTCCGGATCACAAGCGAGGAAGTGCACCCGGCCGGTCTCTCGGGCAATTGCGCCGGCGTGCGGAGAGGAGGGGGCCACCTGCGCTGGCGAAAGCCCCCGCTCACGCCGACAGCCAATCACGAACCCCCGCTTGCGCTGGGAGAGGCGCTCGCTCGGCCCCCGCCCGCGAAAAACATCCGTTCCGAAAGCTGCGGTGCCCAGAGTCGGAATCGAACCAACGACACGCGGATTTTCAATCCGCTGCTCTACCAACTGAGCTATCTGGGCGCGGGGGCGAGCTATTAGCGCACCCGGGGGCGGGAGCGCAATGTTCGGGCTCGGGACGCGCGAACGGGCTGGATTTTCCGGCGCCGTGACGGGCCTCGGTCGGTCGGCCCAAGGCCATGCCCGTGGCCGCGCTCGCCCCAGCGGAAGCTATCACTCCGCGGCCCGCACATCGGCCGCGGCGATACGGGTCACCTCGACCGCGAGCCCCACCAGTTCCGTCATGCCGCTCAGCGGGTCCACGGCCCCGGGACCCGCGGCCGCCAGCTCGTTCACGTTCTGGCCACCCCGCGCGGTGGCGGAGCTCCAGCCGCTCGCCGCGTCGTGGCCGAAGCCGTGGGGCACGGCCAGTGCGCCCGGCGCCACGTCCGCGTTCACCTCGGCCCTGAGCTCGATGCTCCCGCTCGGGGTCTGCAGGCGGATCCAGTCACCACTCGCGATCCCGAGCCGCGTCGCGTCCGCGGGGGACAAGTGCGCACGCTGCTCGTGTCCCGACAGGCGCGGATTGGCGTGCATCCAGCTGTTGTGACCCAGCCGCTCGCGCTTGGTGATGAGCCGAAGCCGTCCATCCGCGGGCCGCGGCGTGAGCGTCGCTCGCAGCTCGGGCAGGCGCGCGTACAGCGCAAACCTGGCGCGAGCGAGATCCGGCACGGGGTGCGTCATCGCCGAGCCCAACATGCGGTCGGACACCACGAACTTGTTGTTGCAATCGAGGGACCCGGCGGTGAAGAAGTTGCGCGTCCCGAGCGCCTTCACGAACGCCTGCGTGAAGAGCGGCAGGGCGTAGCCGAACGCTGCTGGGTTGCCCAGGTACACCGCGACGGAGTGCGGACCGTGGAGCTCGCGGATGCGCCGTAGTTTTTTGCCCGCGTCGCCCAGCGCGTGCTCCCAGGTGGTGTCGACCCAGTCGCCGCCCTGGCGCAGCTTGGGCACGTCCAGCCGCTCGTGGCTCTCGTGCATGCCCAAGAACCGCGTGCCCTTCGCGCAAGCGTACCCCCGGGACACCACATGGTCCGGGTCGGGGCGCAGCCGGACCAGGCGTCCGTGCTCGACGTCCGCGAGCAAGCCGCAGCAAGCCTCGCAAATCCTGCAGTATGTCGTGTGGGTCGGCATGGCTTCGGGCCGCGCCCAGACAGGATGCGTGGGGCCGGGCGGAGACGCCCGGAGTTTCTGATATCGTCGCCCCCGTGGCGAGTCTGGCTCCCGGAAGTGGCGGAAACCCTTATTCGAGCGAAGCGTACCTGCACCAGCTCCTGGCCAAGGCCATTGCGGCAGGCGCCCGTGATGTTCACCTGAAGGTCGGGCAACCGCCGGGCGCCCGAGTGCGGGGTTCCCTGGTCTACTTTCGTCTCGATCGCATCCGCCCCGAGGACACGGAGGCCGCCGCCCGACACATCATCCGCGAGCAGTCCGTCCGGGACGACATCTCGCACTTGTCGGAGTACGACACCTCGTACGCCGCACCCAGCATCGGGCGGTTCCGCGTCAACATCTACCGTCAGCGCGGCACCCTCGCCATCGTGATGCGCGCCATTCCGTTCGAGGTGCCATCCCTCGAAGAGATCAGCGCGCCGCGGGCGTGCAAGGAGCTGGCCGAGCGCGACCGTGGGCTCGTGCTGGTCGTTGGCGCGGCAGGCAACGGCAAGAGCACGACCCTCGCGGCGATGATCGCCCACATGAATCACGCGATGAGTCGCCACATCGTGACGATCGAGGATCCGATCGAGTACCTGCACGCGGACGACCGCTGCTCGGTCAGCCAGCGGGAGCTGAACCTGGACACGGCGAGCTTCGCCGACGCACTTCGCGCCTCGTTGCGCCAAGATCCCGACGTGATTCAGGTCGGCGAGATCCGCGATCCCGAGACCATGGAGATCGCGCTGAAAGCCGCGGAGACCGGCCACTTGGTGCTCTCGACGCTGCATACTCCGGACGTGTCTCGCACCGTGAACCGCGTCGTGGCGCTGTGCGGCGGTGATCCCAACGACGTGCGCGAGCGCATGGGCGATGTGCTGCAGGGCATCATCGCGCAGCGGCTGCTGCCGCGCGCGGACGGCAACGGCATGATCTTGTGCGCCGAGGTGCTCGTGGCCACCGGCATCGTGCGCGAGTCGATCAAACGGCCGAACGGCAACCCGCCGCTGAAGGACCTGATGGAAGGCGGCGACATGTACGGCATGCAGACCTTCGAAATGGCGGTCAAGGCCATGCTGCGCGAGGGCCTAGTGGACAAAGAGACGGCCCGCTCGGCCATCGGATTCTGAGCGCCCGTCAGCGTTTTTTTGCCACGACGAACAGATCGCCGACGTTCAGGTAGATGGAGCGTGCGAGCACGCGCCCGAGCCCGAGGCGACGGGCACGCTGCCGAAGGCGCGGTGCGAGCTTCTCGAGCAGCTCGTCGCCGGAAAAGTCGTGCCCCAACGTGCGCAGCTCGAGCGGCTCGAAGCCAACCCGTCCAAGCAGGCGACGCAGGCTCGCGGCGTTGAAATAGTACAGGTGCTCGGGGGGCGTGTAGTGAGGCCAGCGCGCACGCATGATGCGAGCGAGGGCGCTGTCGACGTTGGGCGTCAGGAGGGCAACGACACCGCCAGGTGCGAGCAGGGTGTGCGCACGTTCGAGGGCGCGCCCCGGGTCGCGGAAATGCTCGATGGAATCCAGAAACGTCAGCAGGTCGAAGCGCTCCTCCCCGAGAGTGCCCGTGTCGAACGCCGCCGTCTCGATCTGCAACCCGAGCGTGTTTCTGGCGTGCGAGCTCATGCTCGGCGACAGCTCCACGCCTCTCACCGAATATCCCTGGCGGCGCGCCTCGTCCAAGAAGAAGCCGGCGGCCGAGCCGACGTCCAGGAGCCGCGCCGGCGGTCTGTGAAAACGCCGCAGCCGGCTGAGCACGCGCTGGGCCAGGCGCCGGTGGTTGGCTTCGTGCCCAAGATAGTCGAGGTAGAAATTCGCACCGCCGAAGTACTCCGGCGCGGTGTAGATCCCCGGCAGCTCCGCCGCGGCGGGGAGCGGCCAGGCATACCGAGCGCTGCAGTCACCGCAGCGCACGATCGAAAATTCGCCGACGCCCAGCCGCGGCTCGACGTCCGCGCTCTCACACAGTGGGCAGCGCTCGCCGGGAGGCAGCGGCAGGTGTTTCTTTCGGAGCAATGCAGACAAGACGCGCCGGGATGATATGCTTTCGAGCGATGCGGCTCTGCAATTTGCGCCTGACCCTCGGGTGTCTGGCCGCGGGCTGCTTCGGGGCGTGCAGCCTCACGTCGAACCTCGACGATTTGGTCGGCTCAGACGCCGGAAAGGGCGGTCCCGGCGGGGTCGGCGGGACCACGGCCGACGCCCCACCCGACGCCCCCGTCGCGGTCAAACCCTCGCCGCCCTTCCAGGCAATCGCGGCGGGCGGGCTTCACGCATGCGCGCTCGACGCCAAAGGGGACGTCTGGTGCTGGGGCTCCAACTTGAATGGTCAGCTCGGCCAAGGGGCGCTCGGTGGCAAGTCAGGAGCGCCGAGTCGTGTGGACCTCCCCGACAAGAGCAAGAGCCTCGCTGCCGGCGCGTACCACAGCTGCGCGGTACTCGTGGACGGTACGGTTTACTGCTGGGGTGGTGGCGCGGCGGGACAGCTCGGCTCGGGCATCGTCGACGTCCCGGTGCCGACGGAGGTCCCGATCACGGCCGGCATGCTGTCGGTCGCGGCGGGCGCGAGCCACAGCTGCGCGCGCAGCGCGGCCGAGGTCTACTGCTGGGGCAACAACAGCCGCGGGCAGCTCGGGGTGCAAGGGGCCAGCCCCGCGCCTCCGCAGAAGCTCGCTCTGCCGACCAAGTCCTTGGCGGCCGGTGCGCTGCACACCTGCGTCGTCAGCGGTGCGGGCGTGCTCTGCTGGGGCGCAAACGAGAGCGGGCAGCTGGGCGACGGGCAGACCAATGACGCGAGCCAACCCCAGAAGGCCAACATCAGCTCGACGGCGCCGAAGGCTGTGGCGCTCGGAGGCCGTCACAGCTGCGCTGTGGCCGAGGGCGGGCAGCTCGAGTGCTGGGGAAGTAACGCCAAGGGTCAGCTCGGAATTGGAGCGCCCGGCCCGGTGCCGGTCGCGCCATCGATCGTCAAAGATGTCAGCGCATCCAACGTTGCCCTGGGTGACGTGCACACTTGCGCCATCGCGCTCGACGGCGGCCTGTTCTGCTGGGGCGACGACGCGGGGGAGCAGCTCGGCAATGGGCCTGGGCAGACCGCAGCTCCCAAACCCTTCCTTTTGTCCTTGAAAGAGCTCACCTCGCTCAGCGTCGGCACCAGCTTCTCGTGCGCCGCGGCCGAAGCTGGACTGAAGCTCCTGTGCTGGGGTGACAACAAGACCCAGCAACTCGGCAAGAGTACCGAGCTCGCCGAACCGTTGCCGGTGGCCGTGTACTGAGGCGAGCGCGCGAGCGTCCGCCGACGCTCAGCCGTCGCCTCGGCCGAGCGCCGCGGCGTAGTCGTCGATCACCTGAGCCGCCGGGCCGTCCGCCTCCAGTCGTCCGCGCCGAATCCAGATGGCCCGATCACACAGCTCGCGGGCAATCGGCAGATCGTGGGTGACCATCACCAGCGTGCGGCCCTGGTCCGCGAGCGCTCGGATGCGGGTCAGGCACTTCTGTTGAAAAGAGCCGTCGCCCACCGCGAGCACCTCGTCGATCAAGAGCACGTCGGCGTCCACGTGCATGGCAACACCGAAGCCCAAACGAGCGAGCATCCCGCTCGAGTAGTGCCGGACCGGTACGTCCTCGAACTCACCCAGCTCCGCGAAGGCGAGGATCTCCTGGATCCGGGCCTCGACGTCGTCGCGCGCCACTCCCAGCAAGCTGGCGTTGATGTAGGCGTTCTCGGTGGCGTTCATGTCGGGTTCGAAGCCGACCCCGAGGGCCAAGACCGGCGCGACCCGCCCGCGCACCGATACCTTGCCTTCGGTGGGGTAACTCGCGCCGGCCAGCAGGCGCAAGGTGGTGCTCTTGCCGCTGCCGTTGTTGCCGAGCACCGCGACGGCCTCGCCGGGCTGGGCCGAAAAGCTGAGCTCCCGCAGCGCCCAGAACCAGTCGGCATCGCCAAACTCACCCGTGCGGCCGAGGAGTTTGTCGCGCAAGAGGAACGGCTTGATGTGCTGGCGGCGGTACGCCTTGCCGACGTGCTCGAACACGATGCACGGGTCGAGCTCAGACATGATCCGCGATCTCGGTCTCGAAGCGGCGATAGATCAGCGCGCCACAAACCAGCAGGCCCAAAGACGAGACCACCGCCGCGCCCAGCACGGTCGCTGGGGGAAAGTCGCCCTTCAAGACCACGTCCCGGATGCAGTGGATCAGCGACGCCATCGGATTCAGGAGCATCGCCCGCTTCCAGCCCGCAGGCAGGCGGTCGATGGGATAGACGATGGGTGTCGCCCAGAAGAGCACCAGGAGCGCGGAGTTCACGATGTAGCCGACATCCCGGAAGACCACGTTGAGCACCGCAGAGATCAGCGCCAGCCCGAGCCCGAGCGCGATCAAGAGCACGACCACGAGCGGCAGCACGATCAGCGCGAAGGAGACGTGGAACGCCTCCGGATAAAATGCGATCAGGGGCAGGAGCGAGAGCGAGGCGAACCCCAGGTTGAAGACGTGGGAGAACACGGTCCCGCTCGCGACCACGTAGGCCGGCACACTGGTCCGTTTGATCACCTCGGCGTGCTGCAAGAAACAGGTCGTGCCGTCAGTCCAGGCGTGGGACAGGAAATGCCACGGGACCAGCCCCAGCATCAGGAACACGGGGTACGCGCTCAGCTCGTTGGGGAAGGCGACCCCGAAGAACACACTCATCACGATCATCAGGATCGTCGGGTTCGCCATCGGCCAGAGCAAGCCGAGGGCCTGCGCGCGGTAGGTCGCTCGGAAGCGCCCGACGGTGAAGACCTCGAGGGCGTGTTCGTGTTGGCGGACCTCCCGGACCAGCCGCCGTAGACCTGCGAAAGCCCCGGCGCTCGGCGCTTCGTCACCGTAGGTCGTCCCCGACCGGGTGCGATGGCGAACGAGCGCGTCCTTCAGCATGCCCGCGCGATTCTTAGCCCCAGTCTGACGCGGTATACAATCGGTCTCGTGCTCCGCGGTGTTCCTGGCTTTTCGGCTCTGCCGCTCGGCGCGCGCGCGCGCGCCGTTGGGCTCGGGGCCATCCAGGCCGGGCTCGCCCGATTTCCTGCCGAGCGTGCCCTGGCACTTCTGCCGGCCCCGCTCCATCGGGCGCTCGGTCGGGCAGCGGCCCCCTTACGCGTGCCGCGGGCGCGCCCCAGTGCGTTCATCGATCCGGTGCGCGCGTTGTCGGACTTTGCCAGCGGCGGCGCGCGCATCCAGCCGACCGACGCCCCTCGTGTGAGCATCGTCATTCCCACCGCCGGGGCGACGGCCTGGCTCGAGCTCGCGCTCGCGGCGCTTGCTGCCCATACGGAAGCGGGCGGCTTCGAGGTGCTCGTGACCGACGATGCCAGCCCCGACCCCAGAGCGACCGCCGCGGTGGTCGCTCCACACCCGGGCGTCAGCCTTTCGCGCAGCGAGCAAAGCCGCGGTTTTGCAGCCAGCGTCAACGCCGCGGTGCGCTCCGCGCGGGCGCCCCTCCTGTGTGTGTTGAACGATGACGTCGTGGTGACACCGGGCTGGCTCGAGGCCCTGCTCGCCGAGCTCGACGCCGACCCGCGTGCTGCTTGGGTCGGCCCGGTCTGCAACGACTCGGGCGATGTCGGCACGGTCCACGCGGAGTACCAGAACATGCACGAGCTGCTCGAGTTTGCCGCGCGAGCCAGCGGACGAACCCGTGCGGTGGAGAAGCTCGCGCTGCACGCCGCGCTCATCCGGCGCGCTTCGTACGAGGCGGTGGGCGGGCTCGACGAGGGGTACCAACGCGGCATGTTCGAGGATGACGATCTCGCGGCGGCGCTCCGCGCGCGGGGCGAGCGCGTGTTACTCGCCCCGCGGGTGTTCGTGCACCACGCGGCGGGCGCCACGCTGCGCGCGCTGTCACCGTTCACCTATTTTGCGTGTTTCGAGGTGAATCGGCGGCGCTTCGAGGGGCGCTGGGGTGTGCGCTGGAGGGTGCACGACGGAGCCCAGGCCAGTCGGTCGCGTTGATCCCGGGCCCCGTTGCCCGGCACACTCGCCCGAGGAGCCGAGCCGTGGGACCCGAGAGCAATGACGACCGTGTGAGCGTCGTGGTGCCCGTCTACAACGGTGAGCGCTACGTCGTGGCCTCGCTCCGCAAGATCGCGGACTACCTGGCGGCGCGCGGCGGGGAGCACGAGCTGGTCGTGGTGGACGACGGCAGTGACGACGGCACGCTGGCGGCCGTGCGTGCGTTCCGCGAAGACTCTCCCGTGAAGGTCGTCGTGGTCGATTTGCCTGACAATCGAGGCAAGGGTTTTGCTCTCCGCCAGGGTTTGGGCGAGGCGCGGGGCGAGCTGGTCCTCTTCACGGACGCGGACCTGGCCTACCCCGTGGCAAACTTCACGCGGGTCATCGACGCCTTGCAGACCGGCGCGGAGCTGGCGATCGCGAGCCGCGTCCATCCCGAGAGCCGCTATGTGACTTCACCGCGCTTCTTTCGCCGCATCTACACGCGACACACGCTGGGTCGAGCCTTCAACCTCTTGACGCGGTTCACGCTCGTCCCGCACGTGCACGACACCCAGGCCGGCCTCAAGGGCTTTCGCGCCCGGGCGCTCGCGCGGGTGCTGCCACACCTGACCCTCGAGCGGTTCTCGTTCGACGTGGAGCTGTTGGTCGTCGCGCGAGGTCTCGGGCTCGGGCTCGTCGAAGTGCCCGTGACCTTCGAGTATCAGTCGGAGCCGAGCTCCATCGAGCTCGGGCGGGACAGCGTGCGCATGCTCACGGATCTGGGCAAGGTCGCGGTCCGACGCCTGCTCGGGGCCTACCCGAGCGACCCGGGAAAGGAGCCGTGAGAGGGCTCGCGAGCCGCCGCCCCGAATTGGTGCGGCGCAACAAAATTGCTTGACACCTCTGGCTGTTGGTGGGAAATGAGGCCGCGTAGTGCCTGCTGCAGCGCAGCAGAACTGGCGGAGGTGAGGCCCATGCAGAGCGCGGACACACGAATTTCGGACGACAACGCGGTGGGTCAGCCGGCGGGCGCAGGGCCGACCGCCGCTCCCCCGGCGCTGCCCTTTGCGGAGCCGACGCCCCTGGGGCTGATCGGCCTGAGCATCGGCTGCGCGGCGCTCCTGCCGATCGCGTTCGGTACGGCGCTCAGCCGCTCCGCGTTCGAGACGGCGGCGGTGTTCTGCCTGCTGTTCGGCTGCGGCGGCCAGCTGCTCGCGGGACTGATGAACCTCGCGAACAAGAACCTGCTCGGGGGTACGGTCTTCACGGCGTTTGCGTTCAACTGGGCCGTGAACGCCTGGGTCCTCTGGTCGGTGGCGCACGGCAATCTGCCGGACCACCAGGTGCTCCTGGCGACCGAGGCGGCTTCGCTGGTCTTGTTCGTCCCGCTGACCTATGCGTTCGGCTTCCACTCCAAGCTGCTGTTCCTCTTCCTGCTCGACATCGACGTGCTGTTCGCGATGAAGCTCGCGAAGGGTTATGGCCACGTCGCGGGGCTCGAGCTGCCCGTTGCCATCACCACGCTGGTGCTGGGCGCCATCGCGCTCTACATCGCGCTGGCGATGCTGGTGAACCCGAGCGTGGGGCGGCCGCTGTTTCCGGTGCCGGGTCCGATGTTCTTCCAGAAACCTAGCGCAAAAGCTGCCAAACCCGCGGTCGTTGCCCCGGGCATCGAAGCCGCGTCGCTCTCCTGAGCCGAGTCCCCGGGCTCTGTTCAAGGCTCTGCGGTCTGCGGGTGTAGGTCGCGGAAGCTCGCTGGCTCGATGCCACTGTGCGCGAGCGACTCCTTCAGCTCCGCGCTCTCGAGCACCTCGAGCTCGCCGTGGGGCAGTCGCCCGAGCCTGCCGCCTCCATCCGCGCTCGTCTCATCGCCCAGTCGCGGATGCACCACCCACTCGGTCGCGGGCGCGTCGAGCTCGGCCAGGACCCGCTCGAAGCGTGCGGCGGGCTCATCCTGCGAGCTCGCGAGTCCCACGCAAGGCAGGCTGCGGAGGGCGACACCGCGCTCTGCAGCCCGAGCCACGAAGCGGGACGAGAGCCAGGCCAGCGTCACCGCGCGCGGGTTCACCATTGCGCCGGCGCGGGGAAGGCGCACGTGGAGCTCCGGATGGTCACGGAGCACGTTGAGCACCGCGTCGCGAATCGTGGGCAGAACATGCACGTGGTGATGGCCGTTCAGGTGGGTCACCCCGACGCCGAGCGCGTGCAGCCGTGCGAGCTGCGCCCGCACCTCGTGCTCGACGGCCGCGGCAGGAGCGCGCCCCGAAAGACACACGGCGAGCAAGCGCGGTAGGCCGAAGAACCCCGCGTATTCGTCGGTCATGCCCAGGATCTTGCCGGTCAGCGCGCGGCCGAAGCTGAACGAGAGGTGCAGACCAATGCCGAGCGTGGCTCTGTGTTTTGCCACGGCCTCGAGCGCGGCCTCCGGCGCCGGGCCCGTCACACATAGACTCGCTTCGCGTACGAGCCCAGTAGCCGCGGCGCGCCGTATGCCGGCGTTCGCGGCCGGACCCATGCCGAGATCGTCGGCGCTGAAAACGACGCGACGCCGAGTCATGCGCGCACCGCGCGCACGACGGCGCTCATGGGCGTGGCCCATCGATGGCGCGTGGGCGACAGAGACGCGGACCGTAGCAACTCGTCGAGCTCGTCTTGCTCGAACAGTCGCACACGCACTCCGGCGCGGGCGTGGTGCCGGCGGTACAAACGGCCCAGCAAGCTCGGCATGGGGTAGAGCAGCACGAGCCGCCCCCCGGGTCTCAAGTGCAGCGCGAGCCGACCGAGCACACGCGCAGGATCGACCGTGAACTCGAGCACGCCCGCGCACAGGATCGCGTCGAACTCGGCGTCCAGGGCGAGCTCCGCGAGCTCGGCCACGCTGGCCGCGATGCCGGCCCGCTGCGCTGCCTCCACCATCTTCGGGGACAGGTCGACCCCGCGCACGTCCAGGCCCAGAGCGAGCAGGCGCCGCGCGTAGATGCCCGGCCCGCAGCCGGCGTCGAGCAGCGATTCGCCCCGAGCCGGCGCCAGACGCTCCCGGAGCACCGCCCACTCGCGGGCGCGCACGGCTCCGAGGAGCCCACTCGTGAACCGAGCGTGATAGCCGAGTGCCTGCCGGTCGTAGTGGGCGCGCACGCTCGTTCGTTGTGCGGAATCGGTCCCTGCTACCATGCTTCGTCTCGCGGGCCTTCCGTCGTGACCCTCAGCGGCCCCGCTCGCCAGTGTGTACAGGAATTCGTTGCTGCGCTAAACGGCTGAGCGCATGGAATCTCACGCGACCGGCGCCACCTATGCGCTCCTGGTCGTGTTCGAGCTGCTGCGCCTCGCGCTGCGTGGGCTGCTGGTCGTCTTGGTCGTACACTTTGCTCGCGCGGCCTGGGCCACCCTGCGCCGTCGACCCCCGACGCAACCAGAACCCCCCGAGAGCTGGCCCCGTGTCACCGTGCAGCTCCCGCTCCGGAACGAGTTCTACGTCGTCGAACGCGTGATCCGGGCGGCCTGCGCGCTGGACTACCCGGCCGACAAACTCGATATCCAGGTCCTCGACGACTCCACGGACGAGACCCGCGAGCTTGCACAAGGGTTGGTCGAGGCGGCTCGCGAAGAGGGCGTGTCCATCGAACACCTGCACCGCGCGCAGCCGAGCGGCTTCAAGGCAGGGGCGTTGAACCACGGCCTCGAGAGCGCGCGCGGGGATTTCCTGGCGATGTTCGACGCGGACTGTGTCCCGCCCAAAGACTTCCTGCGCCGGGTGGTCCCCCATTTCGCGGACGAAGGGGTCGGCTGTGTCCAGGTGCGGTGGGGATTTCTCAATCGCCACCACTCACTCCTGACGCGCTTGCAGGCCATCGTGCTCGACGGCCTGTTCGTGGTCGATCAGCACGCCCGGGCCAGCGCGCGGCTTCCGCTGCAGTTCAACGGCACCAACGGGGTCTGGCGGCGCAAGGCCATCGACGCCGCCGGCGGTTGGAGCCCCGAGATCTTGGCAGAGGACGCGGATCTCTCGTTTCGCGCGTACCTCGCTGGGTACCGGGTCCTGCACATGAGCGACTACACGGTTCCCACCGAAGTGCCCGAGGACATGGCGGCGTTTCGTGCACAACAGCGGCGATGGGCGCTCGGCTCGGCGCAGATGCTGCGGACGCTGAGCGTTCGTATTCTGCTCGCCGGAGTTCCGTGGCGCTCGAAGCTCATGATGTTCATGCACCTGGGGCGTCACGCCATCGATCCGCTCATCCTCCTGGCGTGCCTGACCTCTCCCTTCACCACGCTGTGGGGCATGCCCTTCCTGGTCGACTACGGGACCTTCTGGAACGCCGGGTTGGTCGGGCTCGTCCTCTTGAGCAGCCTGATGTTCTACGGAACGGCCATCACGCGCGGTGGCTCGCCGGCCCGCGAAGCCCTGCTGGTGCCTCTCATCCTACCGCTCGCCATGGGCATGTCGCTGCTCTACACGGTGGCGTTTTTCAGTGGCATCTTTGCCCAAAGTGGCGAGTTCGTGCGCACACCCAAGGCGGGCAACGAGGGCACCTTGCGCAAGGGTCCGCGCTACCGGGCGCCGCGTGACCCGCTGGTCCTGTGTGAGCTGGCGCTCGGCGCCGCGCACACCTATTTCGCGTGGCTGGCGCTGTCGAAGGGCATCTACGCCTACTTCCTGTTCTTCGGCTTGGTCGCGGGCAGCTTCGGCTGGGTCGGGCTCGCGACGGCGCTGAGCCGCGGCGTCGGCGGAGGCAGCAGCAAGTCCGCGCAGTGAGACCCAGGCGAACGCCTCACGCGACCCGCACACGATAGGCACGGTGATGCGCGAAGAACGGCGCCACTCTCGCCGCGTCGAATACCGGGTGCCGCGCGAGCGTCGCCTCCAGCTCTCTGGGCGCGCCGTCCGCGTAGGGAAACTCTGCGGCCGGATATACGAAGCGCGGGCGAGGCGCGCGCTGCCTGGCGCCGAGGCGGGTCATCAGATCGCCCGCCAGGGTCGTGCCGGCGTCGACGAACAGATCGGGCCACCAGGGGCAGTCCACGAACGCGCGGTCCACGAGCTCACCCACGCGCCTCAGCTCTGGCAGGAGCACGCGTTCACGCGTGCACTCGTGGTCGTACTGGCGCGGACGGCGCGGACCGCGCTCGAGGAGCGCGAGCCCGCGGGACAGCCAGGCGCCATAGCTGAACGGGTAGCTGACGAACACACAAAGCTCGCGACCTGAGCGGGACAGCTCCCCGAGATGTCGGCGCCAATCGGCCACGTTGGGCAGACCGTTGAAATCGATCACCAGATCGAAGTCCGCCTCGGGGAGGCGAGGCGCATGGAGCAGGGTGAGCTGCTTGGTGCAGCCGGCAAACGCGTACGCGGCGGCGACCGCCTCCAGCGCGCGAACGTTGCCACCCGCCACCGTCACCCTGCAGCCCGTCCTGGCGAGCGGCAGGAGATGCAGGCCGCCGATGCCCGCAAAACCGTCGACCAGGCTTTGGGCCGCGGTCTCGACTCGACCTCCGAACCAAAGCTCCAAGCGTCGGTAAATCGCCAGCCTTTCGTAGGCGGTGCCGAGCCCGACGTCGGACTCCGGTGCGCTCTCTGGGACGAATTGCTTCACCACCCGTCCTTTTGGGGTATCATCTGCCCAGTGCCATGACGAGAGACTCCGCGTGGTTTGGGCTGTTCGCGATCGTGATCGTCGCCTGCGGCTCGAGCAGTGACAACGACGTTGGCCCGGTGCAGCCGAAGCCGACCGTATGCATCACGGTGAAGGACTGCCCGAAAGGCACCGCCTCCTGCATCGAAGGCTTCTGCGTGGCGCAGGGCTGCATCGATGAGGATGGCGACAAGGCCGGCATCGGTCCGGGCTGCTCCGTCTACGACTGCGACGACGGGGACCCGTCCATTCCGGGTGCGGAAGTCTGCAACGGCAAGGACGACGACTGCAACAGCGCCATCGACGAAGGCTGCCCCTGCCTGGACAACACCGGCACGGCGTTGCCCGATGGATCCACCCGGCCCTGCGGCGGAGCGGGCGACTGCGGCGGAACGCAGACCTGCAGCAGCGGCAAGTGGGAAGCCGACTGCAAGGGCGCGAAGACGCCTGCAGCGAGCGAGGTCTGCGGAAACGACGTGGACGAAAACTGCGACGGGCAGAAGAACGAAGGCTGCTGTCCTGCGGGTGAGAACCCCTGTCCAGGCTTCGCGATCTGCAGTTCCAACGGCGTGTGCGAGTGAACTTTCCCGCTCTCGGCGTGCGCCAGATCGGGCGCGCCGGGGTGGTCGGTTTGCTGCTGACGTCCTGCACCCTGACGGCGGATCTCGACCGCTTCAAAGGCGATGCGGGCGCGGACGCCGGTCCCGACGTGGCGCCCGCGGTCTGCGAGAAGGGCGTCGATTGCACCGGCTGCCAGGCATGCGAGAGCTTCTGCCAGTGCGGCGCCGTGCCGAGCGCTTACGACCTCTGCGTGGCGAAGTGCATCGACGCGGGCTCCTGACTCCTGCGAGCCTGGACCCGTCTTCTCTGCCGGGGTAAACGCCGGGTTGATGTCCGACGGTCTTCGCCACGACTACACCCTCGAGGAAGTTCGCGCGCTCCACGACCTGCCCCTGTTCGAGCTGATCGACCGGGCTCGGACGGTTCACCTCGAACATCACGAAGCGGCGGAGGTGCAACTCTGCACGCTCTTGAGTGTGAAGACCGGGGGCTGCCCCGAAGACTGCGCGTATTGCCCCCAGTCGGCCCACTACAAAACTCCGGTCGACCGGGAGCAGATGCTCGGGGTCGAAGAGGTCGTGGCCTCGGCGCGGCGTGCCCGCGAGGTCGGCGCAACGCGACTCTGCATGGGCGCCGCGTGGCGCGAGGTCAAAGACGGGCCGGCCTTCGAGGAGGTCCTCGAGATGGTCCGGCGTGTGAAGGCCGAGGGGCTCGAGACCTGCGTCACCCTCGGCATGCTGGGGGAAGACCAGGCGCGGCGGCTGAAGGCGGCGGGGCTCGACGCCTACAACCACAACCTGGACACGTCGCCCGACTTCTATCGGTCCATCATCTCGACCCGCACGTTCCAGGATCGACTCACGACGCTGCGCAACGTGCGCGCCGCCGGCATCACCGTCTGCACGGGCGGCATCATCGGCATGGGTGAGGGCGTGGCAGATCGCTGTGCAATGCTGGTGGAGCTCGCACGACTCGACCCACACCCGGAGAGTGTGCCGATCAATGCGCTGGTTCGTGTTGCCGGCACGCCGCTCGAGAGTCTGCCTCCCATCGATCCGCTCGAGCTGGTCCGGATGATCGCGACCGCTCGGCTCATGATGCCCAAGGCGCGTGTGCGTCTGTCCGCCGGACGCTCCGAGCTGACGCGTGAGGCGCAGCTTTTGTGTATGTACGCCGGTGCCAACAGCATCTTCTACGGGGAGAAATTGCTGACCACGCCCAACCCCGGGCCCGACGACGATCAGGAGCTGATCCGGAGCGCCGGGCTCACCCCAGCCCTGGCGTGATGCGGCCGCGCGTGGGCGCGTCCGGCCCGGCGGGGGTCAGGGGTCGTCCGCGGAATCGAAGGTTCTCTCCAGATCCGTCACCCAGATCGTGCGCACGACGCGGCCACCGCGGAGTACCTGGGTCTCGTCGACCGCGCGCACGGTCCGGTCCGGCAGCTCGCGCGCCGGGTCGAGCCGAAAGCGACTGTCGTGGACGAACAGCACGTGGCGTGCGCTGGACCAGGTCGCCTGCGGGAGCCAGCCGTCGAAATCGTCGCGGCCCGGGCCGTTGCAACCCACACGCGCGCGTCGCCCGAGATGCGCCTGAAGCTGAGCGCAGACGATCCAGTGCGGACCGACGACCACCGGATCGCTCTCTCCTTCGAGGGCTCGCGCCGCGAGCACCCGATCAAGCAGCTTGCCCCCGGGTTTCCACGCATGCAGATCGTTGGCGATGTCGTAGCGGGGGCGGTACGCCGAGCCGAGTAGGCGGGGTGGCAAGGGTGTACGGATCCACACCAGGGCCAGGGCGACCACGGCGGCACCGGTGATCACACAAGCACGCCCGAGCCGCGGGCCCACGGCCTCGGTTCTCCCGAGGTGGAGCGCGAGTCCAAGATAGGCAGGCGCAAACCAGTGCGGCTCTGCGACCCGCGACCAGAGCGACAAGAACGCCAACGGCACAGCCACCACCAGTGTGCTCTGAAACAGCATGCGCGAGATGGCGTCCTGTCGTCGGCGCCGGAACAGATCGCGCAGCACCAACGCGGCGCCGAGCAAGAAGGGCGGGGTGACGTAGGCCAGCTGGCCCCCGACGAACGCGGCCAGGTTTCGCAACGAGAAACCGGCGCTGCCCTGGGTCGAGATCAGGCGGTGCCGGAGCATGGGCAACCCCTCGCGTAGCTCCCAGGCAATGACCGGAGACAAGAGCACGAGCGCGACGGCGATGGCGCCGTACGGGGCGAGCGTGCGGTAGCGCGCGCGGGCAACGCTGAAGGAAGCAACAAAGAGCGCGAGGCCGAGGACCGCACCGCTGGCTTTTGCCAGCGTGGCCAGGCCCACCGCGACGCCGACTCCCAGGGTCGCGATGAGAGCGCGGTAGCTCGCGGCTTCCGAGTCGAGCGCGAACGCCGCGCACCCGAGCGCGCTGAGCCACAGCAGAGACAGCGGCAGATCCGGCGTGAGGCCGAACAATCCGACCGAGAGCTCCGGTAGCCAGCAAAGACACAGAAGAACCCGCAGCGCGCCGGCCGTCGAGGCTCCAGCGGCGCGGCTCGCAAGAGCACCGACCCATGGCACGGCGAGCGCCAAGACCGACGTGGCGACGTGGGCGGTGAGCGGGCTCGGCGGAGCACCGCCACCCAGGAGCCGCGCCAGGGAGCCGATCAGACCAGGGTGATCGAGGTACGCAGGCTGCGGGTAGAGGGCGTAGCTCGCATAGAGCGCCTCGGCGTCACCAAAGCCGGTGCCGGTGGCCACGGCGAGCCGGGCCAGCAGCAGCACGACGGAAGACAGGACTGCGACGACCCAGAGCGAAGTGGTGCGCTCGGGCGCGCTCATGACAGCCACGGCGCGACCAAGTCGGCGACCTGCTCGGAGGTCTTCGGTCGCGCGGTTGCGCACAGCCCGTTGCGCACGTCGGCGCAAGCGCGCACGAACGTGCCCCGTTCGTCGAGCAGCCGCCCGGCCGCTTCAGCGAGCAGCTCGGCATTGAACTCGTTGGACAGGAGCTCGGGGAACACGCGCTCGTTCAGCACCAAGTTGGGCAGCCCCACCATCTGGACGCGCAACAGGCGGCGAGCGAAGAACTCGGTCAGTGGCCCCGGCTGATAACAGATCACCGGCGGCACACCCGCAGCGGTGCACTCCAGCGTGACGCTGCCGCTCGTCGCGAGCGCCACGTCGAAGGCTGGCAAGACGCTGGGCGCGCTGGCCTCGAGCACACCCACACCCATGCGTCGAGCGTGGAGCTCCACGCGACGGGCGAGGCGCGGCAAGAGTGAGGGCGCGATGACCACACGTGCGTCGAGGGCGCCGCGATCCGCGCGCAACGCCGCGACTGCGTCGAGCATCGGGCGGATGTGAGCTTCGACCTCGTGCGGGCGGCTGCCCGGCAAGACGGCAACGTATTCGGCCCGCGGGGCGAAGCCGAGCCGCTCCCGCACTCGTTCACGTGAAGCGGTCTCGGGCTCGAGCGCCGGGTGCCCGACAAAGTGCGTATCAACGCCGTACTGGCGCCAGAGTGCCTCTTCGAACGGCAAGACGACGGCCATGCGATCGGCAGCCTGGCCGAGCTTCGAGGCGCGTCCCGGTCGCCAGGCCCAGACCTGCGGAGGCGCGTACCAGAGCACGCGGATCCCCAGCGCGCGCAAGCGCGGCCCGAGCTGTGCGTTGAACTCCGAATAACCCACGAGCAAGGCCGCGCGCGGGCGCCGTTCTCTTGCGTCGGACAACAGACGACGGAGTGCTCCGACGATCGCTGGAGCGCGGCGGAGCACGCCGCCGATGCCCATGCCGGTCAAGGCCCTGAGATCGACCGAGAGCTCTGTCCCAGCGGCGCTGAGTGCGCGGCCGCCGAGGCCAAACGACGAAGTGCCGAGCCTGCGCACCACCGGCGCGGCCATGGCGTCGCCGGACGCTTCTCCCGCGGATACCAACAGGGTCATGCTGCGGACGCGCTTCCCGGCTCCGGCATGAGCGACTGGAGCAGCCGCTTCACTTCTGCTGAATGTTCGGGCGGATCTGCTGGACGTTCACCGTGTTGGCGAAGATTTCGATGCTCTTCTCGGCGAACTTGACCGGCGCACTGTCGCTGTCCTTGAGGCGCCCCCAGTATTCCAGCTTGTACTTGTTGCCTTCTTTCGGCTGCCCGGGAGCGTTCGACGGGGCGTTCGCGATCACGTACAGCGAGCTGCGATAGTCGGTGTAAGCGCACTTCGGGTTGGGATACTGGCCGTCGAAGAAGATGTAACGCACGTCGCGCTCGCAGGTGCCCGGCTCCATCTCCTTGCCCGCGGTTTCGTCGAAGAACTTAACGCGGGCGCCGCCCACGTCGTCGCCTTTGCAGTCGCGGATCGGCCCGGTGATGATCGCGAGATCTTCCGGTGGCGTCCAGCCCACGAGAGGGACCGCAAACTGCGCCAGCTGTTCGTACAACGTCGGCGAGAGCGTGGCGCCTTCGACCTTGCCCGGTGCGGCGGGGACCTCGTATCCGAAGCCGACGAACTCCTTCGCGACGCCGATCTTCTCTTTGACGCGGTAGGAGATGTACTGGCTCGCGGGGTGGGGGAAATAGAACTCGCCCACGTTGAGCTCGGGGGAGCCCGGGTGATCCGGACCCTTGGTGAACTCCTTGTGAAACGGTTGTTTGCCGAACATGCCCTCGCCGTCGAAGAGCTCCGTCTCGATGTCGGCCACCGGGTCGTCACTGGAGAAATCCTTCACCACGAAGATGTTCTTGTCCGTGGGGGGGCCGCCGTCGGTGGTGCCGCCATCGGTGGTGCCGCCATCGGTGGTGCCGCCATCGGTTCCGCTGCCTGCCGCGCCCGCGCTGCCGCCGGTTCCACCGCCGCCCGCCGCACCGCCGCCGCCGGTGATGCAGGACCAATCGGGCGGGATGAGCTTGTCGTTCTTGTCGCGCTTCATCATGACCGGCTGCGTGGTCTCACAGCACTCGGGCGGAGCGCCCGGCTTGCACACGCCGGGGAACCCGAGGTCGGTCGGCCCGCAGCTCGGTGCATCCCCGCCGCCCGTGCCGCCGCCGCCGGTGCCGCCTCCGGTACCGCCGCCGCCGCCGCCGCCGTCGTCACCGCCGCAGGCGTAGGCCACGAGAGTGAACCCGCTCGCCAGGACCAAACCCAGTAGTTTCCGAGACCGAAGCACGCTCACTCCTCCACGTCAGGTACCCGCACCGGACTAACGATGGGTTCTAACAGAAGCGCTCGCTTTCGGCACGCTCGACAGGGGTCGAGGCTCCGGACGCGGCCCGGGCCAGGGGGTTTTCCCGGAGCTCGCCGCCGCTAGAGCGGAAATCCCCGCCTCGTTCGGCCGCTTCGGGCGGGCAGCTCGGGCAGGTTCAGCCTGCGCGCCTGCGGCGTCGCCGGTACACGCCGGCGCCGACCGCCCAGCAGCACAACGCGACCGCGAGCGCGCCTCTGCCACTCGGTCGCCCGGGCGCCGTGGTGCAACAACCCTTGTCTTCGAGCGGCGCGCCGCACTCACCGGAGAAACCGTGGCGCGGCGTGGGATCACACTGGGAAGTGTCGGTGCCCGGCGGGTAGATGGCGCAGATCCCGGCAACGTCGTCCGCTTCCAGGCTGCGCAGGCCGATGTCTCCGTATTTGTAGCTGGCGAACATCGTGGCGTTGTTGTCGCACGAGTGAGAGAGCCCCAGGAAATGTCCGGACTCATGGGTCACGATCGAAATGAGATCGGCCTGCACGTTGCCGTCGCCGACCGTCAACTCGCTGTCAATCGAGTTGATCTCGACGTCTGCGTCGTAGATTGCACCGGTCTTGACGTTGAAGGTGACGGTAGTGAGCGCCAGCGTGGAGCCGCTCCCGGCGTACGGCCATTGATCATCGCGGTACATCCAGATGTTGGCGTTGGGCGAGTCCTGGTTGTACTCCTGCGCATCGCAGGTCACGTCACCCGTGCGGAAGATCGCGAGCGACGGTGTCGCGCCACCGCCGCAGTCGACGCCGATCCATTGTGCGAGGGAGTCGGAGACGATCTGCCCCGTGGTGCCCGCCGTGATCTGGCGCAGCGGTGAGCCAGCAAGGGCCGTCGAAAACGACGTGCAGCCGCCAGGCCAGTACAGCGGCAGCCCGCCCTCTAGACAGTAGGCGCACTCCGGGGCGGGCACACACTCTCCCGGGCCGCAGGTCGTCGTGCGGCAGAAGGCAGCCGCCGGCGCGGCCAGCATGAGAACGCCCGAACTTAGCGCGACAGCAATGAGCCTACTAGCGCGCATCCAGCCACGCCTTTCGCACGATCGCTCCGGCCTCGCTCGCGACGCGTCCGACCAGCTGAGTTGCCGCGCCCGCACCGCGCAGCTCCGCGACGCGCGGGCTCGGGTAGACCCGGCGCTCTCCGCTTGCATTGCTGCGGATCGGGAAGTGCCCCTGCGCCATGGCGGTCACGACCCAGTGGCCCGCGCCCGCGTTCGTCAGGAACAAGAACGCCGGCTCACCGATCAGCAGCATCGCCTCGCCGTGGACGACCTGTCCGATGTCGCCAACGCGGCCGCCGAGGGTGCGAAGCATGACCTCACTCGCATCGTCCGCGCCTCCGAGCGCCTCTTCGACCCGGATCCGGCTATGGGTGACGATCCGGCGTCGGCCGCCCACCGACTCGTAGCGGCTCTCTGCGCTCAGGCACGTGCCGATGAGCGCGCGCTCGCTCTCGCGGACCAGCTCCTTCAGGCTCACCGCGCGGGCGATGCTCGCGGAGGCGATCCGGCTCCCGGTCGCGGCGGTGGCAAGGGTGGCGCCCGCGAACCAAAGGAACTGCCTGCGTCCGAGCATTTCGGCGCAGCCTAGCACGCCTCGTACCGCTTCGCGCCGGGCTCTGCGCTATAACGGAGCCCGCCGCCGACCGATGACGAGCTCCCCCCACACACACGCGGGTCCGATGCTGACACGCGTTTCGCCGGAGCTCGCGCCGGAGCTCACGCGTTACATCGTTCGCCACCGGGCCGAGGTCGAGGCGATGATCAAGACCGGCGGGCGCGAGGCCGGACTCAGCGCGTCGCGGCGCTACGCGAAGGTCTTCGACGGTCTGCTTGGGGCGCTGTTCGGCGCTGCCGAAGCTACCATGCGCGCGCAGAAGGAATGGCAGCCGGTGGCCCTCGCCGCCGTGGGCAGCTACGGGCGCGGAGCCGTCGCATTCGCCAGCGATCTGGACGTGCGCATCCTGCCGCTTGGCGCCGACATCGAGCAGGCACAGCCCATCGCCGAGGCATTCCTCTACCCGCTCTGGGACGCTGGCCTCAGCGTCGGACACCAGGTGGTCTCCGCGGACGACGTCATCGAGCTGGCTCGCACCGACATGCCGACGGCAACGGCGCTGCTCGATTGGCGCCATGTCGCGGGCGCCAGGGAAGCGAGCGCCCGCCTGCTGGAACGGGTGTTCGAAGGGCTGTTCGGGATCGGCGCAATTTCGGAGTTCATCGGGCGACTCGACGCGAGCTCGCGCGACCGTACGAACCGCTTCGGCGGCTCGGTGTACCTGCTGGAGCCCGACGTGAAGAACGGCCCGGGAGGGATTCGTGATCTGGACGCAGCCCACTGGGCGGCGCGGGCGCGATGGCGCGTCACCGAGCTGTCCGATCTGGTGCGGCTGGGAGTGCTCGTGCCCCGGGAATGGCAGCTGATCGACGGCGCAAACGAGTTTCACTGGCGGGTGCGCAACCTGCTTCATGCCTACGCGGGGCGTCGGGCCGATCGACTGAGCTTCGATCGTCAGGAGCAGCTCGCCTCGGACTTCGGCTATGGCAGCAACGGACCAGCGGTCGAGCGCTTCATGCGCGATTACTACCGAAACGCCCGGGTCGTCGAGCGGGCCCGGGACATGATCTTGTCGCGGGCGCTGCCGCCGCCGACCAAGAAACCCCACGCGGTGGGCATCGGTCGCGGGCTGTCGATGGTGAACGGGGAGGTGAGCCTCGCACACTCCAAGGCACTCGAGACCGAACCGGCCCTGGCGCTGCGTTTGTACGAAGAGGCGCTGCGCCGCGGAGTGCCCGTGTATCAATTCGCGCGTGATCTCGTGGCCCGCGTCGCCACGCTGCCCAGCTTCGGTGAACGCCTGCGGACGAGCGCCGAAGCCGCTCGGCTGTTCGTGCGCCTGGTCACCACCGTGCAGAGCTCGCGTTTCCGTCACGAGTCCGTGCTGGCTGAGCTGCACGACGTTGGCCTGCTCGTGGCCATGATTCCAGAATTTCTACCGGTGGTGGGTCGTGTGCATCACGACGTCTATCACGTGTACACGGTCGACGCGCACTCGGTGGCGGCTGTCGATCGCCTGCGCGCGCTGTCACGCGGAGACCTGGCGGCCGAGTACCCGCTCGCGTCGCGCCTGGCCGCGGAGATCGCACGCCCCGAGGTGCTGTATTTCGCGACCTTGCTCCACGACGTGGGCAAGGACATTGGCGGAAAAAACCACTCCGAGCGCGGCGCCGAGATGGCCGTGGACATCCTCCGTCGGCTCGGTTTTGCCGCTGCGGAGAGCCGCGAGGTCGCCCACCTCATTTCACGGCACCTCAAGATGTACCACGTGGCCACGAGGCGGGACACCGACGACCCGGCCACGCTCGAGGATTTTTGTCGGGAGGTGCACGGGCGTGAAGGTCTACGTGAGCTCTACCTGCTGACTGTCTCCGACGTGTCGACCACGAGCCCAACCGCCATGACGAGCTGGAAGGCGCGCATGTTGGACGAGCTGTACGTCGGGGCAGAGCGCCGACTGTCCGAAGGGGGCGGCCCCGAGCTCGCTCTCGATCAGAAGATCGAGCACATCGAGGCGAGCTGGTCCGAACCCGAGCTGCGCCCGTTCTTGTCTCACTTCCTGCGCGCGATGCCGGAGCGCTATTTGTACGCGAACTCCGAGGCCGACATCGCGTTGCAGGCGCGGTTTGCTCTCGAGGCCGAAGCGCGCGAGCTGTCGGTCGGAGTACTCTCGACGGACGAGCAGTACACCGAGCTCGGCTTCGTGGCGGACGATCGCCCCGGTCTCTTGGCAATGTTCACCGCGACCTTGGCGTCCGCGCGGCTCGCGGTCGTGGGTGCGCAAGTCTATTCCTGGCGTGACGCCAAGGGACGGGTGCGGGCCTTCGACATGTTCTGGGTGCGCAGCAACCGGCAGGAGACCGAGACGCGGGCGCTCTTGCCCCGCATCGAGCGCGAGCTCCGGCAGCTCCTGAGCGGGGAGCTGACTCCGGCGCGCCTAGTCTCCGGCGGTCGCGCGGCCCCGCGGGCAGATTTCGGGCACACCCCCCATGTGCCGACGGAGGTCAGCTTCGACGATCGGGCCACCGCCCACTCCGTGCTCGAGGTCACCACCCGGGACCGGCCGGGCCTGCTGTTCTGGCTGGCCAACACCCTCCAGGAGGCCGGGCTCGGGATTTCCCTGGCCAAGATCAACACCGAGGGCACGCGGGTGGCCGACGTTTTCTACGTGACGGACGCCTCCGGAGCCAAGCTGGCCGACCCGGCTCGCATCGAAGACGTCAGGCGCCGTATCCTCTCGACCGTCGCGGAGCTCGAAGACTTGGAGGCCAGATGAAATCGCTCAGCTCGCTCGTTCTTGCCTTGTCCCTGGTTGCCTGCACCGGCGGTAGCCCGGCGAAGAATCCGGACGACCCGCCGCCCTTCGACGATCCGAAGACCGACGGCCCGGGACCGACGGCGCCCGCCTCGAGCGCGAAGGTCAAGGAAGGCATGGAGGCCATCCAGGCCAAGGACTTCGCCAAGGCGAAGGAGATCTTGACCGCGGCGGTGGCGGAGGCGCCGAGCGATCCGCAAGCCGCGTTCTACCTGGGCGTGGCCCTCGAACAGGGCGGCGATCTCGAAGGGGCTCGCTCCAGCTACGAGAAGGCCCTGTCGCTCGACGGCAAGCTGACCGAGGCAGCCGTCAACCTGTCCGCCATCCTGCTCGATTCGAACCAGGCCAAGGCGGCGCTGCCAGTCGTTGCTGCGGCGCTGAAGAACGCGCCGGCTCACCCGATGCTGCTGATGAATCATGCGCTGGCGCTCGAGGCTACGGGTGACGCGGCGGGGGCACTCGCGGCTTACGGCAAAGCGGTCAAGGCTCAGCCCGACAACCTCGAGCTGCGCTACGCCCACGCCGAGCTGCTGGCTGGCGCTGGGAAGAAGGACGAAGCGCTGGCGGAGCTGCGCAAGGTCGCAGCGGGAGCCGACGCAAAACTGATCGCGGCCGTCGCGAATCAGTTCGGCAAGCTCGGGGCCTTCGCCGACTGCGTGAGCACCCTCGACAAGGCCATCAGCAACAAGGCCGGACCCGATCTGCACACACGGCGTGGGGTCTGCCGCCACGAGCTGAAGGACGAAGCCGGCGCCAAGAGTGATTTCGAAGCGGCGCTGAAGCTCGAGCCGAAGTTCGCGCCGGCCCAGTACTACCTGGGCCGCCACTACAAGGCGGCGGGCAAGCTCAAGGAGGCCAAGGCCGCATTCGAGAAGGCCGTCGAGCTCTCGGGGGGCAAGGGTGTGGGCGAAGCCGCCAAGAAGGAGCTCGACGAGCTCGCCGGCGGCAAGGGCACCCCCAAGAAGTGACGCGAGCGCCTACAGGATGAGCTCGAGCAGGCGATCGAGCTCGTCCAGCGACGAGTACTTCACCGTCAGCTCACCCTTGCCGTCGCGATCGCGCACCTCGCACTTGGTGCCGAGCTTGCGTTCGAGCCGTAGCTCCAGATCGCGCACCGCCGCGGTCTTGCTGCTCTTGCGTCCACCCTTCGTGCTCTGACCCGCGCCCGCTTTTGCGCTGCGCACCAGGGCTTCGGTCTGACGCACGCTCAGCCGGCCGGCGATCACCCGGTCGGCGAGCGTCGCCAGGCTGAGCTCGTCGGGCGCACCCAAGAGAGCGCGCGCGTGGCCCTCGGACAGCTCACCGCCGATGACCAGCTTGCGCACACGCTCGGGGAGCTTGAGCAGCCGCAGCGCGTTGGCGACCGTCGAGCGATCTTTGCCGATGCGGGTCGCGAGGCTCTCTTGTGTATAGGCGAGATCGCGCATCAAGCGATCGAATGCCTCCGCGAGCTCGATCGGGTTCAGATCGGCGCGCTGAATGTTCTCGATCAGGGCCAGCTCGAACGCGTCTTTGTCGGACACGTCGCGCACCACGACCAGCGCCTCGCGCAGGCCAGCCCGCTGGGCCGCCCGCCAGCGACGTTCGCCCGCGATGATCTCGAACTCGTCCGTGCCGCGCCGCCGCACGACGATCGGCTCGATGATGCCGTGTTCGCGGATGCTCTGGGCCAGCTCCTCCAGCGCCTGATCGTCGATGTGGGTGCGCGGTTGGTCGCGCCTGGGTTTGATCTTCTCCAGGGCGCACGCAAAGACGTTGCCTTCGCCGTAGCTCCCGCTGGTGTGCACTGGCGTCGGAGCCGGCGCGGGGCGCGCAGGAAACAGCGCGTCCAGGCCGCGGCCCAGGCCCCGCGGCGGTTTGCCGGCCCCGCTCATGGTTTGGCCTCGAGCAGCTCGCGAGCAAGGCTGAGGTACCCCTGTGCTCCCTTGCTCGACACGTCGTAGAGCAGCGCCGGCAGTCCGTGGCTCGGCGCCTCGCTCAGGCGCACGTTGCGCGGAATGACGGCGTCGAAGACCCGGAAGTGTTTGCGCACTTCATCCGCGACCTGGTGGGCGAGGCGGTTGCGCGGATCCCACATCGTCAGCACGATGCCTTCGACCGTGAGCTGAGGATTCAGCATCGATTTCACGCGGTCGATGGTCGCCATCAGGTAGGTGATGCCTTCGAGCGCGTAGTACTCGGGTTGCAGCGGCACGATCACGCGATCGGCGGCCACCAGCACGTTGAGCGTCAGCACCCCGAGTGATGGCGGCGAGTCGATGACGACGAAGTCGTAGCGCTCCACGCAACTCTCGGAGAGCAAGCGCCTGAGGTGTGTGCCGCGCTCGTCGTCGAACAGCTCGTACTCGACGGCGGTGAGATCCTGAGTGCTGGGCGCGACGTCGAGGGTCGAGATCTTGGTGTGCTGGATGATGTCGGCGAGGGATGCGTTGCCGACCAGTGCGTCGTAGATCGTGCGCTCCACCGTGCCGGCGCCAAAGCCGACGCCGCTCGACGCGTTGGCCTGTGGATCGAGATCGACGAGCAGGGTAGGGCGCTCCGCTGCCGCCAGGCTCGCGGCAAGGTTGACCGCCGTGGTCGTCTTACCGACCCCGCCTTTCTGATTGGCGATGGCGATCACGTTGGGGCGGGTCATGTTGGGCGCCGCCCGTGCTTTACAGCGAAAGGCGCTGGCCCGGTGGTACCAAAAAAATGAGCGGGACGAACCCCCGCGGGCGGCGTGAAGCGCGCTCTCCCGGAGCGGGGCGGATCTGCCGGTCCTTATCGAACTCGCGCGGAACCGCATCAGTTTTTTGGCGGTCCCGGAGCCGTGTCGTACTGTGTGCGCAGATGTAGGTGCAGGTAGGTCGAGGTAAGCATGAACGCCGCAGCCAGTGCTCGTCATTCCCTTCGTCGCCGCCTGCGCGCGGCGCTCGCGGGGCCCGAGCAGGGGACGGCAGCGCGGGAGCGTCTGCTCGCTGCGCAGTTCTTCGCGAGCCCCGAGCCCGGCGCATGCCGGGTCCTGCCACTTCCGAAGTCTCGCGCTCGCATGTGAGCGCCCGTCACCCCCCGCCCGAGGAGAGCCGAACCCCATGTCATCGCCCCGCGCTTATCGCAGCTTCGCAGACTTTCAGCGCGAGGAGATCCGTCCCGGCATGCGTGCCGGATGGACCCTCGATGAGCTCGAAGAACCCGCCATGGGTGCCGAGCTCGACTTCGACTCCGATCCTTTCGAGGCCATGTTGGACAAGGCCGAGGAGGAAGAGGACGAGGACGACTGACTTGACTTCGGATTGGCTGGGGTCAGCCAGAGCGCTGCCCCCAGCTGATCCGGGTTCCCCTCCCCGGAACCCTAGAGAGCCCCCGCGGACCTGCCTTCCGTGGGGGTTCTTGATTTTTGTATTGGGTTGGAGTGACTGAGACTTGTGGCGTCGGTTCTGTCCGGTCGAGACACAAGGCATTGCGTTGCCGATAGGCTTGGGTAGCAGTGCTCATGGTCCGGCAAAAGCGACTCGCTCTATTGGCATTGCTGCTCGCGGTCGGTTGCGCTGAGCGCGCGGACGAACACCCCGCTCCGGTGACGACCAACGCGGAACCTCAAGCGTCCGCCGCGCCCGCGCCGGCGCCGAGCTCCACGCCGGTGGCGATCGTGGCGCCGCCCGAGGTTGCCGCGGTTCCTCGCTGTCGAGAGCAAGCCGCGCAGGAGTTCCTGCTGCGGAAGGGACAGATCGCGAAGATCGGTGCGACGAAGGCCGAGCAGAAGGCCATCGAGGCCGCGCGCAAACGCAGCATCGAGTACCGCACCCGAAACTACGGTCGGGTCCCGGGTTTCGGCAGCCGCAAGGACAATCCCCATCCGCCGAGCTTCTACGCAAAGCGCACCAAGCTCATGGGAGTGCCGGTAGTCCTGAACCAGAAGGTGGTGCCGGCGCTGGCTTGTGTGGAGGCGGCACTGCTCCGGGAGTGCGCCGCGTTTCCGTATCAGCCGAAACAGGTGGGGGGGCTCAGAGCCGAGAACACGTTCAAGGACTACGAGGTCTCGAATCACGTTTACGGCATCGCCCTCGACATCGATCCTCACAAGAACCCATGCTGTCATTGTGTGGGGTTCTGGGCCGAGCAGGAGATCTGTAAGAAGCGTGTCAGCTCGGCCTTCGAGCGCATGGCGATGCCGCGCTGCTGGGTGGAGGTGTTCGAGCGCTACGGTTTCCATTGGCTGGGCCACGACGAGCTCGAGGACACGATGCACTTCGACTTTCTCGGAGATCCCGAGCGCGTGATGCAGTAGCGGCGGGCGGGTCCGCGAGCGGGTTCGTGCCGGGCGGCGGAACTTTTTCCAGCAACTGCCGCCCACGGCTGCCGACAAGGTGCGCACTTCACACGGAGGATCTCAATGCGCACCGTCGTTTCAACGTCGTTTTTTGGGTTTGTGACTCTGGCCGCTGTTTGCCTCGCTGGCTGCAGCTTCGACACCGCCGGCGAGCCGACGGCCACCACCAATCAAGGTCCAGTGGGCAACTCGAGCGTCGAGCTCGCGCCCGTCGAGCCCGGCCCCGCCGCGAAAATTCCGGCCCGCCCGACCGCAACCGGCGTCGCGCCCATCGGGCTCGGCTCGTCGGCGACCGACTCGAAAGCGCTCCTCGGAACGGAGCTCAACAGTCCCGCGACGCATCCCATGACCGGCTTCTCGGGTGTCCCGACCGCCATTGGAGTCGCGGAGCTCGAGCCCGGCCCGATGGCGAACGTTCCCGGTGAGCCCGGCGCGCTCGGTCAAGCGTGCAGCAGCGATGCCGAGTGCGGCACGGGCAGCTGCGCTGACGGCGTCTGCTGCGACACCGCTTGCGACGGCGTGTGCGAGGCCTGCAACGTGCCCGGCCAGGTCGGCTTCTGTGTGGCGCACGCCGCTGGCACCGATCCGGAGCAGGAGTGCGCCGCGCCGACCTGTGTCAAAGGCGTGGAAGAGTCGTTCGCTTGTGACGGCAGTGGTGCGTGCCAGCCGCAGAGCAACTCGTGCGGCAGCTACGCCTGCGGCGATTCTGCCTGCCGGACCGAGTGCCGGAGCAATGCCGACTGCGCGTCGAACGCAGCCTGTGTGGGAGGGCGCTGCGAGAGCCAGTGAGAGCGCCGTGCGACGACCTGCGCTTGCGCGCCGCGGCTCGTGATGGCAACGGGTTGATTCGTGTTCAAGTCCCGTTGCCTCGAGTGCGCGCTTCTGGTTCTTGCCCTCGGGGCGTGTGGCACCAAGCGCCCGACGACCTACTTCTGCGTCACCGGCCCCGGGGACGAGCATCCGGTCGGCGTGTGTGCTCGTAACGAGACTACGTGTCGGTCACACATGACCTCCGCTGGCTCCACCGCCGGGCTCACGTGCGTCGCGGCGCAAGACGGGATTTACAAGCTCGAGTGGACGGGAAAGTACGGGCCCATGGAGGCCTTTCACGCGAACGCCGCGACGTGTGAGCGCGAACGGACTCGGTTCTGGAAGACTTCGGCGCCCTGCAAACCCGCGCCCTGACCGCACCGAGCCCGCCCCCCAAAACCGGCCAGCGCAGGTCCCACGCCGTGGGCGGCCGCCGCTCCGGGCCCCGCCCAGCGTCCGCCGCCCGGCCCGAGCCGCCGCCCTCGACCCGGGGCCACCGCCCAGGTTCGCGGGTTTTTCTCGCGCCAATCAGCCGCGCCCCCAGCTCCTCCGCCGAACGTTTCCGGTTCAGGTCACGACCCTTGACCCGGAAGCCCCCGCGTGGAAATTGTGCCCCCCCAATGCAGGTCCAGGTCAACAAGCTGAGCCCCGTTCTGATCGAGTTCGATGTCGAGGTCGCCGCCGACCGCGTGAGCAGCGAGATGGAGAAGGCGTACACCGCCGTCTCCAAGAGCGCCCGCATCCGCGGCTTCCGTCCCGGCAAGGCACCGCGGGGTGTGCTCAAGAACATGTTCGGCGCTCGCATCGCCGCGGACGTCGCCCAGCGTCTGGTCGACGAGACGTTCCCCGAGGCGGTGAGCGCTCAGAACGTACAGCCGGTCAGCTCGCCCGCCATCGAGCCGCAGAAGGTGGAAGAGAACAAACCCTTCACCTACAAGGCGCGCTTCGAGATCGTGCCGGCCATCGAGAGTGTCAACTACGACGCTCTCGGCGCCAAGCGTCCCAAGGTCGAGGTAAAAGAAGAACAGATCACCGAGGAGCTCGAGCGCCTGCGCCGTGAGCACTCGACCCTGGAGCCGCCGAAGAAGGAGCGCGCGGCCGCCAAGGGTGACGTCGTCACCATCGACTTCACCATCGAGGCCGATGGCAAGGCCGTGGGCGACGCTGGCGCCACGGACTTTCCGGCCGAGCTCGGCGCGGGAGTCCTGCTCGGGCCCATCGAAGAGGCCCTGCTCGGCAAGAAGCCCGGCGACACCGCCGAGGCCACGGTCGAGATGCCGGCAACTCACCCTCACCCAAAGCTCAAGGGCAAGAGCGCCGTCTTCAAGCTGACCCTCAAAGATCTGAAGGAGCGGGTGCTTCCGGAGCTGGATGACGAGTTCGCCAAGGATCTGGGGGAGCTCTCGACGCTAGCGGACTTGAAGAACGACATCTCGAAGAAGATCGAGAAGCAGCTCAAGGAGAACGCCGACAACAGCGTCGCCGAGCAGCTGGTCGTCGAGCTCGTGAAGGCGAACCCCATTCCCTTGCCGCCATCCCTGGTCGAGCGCCAGATGCAGCTGACCCAGCAGGAAATCATGTCCCAGGCCCGCCGCCAGGGTCAGAGCGTCTCCGGGCTCGGGGACGATCTGCGCCAGAAGATCCAGGCCGACAGCGAGGTCAAGGTGCGGGCCGGCCTGCTCATGGCCGAGATCGCCAAAAAAGAGAACATCAAGATCGGCGATGCCGAGATCGAGGAAGGTCTCGCCGAACTGGCCGAGCAGAGCGGGAAAAACGTGGCCAAGCTCCGGGCCGAGTACCGCGACGCGAAGAAGCGCGAGATGCTGATTGGAATGATTCTCGAGAACAAGGTACTCGACATCATCGAGGCCAAGGCCAAGATCGAAGACGAGACCTGAGAGGAAACGGACAGCATGACCCAGCGACCCGAGACCCGCCGCCAGGCGATGGAGCTCCTCGAGACCCCCATCAGCGACAACATCATCTACCCGCATGTCGTCGAAACGACGCATCGCGGCGAGCGGACCTGGGACATCTTCAGCCGCCTGCTCAAGGACCGGATCGTCTTCCTGGGCAGCCAGGTCGACGACGATGTCGCCAACATCATCATTGCCCAATTTCTCTTTCTGGAGAGCGAAGATCCGGACAAGGACATCCAGCTCTACGTGAACTCCCCGGGCGGGGTGGTGACGGCGGGTTTGGCCATCTACGACACCATGCAGTACGTCCGCTGCCCGGTGAGCACGATCTGCATCGGGCAGGCCGCCAGCATGGGCGCGCTCCTGCTCGGGGCTGGGCAGAAGGGCAAGCGATATGCCCTGCCGCACTCGCGCATCATGATCCACCAGCCCCTCGGCGGCGCTCGGGGTCAGGCCACCGACATCGAAATCCAGGCGCGTGAAATTCGGCACGCCAAGGACGTCATCACCGACATCCTGGTGCGCTCGACCGGCCGCAACCGTGAAGAAATCGCCAAGGACATCGAGCGCGATTTTTACATGGGGCCGGCACAAGCCAAGGAATACGGGATCATCGACGAGATCTTCGAGCCCAAGAAAAAGGGCGAATGAGACGAGCTCCGGGGGTGGGGTCGTCGGCGGATGGGTGCGCGCTCGGGCTCGGTGCCCGGGTTCCGCGTTTTCCGTCTGCCGTTAGCTTGCGAGGGGCAGCCTCCGGCTCTAGACTTCCTCCGCTAAAAACCGCAATTGTTCCGTAGGTTAAAAAGTGGAACGGCGCCGCGAAGACTCCAACGGTAATCTGTGCTGCTCCTTCTGTGGGAAGTCACAGAAGGAAGTAAAAAAGCTCATCGCAGGGCCGACGGTCTACATCTGCGACGAGTGCATCGCCCTCTGCAACGACATCATCGCGGAAGAGGTCGAGAAGGACGAGCCGGCGGGCGGCTCGGACCCGATGCCGAAGCCGTCGGAGATCAAGACGATCCTCGACGACTACGTGATCGGCCAGGAGCGGGCGAAGAAGGTCCTGTCGGTGGCGGTCTACAGCCACTACAAACGCATCGACTCGAAGGTTGCGACGGAGGACGTCGAGCTCAGCAAGAGCAACATCCTCCTGCTCGGGCCCACCGGCAGCGGCAAGACACTGCTGGCCCAGACGCTGGCCAAGATCCTCAAGGTGCCGTTCGCCATCGCGGACGCCACGACGCTGACCGAGGCCGGCTACGTCGGTGAGGACGTCGAGAACATCATCGTGCAGCTCTTGCAGAACGCAGACCACGACGTCGAGCGGGCGCAGCGCGGCATCGTCTACATCGACGAGATCGACAAGATCAGCCGCAAGAGCGACAACCCCTCGATCACCCGGGACGTGTCCGGCGAGGGGGTGCAGCAGGCGCTGCTCAAGATCATCGAGGGCACCATCGCCAACGTGCCGCCCAAGGGCGGGCGCAAGCATCCGCAGCAAGATTTTCTGCAGATCGACACCACCAACATCCTGTTCATCTGCGGCGGGGCCTTCGTCGGTCTCGACCAGATCGTGCAGCGGCGGTTGGGCCAGAGCCGGCTTGGTTTCGGCGCGGACGTGAAGAGCAAGAGTGACTACAAGCTCGGCGAGCTTTTGAACCAGGTGCAGCCCGAAGACCTGCTGAAGTTCGGCTTGATCCCCGAGTTCATCGGTCGCCTGCCGGTCATCGCGACGCTCCACGAGCTGAACGAAGAGGCGTTGGTCGACATCTTGACCAAACCCAAGAACAGCTTGGTCAAGCAGTTCCAGAAGCTGTTCGAGATGGACGGCGTGAAGCTGAAGTTCAGCAAGGGCTCGCTGCAAGCTGTCGCGAAGAAAGCGCTCGAACGCGAGAGCGGCGCGCGCGGACTCCGGGCGATCCTGGAAGAGGCGATGCTCGACATCATGTACGACGTGCCGACCAAGACCGGCATCAAGGAAGTGGTGCTCTCCGAAGAGGTCATCGCGAAGGGCGAATCCCCGCTCATCGTCTACGAGAAGGACCAGCGCGAAGCCGGCGTCGGCTGACGCGGTCGCCCCGGCACCTGTTTGCCGGGGCAGGTTCGACTCGCGGGCAAGCGCCCGCCCTTTCACCCGCCCGAGACGTAAAAACCCATGTTCTTCAGCAAGAGCGACGACAAGCCCTCCACCGCGCGGCGCCCGCTCCCGGCGCTGCCGCTCCGCGACATCATCGTGTTCCCCCACATGGTGAGCCAGCTGTTCGTGGGGCGCGAAAAGAGCATCGCCGCTCTGGACGACGCGATGGCCCGGGACAAGGAGATCTTCCTCGCCGCCCAGCGCAGCGCAAAAACCAACGATCCGACGCCCGAGGACGTGTTCCAGGTCGGCACCATCGGCACCATCGTGCAGCTGCTCCGCCTTGCGGACGGCACCGTGAAGGTACTGGTCGAGGGGCGCCAGCGGGCGAAGATTGCGCGCTTCGTCGACGGGCAGAACCACTTCCTGGTCGAGGTCGAGGAGCTGGCCGAAGAGGCCCAGACCGGCGTCGAGGTCGAGGCGTTGATCCGGAGTGTGCAGAGCACGTTCGAGGTCTACGTGAAGCTGAACAAGAAGGTTCAGTTCGAGGTGTTCATGCAGGTGCAGAGCATCGACGACCCGGCGAAGCTCAGCGACACCATTGCCGCCAACCTGCCGACCATCAAGCTCGCCGATCGCCAAGGTCTGCTCGAGACGCTCGACGCGAAGAAACGTCTCGAGCGCCTGTACGAGCTGATGCAGGCCGAAATCGAGATCTTGCAGGTAGAAAAGAAGATCCGCTCCCGCGTCAAGAAGCAGATGGAGAAGACGCAGAAGGAGTACTACCTGAACGAGCAGATGCAGGCCATCCAGAAGGAGCTGGGCGGCGGCGAACGCGACGAGTTCAAGACCGAGATCCAAGAGATCGAAGAGAAGCTCAAGACCAAGAAGATGAGCGACGAGGGCCTGCAGAAGGTCAAGAAGGAGCTCAAGAAGCTCAAGATGATGCACCCGACGAGCGCCGAGGCGACCGTCGTTCGCAACTACATCGACTGGATCTTGAGCCTGCCTTGGTACGAAAAGACCGAGGAGCGTTTCGACATCCTCGAGGCCGAGAAGATCCTGGACGAGGACCACTACGGCCTGAAGAAGTGCAAAGAGCGCATCATCGAGTACCTGGCGGTGCAGGCGCTCACCAAACAACTCAAGGGTCCGATCCTGTGTTTCGTCGGGCCGCCCGGCGTGGGCAAGACCAGCATCGCCAAGAGCATCGCCCGGGCGACAGGGCGTAAATTCGTCCGCCAGTCACTCGGTGGTGTGCGCGACGAAGCAGAGATCCGCGGTCACCGCCGTACGTACATCGGGGCCCTGCCGGGTAAGATCATCCAGAACCTGAAGAAGGTCGGCACGGCGAACCCGGTGTTCTTGCTCGACGAGATCGACAAGATGAGTACGGATTTTCGTGGTGATCCGGCGGCGGCGCTGCTCGAGGTGCTCGACCCGGAGCAGAACCACAACTTCAACGACCACTACCTCGATCTGGACTACGACCTGTCGCAGATCATGTTCCTGACGACGGCGAACACCCTGGGTGGGATCCCGCTGCCGCTCCAGGACCGCATGGAGATCATCCAGCTGTCGAGCTACACCGAGTTCGAGAAGCTGAACATTGCGCAGAAATACCTGGTGCCGCGCCAGAAGCACGAGTGCGGCCTCGACGAGGTCGACTTTGCTTTCAGCGAGAACGGCGTGCGCACGGTCATCCACCACTACACGAAGGAGGCCGGCGTTCGCAGCCTGGAGCGCGAGGTCGCGAGCATCTGCCGCAAGGCGGCGCTGCGGGTAGTGAAGGAAGGCAAAGAGCTCAAGATCGAGATCAAGGGCTCGGACGTGCCGAAGTACCTCGGGGTGCCGAAGTACCGCCTCGGCAAGAAGGAAGAGACCGACTCCTTGGGTTTGACCCACGGCCTCTCGGTGAGCGAGTACGGCGGCGACATCCTCGACTGCGAGGTCTCGGTGGTGCCGGGCAAGTGCAAGCTGGTAATCACCGGCCTGCTCGAGAAGGGCATGGAAGAGAGCGCCCAGGCCGCCATGAGTTACATCCGCAGCCGTGGCGGAGCGCTGAGCCTGGAGCCCGAGTTTTACCAGAAGATCGACGTGCACGTTCACTTCCCGGACTTCGTGCGCAAGGACGGGCCGAGCGCCGGTGTGACCATGGCCACCAGCATTGCCAGCGCGCTGACGCGCGTGCCGGTGAAGAGCGAAGTGGCGATGACGGGGGAGATCACCCTGCGTGGGCGGGTGATGCCGATCGGCGGCCTCAAAGAGAAGCTGCTCGCGGCTCACCGCAGCGGCATCAAGACGGTGCTGATCCCGAAGGACAACCGCAAAGACCTGCGGGAGATCCCCCGCCGTGTGCTCAAGGCCATGCGCATCGTGCTGGTCGATCACATGGACGACGTGCTGAGAGAAGCGCTGGCGATCACCGATCCGGACAAGATGTTCGGCTCGCGGCGGCTGTTCCTGGAGTACCGGAACGGCGAGCTGTGGGGCAGCGAGACGGGGCCGACCCCCGAGCCGCCGCCGGTGGCGGACAAAGACGTCCCGGGTGAGCAGCCTGGGATGAGCTGAGCGCCTGAGCCAGCTTGATGAGCATCGACACGATGCGTACGAGCATGTCCTTGCCCGTCTTGTGTCCCGCCTCATTCAGCAGTTCGAGACGGACGCAAACATCGAGCAGCGCCGCGGACTCCGTCGCCGACCCTCGCGCCGTGAGGTAGTAGCGTCGCTTGTCTGGCTTGGAGTGCTTGCCGGCACCTTCGGCAAGGTTCAGCACAATGGAGGTCGAAGCCCGAGCGAACTGATCGACCAGATGGCTCCGCCCACGCGGCAACGCCTCAATCACGCCATTCGCGAAAGCCAGGAAGTCCAGGGCCAGGTGATAAACGTCGAGCCTCTCGTGATCGAGCACCTTGGCTCACCGGTCGGCTCGGTCGCCATTGCAGTTGCCAACGTTCCGGGCACGGGCACGTTTACGGGCAGACTGAGCGTCGGAGAATATGAGGACACGCTCTAGCGCCCCGACAAGGCGTCGCGCAGCCCCTTGATGTGCTCCGCTCCCTCGGGCACCTGCAGACTCGAGCCCTTGAAGCCGGTGCCGAGCGGCTCGGCGTGTCCGCCGAGGCAGCCCGCCAGGAACACCTCGGCGATGGCATTGAAGCTCTGGCGGTTCTCGGGGCGCGCAAAGCCGTGGCCCTCATCGGGATACAGCACGTAGGTCACGGGCAGCTTCTTCGCCTTCATCGCGTTCACGATCTGATCGGCCTCGGCCTGTTTCACTCGCGGGTCGTTGGCGCCCTGCCCGATCAGGAGCGGACGCTCGATGGCGTCGACCCGCGTCAAGGGTGAACGCTCTGCCAGCAGGCGTTTGCCTTCCTCGGTGCGGATATCGCCGACCCGGGTCAGGAACTCTTCCTTGAACGACTCCCAGTAGGGGGGAATCGACTCGAACAGGGTGTTCAAGTTCGAAGGCCCCACGATGTCCACGCCGCAAGCGAAGGTCGTCGGCGTGAAGGTCAGCCCGACCAGCGTCGCGTAGCCGCCGTAGCTGCCGCCCATGATGGCGATCTGTTTTGGGGTGGTCACGCCCTGGTCGATGGCCCACTTCACCGCGTCGAGCAGATCGTCGTGCATCTTGCCCGCCCACTCGTGGGTCGAGGCGTTGACGAAGGATTTCCCGAAGCCGGTGGAGCCGCGGTAGTTCACGCTGAGCACGGCGTAGCCGCGATCCGCGAGCCACTGGTGGTACGGGTGGTAACCGAAGCGATCCCGGGACCAGGGTCCGCCGTGAACGAAGAGGACGAGGGGGCTCGGTCGAGTCGCGCGCTGAGCGTCGCCGAGGTTCGTGCCTCGGGGCAAGGTCAGGTAGCTCGGGAGCTCGAGCCCGTCACGGGCTCGGATGGCGACCGCGTGCATGCCCCGGAGCGTGAAGCGGTCGAGCTCGGGGCGTTCACTCATCAAGAGCTTGGCGCGTTTTTCATTGCGGTCCCACAGGTAGAAGCGCAGAGCAGAGGTGTCGAGGGTGTAGGCGACGACCCAGCGGGTGTCGTCCAGCGACTGGCTGACGATCGAGAAATCTCCGGCCGAAATCAGCCGCAGAGCCTCGAAATCTGCGTTCAGCGCCGTGTCGACCACCAGCCACTCCTTGCGCAGCGGCTCGGATGCGACGGCGCGGGGCGCGTGGGTCGCCGGGTGACTGAAGACCTCCACGACGTCGGCGGCCTTCGCCTCGGCGAGCACGACGGATTTCTTCGTCGTCAGGTCGATGCGCTCGAGCACACTCTTGTCGCGGCCTACGCTGGTGGTCCAGTAGAGGTTCTTGCCGGCGCTGTCGAGCCCGAGCAGGTCGGTGTTGCGGGTGTCTTCGAACGCGATGCGCTTGAATGGCTTCCACGTTTTGCCGGCGCGGACGAGCACCGCGTACCCGCCGCCCTTGGTGTTCTTCACGGTGTACCGCAGGGCCAGTTCGTCGTCGGCCAGGTAGCTGGCGTAGCCGTCGTTCTTCTCGACGAGCGTCAGCTCTCCGGTGGTGAGCTCCGCCCGGTAGACGTCGTGCCACTTCTTGTCCCGGTCGTTGATGCCGAGCAGAAGCTGGCTGGGTTTCTTGGGGCTTGCCTGGACGATTCGGGCCTGAACCCCCTTCATGGGTGTGAGATCGAGCGCCTTCGAGTCGGCCAGACTCACGCTGAAGAGGTGCCAGTTCTCGTCGCCGCCCTCGTCCTGGGCGTAGAGCACGTGGCTGTTGTCGTAGGCCCAGGCGTGCATGCGGATGCCGCGCTTCTTGTCAGCGGTCACCGGCTTGGCCTGGGTGAGGTCGCCGATGGGGGCAACCCAGACGTTCTGTACTCCGTTCACCGGCCCGAGGAACGCCAGCTGTTTGCCGTCGGGGGACAGCCGCGGCGAAGTACGCTCGGGGTTTCCGAACAACACCTCGCGCGGGATGAGTTTGGGGATCTTGCCGATGTGCGGCGCCGCTGCGGCGCTCGCGGCCGCGGGTGGGGCGGTGCTCGGCGGGGCCGGTGTCTCGGCCGGCGGCGGTGCACCGCAGCCCGCAGCGAGCCCGAAACACATGGCGAAACAAAGGCGGCGCGACATGGGCCGGACGATGCTCCGGTCGCGCGAGTCTGTCGAGGGTCAGCTTGGCTGCGCTCGGCGCCGCGGATCGACGGCGATCCAGAACAGCGCCCCCGGCACGACCCAGAGCGCGAGGCCGATCAGTGCAGGCGAGAAGCTCTGCCAGTGATCGACGCTCCTACCGACCAGCGGATTGGCGACGATGTACGAGAGTGACTGGGCTGCCGCGGTGAGCCCGCTGGCCGTGGAGACCAGCCGACCGGGGACACGGGCCAGCATGTCGCTGGACAGGATCGCAAACATGCCGCCGCCTCCGATCAGGGCCACGCCGGCGACGAGCATCGCGGTCAGCGGGGTGGGCGCAAAGGGCATGAAGACCAGGCAGAGTGACAAGACCGCCGCTCCGCCGAGCAGCGCCCGGGCGGGCGAGCCGTCTTTGACTCTGCCCGCGCGGCGGCTGGCGTAGTGGCCGAATGCGACGGAGCCGAAGTCGTACATCAGCGGCGGGATCCAGAAATAGTGGCCGACCTCGAGCTGGGTGAGGCCGTGGTGGCGCACCAGAAACTTGGCGCCCCAGTTCATCACGACTCCGATGAAGGGAGCGACGGCGAGGACCAGCAAGATGGCTCGCAGCATGGCTCGATCGGTCAAGAGCCCCTTCCAGTCGACGCGAGCGTCCGCGCTGGGGCCGGGCTCCGGCGCGCGGTCGAGGGCCGCGTGCGCCGCTCTGCCGCGGGTGAGCAGCAACCACAGCGGGACCCACGACAGACCCACCAGGGCCGTGCCCACGAAGGCCCCGCGCCAACCGAAATGGCTCATGAAGGTCGTTGCGAGCGGCGGCGCGATCATCGCGCCGAACGAGCTGCCGGTGAACAAGATCCCGAACGCGCGCGGACGTTCCTCCGCGGGCAGTCCGCGCTGGATGATCTGCGCCGCGCCGGGGAAGCTCGGCGATTCGGCGAAACCGAGTGCGATGCGCATGGCAAACAGCATCGGGTAACCCGTGACCATGCAGTGCGCCGCGCTGATCAACGACCAGAGGGTGACGGAGAAAAAGAGTCCGCGCCGGGCACCGAAGCGATCGAGCAGGCGGCCGGCGATGGGGGGGCCCACGAGGTAGGCGAAGGAGAACGCGGAGACGAGCCAGCCATAGGCCTGCTCGTCGATGTGCAGCTCCTTCGTCACAGTGGGGGCGAGCACTGCCAGCGTCTGGCGGTCCAGGTAACTCACCGCCATCGTGAAGGTTGCGGCGAGCGCGAGCGCCCACCCCCGACCGCGACTGAGCCCCGTCACCGGTCGGAGCTTGCCACGTAGGCCTCGGAATTGCGCGGCGGCCGTCGTGGGGCTAGGAACAGTCCCGGAGGCAAGGATGCGAAGGTTCTCGGTCTTGGCGGTGTTCGGCTGGGGGATGGTCTCACTCGCGGCCTGTGGCGGAAAGACCGAGGGCGGCACCGGGGGCGCGGGCGCTCAAGCGGGCAGCGGTGGCTCCGGAGCGGGCGGAAGCGGCGCGCAAGGTGGCGTCGGCGCGGGCGGCAGCGGCGCGGTTGCGGGAGGCGGCATGGGCGGCGTGGGCAACACGGGGAACGCCGGTGGCGTCGGTGCGTTCGGCGGCGCGGGTGGTATGGGTGCCGTGGCCGGCGGTGGTTTTGGTGGAACCAGTGTCGGCGGCGCGGGAGGCAGCTCGAGCTCCATCGACGCCAAGGCCCAGAAGGTGTGCGCGGTGATCAGCACGTTGCCGTGCGCGCAGCCGGACTGCAAAAAGCAGCTGAGCGAAGCGGTCGACATCGCGCAGTCGATGGGCTGTGTGGGCGAGCTAGAGAAGGTGCTCGACTGTGCGTTGAGCTATCCCCTGAACTGCCAGGGCGGAGAGCCCGGGCTCGCGCCGCCGTGCAAGAACATTTCGGAGGCGTTCCAGAACTGCATCGGCAATAACCCCGGATGTTCGGGCTGGGCCTCAAGTGACGGCTCCTGCGGTCTCTCCTGCGGATACTACGACGTGACCTGTAAACCGGTGGGTGGTGGCTACATCACGTGCACGTGTGACTCGGGACCGAACGCCGGCAAGTTCTTCAAGCTCCAGAACAACTGCAACTCACCGAGCTTCGAGGACGCTGTCTCGAACGTCTGCGGCTGAGGTTCCGTGAACGAGGTCCGCGATCGGAGAATTTACAGGAAGGGGATTTGAAGGCAGGCGGAAGCGCGGAAGTAGAAGTAGATTGAGCGGAGCAGAGCGAGCGGCGCCATGCTCGGCGCGGGGGTCAGCGCCGCCGGCGTAGGCGCGCGGCGGCGAATGCCAAGAGGCCGAGGGCGCCGAGTGCGAGACCACGGTCGCGCCCGCTCGCGCGGCAGCCGCAACCGCTGTCCTCGGCCGGTGTGGTGCCGGGCAGGTTGCCCGTGCCCGCAACGGAGCCGCCGTCCTTGGCGCCGGAGCCGCCGCCCCCGCTGGCCGCGGTTCCACCACCGGAGCCGCCGAACAGGAGCCCGCCGTCGGCACCCGAGCCGCCGCTGCCCGTTCCCGCGTCAGTGTCCACGACACACGCCCCTGCGCTGCAGGTCTGACCCTTCGGGCAGACCGCGCCCTGGCAATCATCGACGCAGGCCCCCGCCACGCAGTGTGTGCCCGCCGTACACGCGGCAGCCGCGCACCCCGGGTCTTCGCATTTGCCGCTGGTTGCCTCGCACTGTTTGCCCGTTGGGCAGCCATCGCAGTTGCAGTTGATCTTGCACACGCCGGCGACACACACGAAGTCCGGGTCGCACTTCACGCTGGCACATGGGTCCGAGCACACGCCCTCGACGCAGTTCTGCCCGAACGGGCAGGTGACTCCGTCGCAGGCGCCCTGGCATTTGCCCGCGACGCAAACCTCGCCGGGGTTACACGTCAGGCTCTCGCAGGCCGGGTCGACGCAAATTCCATCTTTGCACTTGAGCCCGCCGATGCACTGAAACTCACTCGTGCCGCACTTGGGGACACAGCGACCCTTGTAACAAATCTGACTCGTCGGACACAGGTCACCCTCGTCGGTCTCACCGTTGCAGTCGTCGTCGAGTGCATTGCAGGCCTCCGGGGTGGGCTGCTGGTTCTGCACGCAGGTGAGCTGGCCGTTCTGGCACTGCATGGTGCCGTTGGCGCATTTCCCCTGTTTTCCGGCCACGGTGCAGGGATCACCGCCGCCGGCGCATTGGATCCCGTCGACCCGCGTCAACAGATCGTCGAAGTCGTTGTCGCCGCCCGCGAGGGTGTCTTCCCAGCCAAAGTAGAAGGTGTTGGCGTGGGCGACGCTGTTGTACGTGATCAGGTGGATCCAGCTGTTCGCGCCGGTGTTGTCCGGGTTGTATTTGCGCTCGGAGTAATAGACGTAGCCGACACTGCCGGCGACCGGGCCACCAGCCGCGTTGAACTGCGGGCAGTTGCCGCCGACCCCCTCCGGCGAGGCCATGAAGAATCCGATCTGCCCGCCCTTGTAGTAAGGGCTGGTCTTGATCGTGAGTACCTTGACCGTGCCCGGACCGTCGTTGCACTCCAGGAACGAGTGCAGATCCGAGTCCGGTGGTTTCTGCCCGGCGACCACGTTGTACCAACCGAACGTGTTCTTGAAGCCGGCGCCGCGGGCGATGACCTTGAAGGTCAGACCGCAGATGGGCGTGTAGGTCTCGGGGGTGACGGCCGCCGCGCTGAGGGCGTTGATGGTCTGCCCGCCTTCTTCCGCGTCCAGGCACACTTGCACGTTCTTGTCGCTGCAGGTGGTGACGCCGCCGCTGACGATCGGAATCGTCGTCCCGTTCGGCTGCTGCAGCGCCGACGCCGTCGCTGCGGAGGTGAGCCCGGCCGACAGCCAGGCCAGGCCGAGGAAGAGTCGTGAAGCCAGTCGCCCGCGCATGGGCAAATGATGAGAGGATGCGCCGCCGCGCTCAAGGGACAACTCGGGAGCCGGTCGCTCTCTCGCCCCCTGACAGCGGGAAGCGCGGGATTCTTCCGGGATCCCGCGGCCTGATCGCAGCCCGATAGCCTTCGCCTCCGTGGACAACCTGACCCACATCCTGGCCGGACTCTTGGCGGCCGAGCTCGTGACCCAGGTTCGAGCGCGTCGCGCCGAGCCGCGTGAGGCGTGGGTGTCCGCGGCGTATTTCACCAGCGCGCTCGCCAACAACCTTCCGGACTTCGACTTCGCCTACGTCGGTCTGACCGGACACAAACTCGGTTACCTGTTGCACCACCGGGGGCACACCCACACGTTGCTGCTCGGCGTCCCCTTGGGTGTGCTCGCCCTCGCTCTGGTCTTCGTCTGGTCACGCCGGCGCGGGCATGGGTTTCTGCCCGCGGACTTTCGCTGGCTCGCGCTGCTCGCGTTCGCCGGCCCGGCGTTGCACATCTTCATGGATTTCACCAACAGCTACGGAGTGCACCCGTTCTGGCCCTTCGACAATCGATGGGTGTTCGGGGATCGGGTGTTCATCGTCGAGCCGCTGTTCTGGGCCGTCGGCCTGCCGTCGATCTTCTGCGCGGTGCAAGCTCGTGTCGGCAAGACGCTGCTCGCGCTCTGGCTTTCGGCAACGGTGGTCTTGCCCGTTGCGACTCGCATGGTGCCGCTCGTCCTATGCGGGCTCGTGCTCGCGCTGGTGGTCGGAGGGCTGGTCGTGTCGTGGCGCGCGTCGCCCGCACGACGTAGCGTCTACGCGGTCATGGGCAGTGGGCTGGTGCTGCTGCTGTTTGGTCTCGGCAAACCGCTGGCCGAGGCCCGGATCCGCGCCGCCGTGGCTGCCGCGTTCCCCGACGACCGCCTGCACGACGTCGTCTTGACCTCGAATCCGGCCAATCCCGCCTGCTGGCTCTTTGCCACGGCCCAGACCACCCGAACCGGTGACTACGCGGTGCGGCGCGGGCGGGTGTCGCTCGCACCGGGGCTGCTGGCGGCGGAGAGCTGTGCGCTCTCGTCGGGACAGACCACTGTGCCCCTGCGGGCGATCCAGACGTCGAGCACGTCCAGTGTGTACTTTGAGCGGGAGTTCGTCGCGCCCATCCACGAGCTCGTTGCGCTGACCAAAGAGCGCTGCGAGGTGAGCGCGTTCCTGCGCTTCGCACGCCTGCCGTACTGGGTCGAGCGGCCCGGAACGGGACTGGTAGTGGGCGACGTGCGCTTCGATCGCGAGCCGGGCCTGGGGTTCGCGGAGTTCGTGGTTAGCCAACCCGGCGCCGACTGCCCGAAGTTCCTGCCGCCCTGGACGCCGCCGCGTCAGGACGTGCTCGACATCGGCCGCTGACGCGCGCAGAGCGCGCTCAGGGTTTCCGTACCCAGAACTCGTGGCTTCGGCTGGCGGCAACGCGATCGAACTCCGCGCCGAGCCCGAGCACTCCCGAATCGTGACACTTCTTCTCGACGGCGACGAGTGACACCTTCGATGCCAACGCTCCGACCGGCGTGCCCTTCGGTGGGCCAGGTTCGAGCGGCGGCGGGTACTTCGGTTTGCCGTCGTAGCCGGGCTCCTTCAGCGCCGCGACGTGGTACAGGCCGGAGGTGCTGCAACCGAAGAAGAGCGCAAGATCGTTCCACTCGGCGGGCGGCGGCGCGCTCGGCATCTTGGCCAGGGTGTGTCCGCCGAAGTTCTGGTGATCGGTGGCAAAACGCGCGGCGAACTGCCAGAAAATCAGCTCGCCGGCCAGGTTGTCTGCGCCCTTGCTGCCGCCGGACTCCCAGAACAGGTGGGTGACCCCGAGGGACCGCAAGAGCTCGTACGCGGCGCGCGGTGAGCCCAGCTCGGCGTAGCTGATCCCCGCCTGGTTTCCGGGCGCGTCACTCACCGCGCGAGTGCGGAGACCGGCGCGTGGGCGCGAGTCGTGGACGAGGACCTTGTCACGGCGGTCGAGCACCGAGCCCGCCTCGTAGAACGCTCCAAACGGGCGCAGGCGCTTTTCGTACTGGCGCTCGTGCCCGGTCCTGAGCAGGGTGATCGTGGCCTCGAGCGGCTGATTGGTGAAGACGTGGCCGGTCATCGCTGGCACGTCGCCGCCCCAGATCACTTGCACGGCGACGAGCAAGACCGCAGCCAAGCGCGTCGCCAGATGAGCGCGCCACAGCACCGTCAGCACGGTCGCCGTGGCCGCAACGAACCAGGGCATCGCGGCTTGCAGGTAGCGATCTTGGTGATGGGTCCAGTACCAGGCGAAGACCCCGACGTGTGCCAAAGCAAACAGCCCGAGCAGTCGCCGTGACGGTCGAACGAAGGGCAGCGCCAGCACCGAGAGCGAGAAGAGCGAGCCGAGCACGGGGACCTTGCCGTGGAACTGCGGCCAGTCGTTGGGCAGGAACGAGAACGTGACGAGGACCTTCGCGGTCTTCCAGACTCCCGCGAGCGTGTGGGGTGGTGCCCAGTGTTCGGCCTTGATGAAACCGAGCTCGAAGCGGTCCGTGGCGTCGGCGGTCCACGGGTGTCCACCGAAGGTGTGGTGTCCCAGGGGATAGATGGGATTTCCGTACCAGACCCAGTTCTTCAGCCAGAAGCTCGAGGTGAGCACTAGACCCGTGAGCACACACAGCCCCACGCCAGCGAGCCAGTCGAAGCGACGGGTGCGGAGCGACGCGCCGGCCAACCACAGCGCGCGCAGCCCCACGGCGAGCACGGGACCGGAGACGAGCAAGAACGTCGCCGTGTGCTTGGTCAGGAGCACACCGGACAAGAGCACGCCGAGCAGCACCATCTTGCGGGGCTCGAGGGCCTGGAACGCGAGCACGAGCGCCAGGAACACCGGCACCGCGAAGGCCGCCGCGATGTGGTCGGCCCCGATGATCAGGCCCGAGTCGTAGAGAAACAGTCCTGGGAACGCAAACCGCAGCACCCACGCGTGCGGCGCTCGAGCGCGGGGCAGCAGGCGACGGACCAGGAGCACGACGCCCGGCAGCGTCGTCAGAAAACACACGAACTCGAGGTGCGCCGCCAGCTCCACGCGGTCGAAGAGCATGGACGCCGGGAGGGTGAAGGCCCAGGTGTAGAGCACCGCGGCCAGGTGCGGTTGGGTCCCCACGAACCAGCCCTCCGGGAAGCGCTCGATGCGGCGCGCCACGGCGTAGTGCTCGGCGATGCCGAGGTGTTGCCAGCGCGAGTCGAAGGCCGCGTTCTCCGGGTTCAGGATCGGAAGGTAGACGAGCAGCAGCGCCACGCTGCCGAGGCCGATGGCGAGCCAGGCGAGAGCGGGCAGCGCGGGCGCGCTCGCCCGAGCGCGTCGCGCGCGGATGTGGCGCGCCGCGCGCAAGACGGCGCGGCCGAGGGGCAAGGCGCCCGAGGCGATGGCCAGCGTGGGGAACGCGAAGAAGAAAATACCGCCGAACAAACCCAACACCCCGGCCACGAACGTGCCCGTGTAGAAGATCACCAAGCCGACGGAGAACCCGAACAGTAAACGCTCGCCGAGCCGCAAGCCCGCCTTGGGCAAGCAGAGCCGGAGCGCGCCGAACCCGCTCGAGAGACAGGCGAGCGCGAAGAACAGCGCACCGAGCCAGGCGCCGGCGTAGCGCCAGAACAGCCACTTGTGGATCGGGTAGTGGCCGTGGACTTGCCACAGAAATACTCCGGTCGCGGCGAGCACCGCGAGCACGAGCGCGATGACTCGGAGGCGGCCGAGTGAACCCCTGGTCATTGCCTTTTCGTCTCAGTTGCCGTTGGCGCCCGGGCGCATCACCACCGGTCCCGCGGACTGGAAGTCGACGGGGATGCGGGAGATGGCGGCCAGGTGTTTGCCGGTGCGGATCAACGCGATGTCGTCCACGAACTCGACGTCGATCTCCAGACGTTGCCCCAGGTACTTGCGGAACTCGGCCCGAACCTGCTCGAGCACGTCGTCGGAGAAACGCCCGCCCTTCACCACGCGGAAGGTGATGTGGCCCGCGCGCTCCTGCACGACCTGGAAGCGCTTGATGGCGTGGTCGAGCTCCTTCAGATAGTGAGCGAAAAAGGTGCCCGGCACGTACTGGCCGTCGGCTCCCTGGATGATGGACTGCACCCGGCCCTGAATCGAACCGATGCGCGCTGCGCCGCGCCCACAGGCGCAGAGGGTGTCGCTCATGGCCTCGGCCAGGTCGCCAATGCGATAACGAATGAACGGCATGCAGTAGTTGTTGAGATCGGTGATCACGACCTCGCCGATCTCGCCGGGTTTCACCGGCACGCCGTCGCGCAAAATCTCGACGATGTACCCCTCGGCGACGACGTGGTGACCCGCGTGGGCGTCGCACTCGTACGCAACGCCGGAGAACTCGCGGCTGCCGTATTTGTCGAACACCCGACACCCGAATGCCTCTTCGATCAGCTTGCGGCTGGGCTCGGGCAGGGTCTGGGCGCTGGACATGATGGCCAGGGGCCGCACGCCGGGGTTGCCGGCGGTCTTGACGTAGTGGGCGATGAAGTCGAGGGCTTCGGCGTAGCCGTCGAGCAGGGTGGGGCCGTGAGACGCGATGAGCTCGAGCGTGCGCCGCAGGTTGTCGTCCGTCATCTCGAACACCGGGATGAAGGTGCGATTGCTCAAGATGGCGTCGGCGCGCTCCTTTGCGGCCTGCGCGCCGCTCATGCCGATGGTCTGGTGCCAGAGGCGCACGGTCGGATCACCGAACTGATAGCCGGTCCACTCCTGCGCCCGCAGGGTCGCGGCCCAGCGAAACTCGAGCTGCGCGCGATCCGCGTAACACACGAAGGGCTCGCCGGTGGAGCCGCTGGTCGAGATGCGTAAAATCTGACTCTTGTCGTGGTTCTCGCTCATGATGTCGAAGCACAGGTGCTTGCGAATGTCCGCCTTGCTGAGCAGCGGCAGCTTCGCCAGATCTTCCTGGCCTCGGACGTCGGCGGGGTGGAGCCCGGCCTCCTGCATCTTGGCGCGGTAATAGGGCACGTTGCGGTAGGCGTGGCGCACGAGCCGGCGGAGTTTTTCGTCCTGTAGCTCGCGCGTGGCGCCGGGCGAGAGCCACTGGGTCTTGCGCAGCGTCTCGTAGTAGTGCTCGACCGAGCGCGTGATCATCCAGTGGGTCTGGTTGAAGGCGCCCATGTAGACCCGCCACTGCAGTGTGCGCAGCGGATCACGCGGAGTCGTGCGATCCACGACCGGGTGGCGGCGCAGGAACTGGTGCGCGACATCGGGCGGGCCGCTGGTGCGGTACTCCCACAGCGCCTTGCCCAGATCGTAGATGCTCTTGACGCTGGCTTGGGCGGCCTTCTTGTCCAGGAAACTCTCGCCGGCCTTGCGCTGTTCGAAGAGCGTCTCGATCTCCTTGTAGCTGTAGCCCTTGGCGTGGGCCGCCACCATGATGAAGGACTGCCAGTAGAAGTATTTGCCTTCGTAGGTGAGCAGATCCTGAAACACCTCCCGGGCGCACATCACGAAGCCGCTCTTGTTGTCCTCGAGCTGCATGCCGAAGGCAGAGTTCAGCATCAGGTTGAAGGCGCGGCTGATGTGGTAGCGCTTGTCCTTCTGTCGCCCGACCCAGCTGCGCCAGCCCTGCACCACGTCGACCGAGTGTTCGTAGAGCGCGCGCCGCAGGCGCAGGAGATCTTCCGGCTGGTACTGCAGATCGGCGTCGATGGTGGCGACGAGCCGGCCTTTCGCTGCCGCCGCGCCACTCTTCCAGCCGGCGGCCATGCCGCGGTTTTGTGAGTGGAAGACCCCCTGCACTTGGCCGGGATGCGCCTCCATCATGGCGCGGATCACCTGCGCGGTCGTGTCGGTCGAGCCGTCGTCGACCAGGACCAGCTCGCCGACGAAGCCTCCCATCTCGAAGACACCAAGGATCCGCGCCGTGAGCTCGGGTACGTTCAGCTCTTCGTTCAGACACGGGGCGATGACGGACAGCTCGATGTCGGCGGGGCTCATGACGCTCGAGCAGCGTTCTAGCCTTCAATTGTCGCCCGTTCCAGCTTCAATGGCCTCCGGCGTGCGGGTGTTTCGGCCTGGCGGCTAGGCGACGCGGGCGAGATGGCTCTATCTTGGCGCCGTGCAACCCGGCCTTCATGCCCTGAATTGTGTGCGTTGCGGGGCTCCGCTCGATCCCGGTGACTCGATCTTGGGCGCTGTCGTGCGCTGCGGGCACTGCGCTCAGGCGCATCTCTGGGTCGCGCCGGACCGGGTCGAAGCGCAAGGCGGGGTGACACCAAGGCAGGTGCGACCTGTGTCGCGGGCGCCGTTGGTCCTCGGCGCGGCGCTCCTGGTGGTGCTGATGAGCGTGGGAGTCGGCGCGGCGCTCCTGGTCAGCCGCAGCCCGGCGCGGAGTGCGGCCGAACGGCGTCTGCCCCAGGACGCGCCGGTGGTGATCGGGGATCAGCTCGAGATGTCGGTCGTGACGGCGCGCTCGTCGCAGAGCTGCAGCTTCACGGTGCTCGGCGTGGAGGCCGATGGCCGTGTGCTCGGTGTACCCTGCAACGGCACCGCGCCGGCTCCGGTGAGTCGAGAGCTGCTCGGGAGCGAGAGTTATCGGAGCGCAGATCCCGGGAGCATTGCCCTCGTTCGCGGTGCTGGCGGCTGGGTGCGCGCGGAGGTCCTCGGGCCGGAGCCCGGTGAGCGTGTGCGTCTGCGCGCGCTGGGTGAGACCGAGACGGAGAGCGTCGTGACGGTCGCCGAGGTGTTCGTTGTGCAGCGGGCGGGTCCGGGGCTCATCGTGCAAGCGCCGTTGCCGGCGGCGGCGCCGCTCGAGGTCGGGGATCTGATCACCCGTCGCGACGGCGCGATGCTCGAAGAGGGCAGGGTCACGAGTGTGGGTGAGGCAGTGAGCTACGAACACGGCTCCGCCTACGACGGCACGTTCGAGAAGTTCGCCGGTGAACCCAAGACGGTGGCGCGGGGCATGCTGCTCGCGCGGGTGGTCACGGCTGGCTCGACGCTTCAGCCGGGTGATGTCGTGCTTGGCCCGGATGGCACGGGTTGGAAGCGCTTCCGTGTGGAGCTGGAGGAGCCGAATCACATGCTCAAGGTGAGCGACGCGGGGCAAGCGGCGCGCATCGTGAAGCAGGGGCTGTTCTTGATCCGGGTGGGGGACAAGCTCCCGGCGGTCGCGGCGCTGCCTGCCACGGCTGCCCCTGCGCGCCTGCCGGGCAAGCTGGCGATGCTGAACGCCCGCTTTCGGCGCTGTTACAACGACGCGCTGGCGAAGGACCCGAAGGCCGAGGGCAAGGTGGTGATGACGGTCGAGATCGGAGCGAAGGGTGAGGTGACGGGGGTGGACGCAAAGCCGACCGGAAACCTTCCGCCGAGCGTGGTCAAGTGCATGACGGCGCACGTCAAGGCCATCGAGCTCGAGCCCCCACTCGGTGGCAAGGCGACGTACGTGATCCCGGTGGTGTTTCAGGTGCAGTGACGAGCGGCGGGGCCCCGCCCTGGACGCCACGCTGAAGTGATACGTCGCGGTCGTATTTCGGTGGGCGGGACAGGGCAAGAAGTCGTCGCGCTGGTCGCTCCAGCATCGCTGTAGCGGCGGCGGTCTCACCGCGCTCGGTCAGGCGTTCCAGCTGACGCACGTAGGCCTGCTCGATGGCGCGGAAATCCTCATTCTTGGCAAGATTGTCGCCCTCTGGCAGCTGTCGTAGAATGAAATTCATGCCAGCCGTCGAGCCGCAAACGGATGTCGCCACGTGCGCGGCGACGTTCTTGGCTCGCGTGACCCACGAGCTCGAGGAGACAGCGCGGCGCGCGGATGAGCTCCGGCACAGAGCGCGTGACGCGGCGACGGAACTCCGGCACCTCGGCGCCACGAGCGTATGGCTCTTCGGCTCGCTCGCATGGGGCGAACCCCATCCAGACTCCGACGTCGATCTGCTCGTCGAGGGCGTTTCGCCGGCGAGCTGGCCGGAGGCGGTCCGGGTGATCGAGCGACGCTTGACCGGCACGCGCGTCGACGTGCTGCGCAGCGAGGACGCGCCGCCGTTGCTGAACGACCGCGTCCGCGCCGAGGGGATCCGGCTGGCGTGAACGCCAACGAAACATCTGCTGCGCGCCTGCGACGCACGCTGGCGGAGATCCAGGCGGATCGAGCCGCGTGGACAAAGCGCGTACAGGAGGCGCTGGCCTACGACCAACGCGCATCCCCGTTGACCGCGGAACAGGCAGCCACCGCGGCGCTCGCGCTCGAACGCGCGTACACGGCGTTCGAGTCCGTCCTCGAACGGGCCACGCGGACATTGGAGGGCACGACCCCGTCGGGAGCGGATTGGCACCGGAGGCTCCTCGATGGGACTGTGCTGGCGATCCACAAACTGCGCCCACCGATCTTGAGCCGCCAGTCCCACGACGCCTGCGACACGTTGCTCGGATTCCGGCACTTCCTTCGCCATGCGTACGGTTCCGATCTCGACCCTACGCGGGTCGGCGAAATCGTGCGAGCGCTGACAGCGAGCCGTCCAATGCTCGAGAGCGACCTCGACGCACTCGAGAGCTTGTTGGCATCCATGGCCGATGTGCTGGACCGGGAGTGACCTCCAAAAGAGCGCGCGGCCAGCCCGACCAAAGCGATCGTGCGAAGCTAGCGCGCGGGTGCGGGCGGCGCACGCTGGCCGTCGTTCACGGCACGGGAAGCGGGGAGGGTGCGCGGCATTGGGGGGAGCCTCGGCTCCCGGATACTTAGCATGACAAGCGTTGCGTGGCTCGAGGATTGGCGCTTTCGGCGTCGTTCATCTTCTTGGGCTTGGCGAGCGTGATCGAGCTCGGCAGAGGACTCGGCGAGGCGGATCGGCGCAGCGCGCCGGTATCAGTGGTGCGAGCCTCTGGCCTCGAGTCGAGCGTCAGGAGGCATCCGTCGGCCTCGCCGGTGGCCCCGAACGTGCGCTGCCGCGCATCCGGATCGGGGATCGGACGGAGGTCGTGTCCGAACGTCGATCAGCGAAATCGAAACCAGCATGATTTCCGGTGGGCGGGACAGGGCTTGAACCTGCGACATCCGGCTTGTAAGGCCAGCGCTCTACCGCTGAGCTACCCGCCCCGGGGTCATCGGCTTCGTAGCGGGTAAATCTCGTCAGGGCAAGCCGGTGTAGAATGTCGGGTCATGCGCGCATGGTCCGTCCTCAGTCTGGTGCCGATCCTCCTCCTGCTCTCGCGTTGTGGCTCGGATGACGGCGGCGGGGGCGGGAAGAAGAAACAGGACGCGGGCGCGGACGCCGGCGCCGACGTGAGTGATGCGGGCAACGACGGCGCCGATGCCGCCGACGCCAGCGAGGCGGGGCAGGACCTGCCGAACTCCTTCGCTCGGTACTGCGTGGGAAAATCGTGGCGTGACACCTTCAGCGCCGCGACCCTCGGTGCGTCCTCCGGTGAGTACGTGGGAGTGCTGACCGCCGATTTCGGCGAGGGCATACAAGAAGCCACGAAGATAATCCCGGAGCACCCGTTCGCGGCCAAGAACATCAGGGTCGGCTTCGGCAAGGGCAGCGGCAAGGTGCGCCTGCGCTTGATGCGCACGTTCGGTCACAGCTACCCCGCCTCGTTCGCCCAGAGCGACTGGCCAGACTACTCGGACCTGATCGACCTCGTCCCGCCCATCGAGCTCGACGTGACGAGCTCGGGCAAAGACACCTGGCTCGACGTGCCGATCCCCGAGACCCTGCTCATTCCCACCGAGCCCGTCATGCTGGTCTACGAGCACATCGGCATCGAGCCGCGGCTCGCCGTGGAGAAGGTTGCGACGGGCGACATGAGCCGCTCGCTCGTGTTCGACCCGTCTCAGCCCGGCAACCCTCCGACCGGCTTCGACGGAAACTACCGCCTGCGCCTCGAGGGTGATCATTTCTGTGAGTGGACCGACGCGGAGCGCTGGTTCGCCCGGGACGACAAGGCCTTCGGTGACACCGTCGCTGGCTGGGCCGCCTGGGCCGACGTGAACGGCGACGGGCACGACGACGCCGTTTTCACCACCAGCACCGGGCCGCTCGTGCAGCTCGGCGACGGCAAGGGCGCGTTCAGCACCTTGCCCGGCGTTTTTGCGCCGGACACCCCCAAGGCGAACTTCTTCGTGTTTGGTGATCTCGACAACGACGGCGATCTCGATGCGTTCGCCTCTCAGTACGTTCAGACCGATGGGGACGGCGATGGCGTTGGCGTCGACAAGGACTGCAACGACGGCGATCCCGCGGTGAAACCCGGCGCACCCGAGGTCCCGAACGGATACGACGACGACTGCGACGGCAAGGCCGACGACGGCACGGACACCAGCGACGCCGACAAGGACGGCGTCAGCATCGCGGCGGGCGACTGCGACGACACCCATGCCGACACCAAACCCGGCGCGCCGGAGCTGCTCGACGGGCGGGACAACGACTGCGACGGCAAGACCGACGAAGACTTCGTCCCGAAGCTGCTCAGCAACGACGGCAGCGGCAAGCTCACCTGGAGCCCGAGCCCCGACGTCGAGATCCTGGGCCCGTCGAGCGCCGCGGCCCTCGGTGATGGCAACGGCGACGGGCTGCTCGATCTCTACGCTGGCTACTGGCTGGTGCACTACCCGGACTCACCCACCGTGCCCAGCCGGTATTACGAAGGGCAGGCCGGCGTGAAGATGCTCGACGCCGCAACCAAGGCCGGCATCAGCATCACCCCCTGGCGTCCGGTGTACGGCGTGCTCTGGACCGACTGGAACAACGACTCGCTGCTCGACGTGTACGTCTCGAACTATCAGCTCAACGAGAACCTGTTGTGGAAGAACCTCGGCGGCGGAAAGTTCGACGAAATAGCCGTCACCGTCAACGCCGCCGCCGACGACGTGCCGATGTTCGGTTACACCGGCGGGCACAGCTTCGGCAGCGACGCGGGCGACATCGACAATGACGGCGACATGGACCTCTACGTCCCCAACATCTCCCACCCCCGAGTCCAGCCCGGCTCGGATCCGAGCATGCTGCTCGTCAACGGCGGTGCGCCGAACTACGTGTTCGCGAACCAGCGTCGGGAGTACGGGCTCGCTTACGACGAGGGCGACGTCGAGTCTTCGTTTGCCGATTTCGACAACGACGGGGATCTCGACCTGCTCGTCATTTCGACCTACCCGAGCCACTATCCGCGGCTGTATCGCAACGATTTCCCCGACAAACACTTCACGGACGTCACCTACGAGGCGGACACCCACCTGCACCAGGCGCAGACCGGGATCTGGGCCGATGTGGACGAGGACGGGGATCTCGACCTCCTGCTGCTCAGCCCGGGACCGGGGCCGCGCTTGCTCTTGATGAAGAACCGCGGCGTGCCGGGCACCCACTTCCTGGAGCTCGACTTGCGGGGCACGACCTCGAACCGCTCTGCAATCGGTGCGCGGGTCAGCGTGACCAGCGGGGCGGTCACCCGCATCCGTGAGCTCCAGTCCCAGGCGCGGCATCCGGGCTCCCACTGGGTTCACTTCGGCCTCGGTGCGGGAGCCAGCATCGACAAACTCGAGGTGCGCTGGCCGAACGGTACGACCGAGACCATCACCGGCGCGAGCGCCGACAAACGCTGGCGCATCGTGGAGGGCAGCGGCGTGGCTGTCGCGCCCTGAACCGCGCATGAAGTCCGATGCGCCTTCGGCGCCGCCTCCGCCGTCACGCCCATCACGGGCCTCGCGGCCCTGGATCCTGGCGGGTCAGATCTCGTCGGTGCTCTTTCTGCGCTGGCTGGTGCTCGTGGCGGCGGTGTTCGTGTTTGCGTCGCTCGCGGCCGCGGTGCTCGCCGGCTCTACGGACTGGCTCGATCTGCCGATCATCCACCTGATGGACCGGGTGCGAGGCCCGACGCTGACCGCGTTGATGCGGGCGGTGACGTTCTGTGGCAACGGCCCGACGCTGACCGCGGTTGCGCTGGTCGCGACGCTCGGGCTGATGGCGGTGGGGCAGCGGACTCCTGCTCTCTACGTCGCAGTCACCGCGGCAGGCGCCGGGGCCCTCAACTCGCTGCTCAAGCTGGCTTTCTCTCGCCCCCGCCCGCTGATCCTCTCGCGGCTGGCGGACGCTGGTGGGTTTTCGTTTCCGAGTGGACACTCGATGGCCGGGGCCGCCATCTACGGCGCGGTGGCCGTGGTCGCGGTCTTGCGTTTTCCGCGCCAGCGAGTGGCGGTCGTCAGCCTGTGTGCGCTGTTCGTGAGCGCGATCGGGCTGTCGCGGATCTACCTCGGGGTCCACTACCCAAGCGACGTGCTGGCCGGCTGGGCGCTGGGCATTTCGTGGCCGCTCTGGCTGCGGCCGCTGCTGCTCACGCGGAGCTCCGTGTCGAGCCGCTGAGGGTCCGTGGTCGGGAGCGACAGCGTCAGACGCTGAGCTTGGTGGCGGGGTCGGGGCTGTGCACCTTGCGGAAGCCCTTTTCGCCCAGCAGATCCGAGAGCACGCGCATGGGCGTGGGATCGCCGTGCACCAACACCACCTGCTCGAGCGAGCCGCGTTTGCGCGCCTCCAGCGAGTAGTCCACGAGATCACGCTGGTCGGCGTGGGCGGAGAAACCGTTCAGCACGTGAACTTCGGCGTGAACCGGCTGCATGGTGCCGAAGATCTTCACGTCAGTGCGGCGTTCGACGAGCCGCCGCCCGAGGGTGTGGGGCGCCTGGTAACCGACGATGAGCACGGCGTTCTTCGCGTCGCCGACGCTGGCCCGGAGGTGGTGGAGGATGCGCCCGGCCTCACACATGCCGCTGGCGCTGATGATGACGGCCGGATCCTTGGAGCCGCTGAGGGCCTTGCTGTCTTCTCTGTCGGAGATGTAGCGCAGGCCGTCGAACTCGAAGGGTGAGTTGCGCCCGTCGAGCAGCTCGAGCGCCTCCTGGTCCAGGCACTCGGGGTGCAGCTTGAAGACGTCGGTGATCTTCACTGCCAGCGGTGAGTCGACGTAGACGGGAATTTGCGGGAGGCGGCCCGCGTCGCGCAGACCCTTGAGGGCGTAGACGATCTCCTGGGCTCGCTCGAGCGCGAACGACGGGATGATGACCTTGCCGCCGCGCTCGTAGACCTTCTTGACGATGGTGGCGAGCTCGTCGTCCATCTGTTCGATGGGTTTGTGGAGGCGGTCGCCGTAGGTGCTCTCGGTGATCAGGATGTCGATGTCCGAGGGGATCTCCGGATCGCGCAGGATGGGCATACGCCGGCGACCGAGATCGCCGGTGAAGACCAGGCGCTTGGTGTTGCCCCCCTCCTCGACGTCGAGCACGGTGATGGCGCTGCCGAGCACGTGGCCGGCGTCGAAGAACGAGAGCTTCATGCCGTCCGCGATGCTCAGCTGCCGGTGGTACGGGATGGTGACCATCTTCTCGAGCACTCCGAGCACGTCGCGTTCGTCGTAGAGCGCCTCGACCTTCTCCATGTCGCTGTCGCCGCGGTCGATGAGTTTGTTGATGAACTTGGCGTCGCTCTGCTGGATCATCGCGGCGTCCGTCAGCATCGCGGCGCACAGATCGCGCGTGGCGCTGGTGGCGTAGATGGGGCCGTCGAAGCCATTTTTCACGAGCAAGGGCAGGGCGCCGGAGTGATCGATGTGGGCGTGGCTGAGGACGACGGCGTCCACGGCGCCCGGGTCGAGGCCGAGCTCGCGATTCTTCGTGATCGACTCTCGGCGTTTGCCCTGCCAGAGCCCGCAGTCCAGGAGCACGGTGGCGTGCTTGGTGCGGATCAGATGCTTCGAGCCCGTGACCGTCTTGGCAGCGCCGACGAATTCGATCTCCATGGCTCGTACGCTAGTCCCGCGCGCGGGAGTTTTCCCCAGCAAACGTCGCTGGCCGTTCCGATTGGCGACAAAGCCCTGGAGGGCGCGCGTCTCAGTTGGCGTTGGCGGCGTCGACGAGGATGGATTTCAGGGCGGCGAAGTTGTTCGGATCGGCCAGATCGTGGACGGTCAGGTTGTAGACCGCGATGGGTCGGTTCTCCTTGTCGAGCACGACGACGTCTCGGTACTCGACCATCCACTTGTTCCAGACGTCCGCAGCCAGCGTGTCTTGCAGCCAGGGCAGGGTGCGCCCGGCCGTGATGGTGGAGTTGCCGGACTCGAGCGCGATGCCGTTCACGCCCAGGATCTGGATCTTCTGCTTGGTGGTGACGGAGCCGAGGTCTTTCTGGAGCGAGTCGAGGTAGCCAAACTGGCTACTGCAATAGCCTCAAGTGGAGTGTCCGAAGTACCAGGCGGACACCTGCCCGAGGTAATCTCGGGGCGAGACCTGTTGTTTCGAGAGCGCTGAGCTCGGGTTCTCGTCCACGAGCTTGAAGTCTGGAACGACGGCGGCCATGGCGTCGCCGGAGTCCGCGGCGGCGTCGCTCGCGTCCGCGAGCGCGTCGCTGGAGGCGTCGTTGACTGAGCCCGCTGAGCCTGCGAGGCCGTCCGGGCTGGCGTCGTTCGCGGTGCCGCTGACGCCTCCGCTGGCGGTGGTGCCTCCGCTTGCGGCACCCGCGACGCCGCCGGTTGCGGGGCTGCCGCCGGTTGCGGCGCCGGCCACTCCGCCGGTTGCGGTGCTGCCTCCGGTTGCGACGACGCCGAGCAGCTCATCGTGGCCGCAGGCAGCTCCGAGGGAGGCGGTCAGTGCCAAGCTGAAGAGAGAGAGGGTCAGGGTTCGGAAGTTCGACATAGTTCAGTCCGGTCCGAAGTCGATGCAGGCATCACCGCCTGCGCCTGGAGCATTGCTTTGGCAGCCCCCGCCCTGGGGTGGAATGCAGGCGATGGCGGGGCAGCCGCGGCCTTCGGCGCACTGTTTGGCGCCCCACTCGGCCTTCAGAGCTTCGAGCTTCTGCACGGCGGCGGTGTTCGCGGGGTTGACGTAGGTGGTGCAGGGGCAGGCGAGCTCGGTGTCGACCGAGAGTGTGCACTGGAGCGAGTTGATGATGGCGCTGCAGGCTTTGGCCTGCTCGACGGCCGTTGCGTACTGCTTCTTCAGCGCGTCGCAGGACAGTGAGCTGCCGCCGCTGCCACCGCTGCCGCCGCTGCCGCCGGTGGAGGTCCCACCGTTGCCGCCGGTGGACGAGCCTCCGCTGCCGGCGGAGCCGTCGTCGCTGGACTTTCCAGCGCAGCCGAGCGTGAGGGCCAGGCAGAGTAGGGAGGTGACGATGGCGGGGCGGGTCATCGAATGATGGAAGGGTAGCTTGTCGGGGCGGGAAGGGGTTGCGCATTCCTAGCGGGGTCGTCATCGCCGCCCCCCCGAACCCCCGCGCTTTCCCCGGATTTTTCCTGTTGATCGCCCGGGCCCCTGTGGTACTAACCGCAGCCTTACCGCTTCGGGGCGGTAGTTAAGTTGGTTATAACGCCGGCCTGTCACGCCGGAGGCCGCGGGTTCGAGTCCCGTCCGCCCCGCTCATCTTCCTTCGACATTACGAGGCGTGCCGCGCCGTGTAGCAGCGCGGTAGCAACGGGCCCGTGAGCCTGAAGCTTCGCGGGCTTTGCCACATTGGGGTTGTCACCATCGTGGTGCCCACCACGCTGGTGGAGGGCCATTGTCCGGCGCAGCCAAGCCGAGCGCCGGCTCATCGTCGCCCCCCTGGTTCCGTGCTCGTTGTCCCGTGCCCTTCGTGAGCCTCGTGCCTGGCTCACTTGGCGACGCGCAGGGCGTCGGGAGCGACTTGGTAGTTGCCTTCCACGGTCACGCTGTCCTTGTCGAGGGTCTCGACTCGGACGGCGAACCACCTCGCCGCCAGTGACTCCGCACGCGACTTCGGCGCGCGGTACTTGTTGCCGCTCTTGATGTCGGGCGCGAACACCAGCTGCCCCTTCTTCAGGTCAGCTCGCTTTGCGATGCGGGTTTGCCAGGCATGGGAAGTGAGCAAGATCTTGCCCGAAGTGGTCAGCACGAAGCGGCCTTCGCCGCCCTCCATGGGCGCCGCTGGTTTGGCCGGCACGGCAGGGTCGACGTACGCGTGGTTCTTCTTGGGTAACTCCGAGCGTCCCGCGAACCAGTGTTCCTCTGCGAGGAAGTGCGCGTCCTCTTTGCCCTGCTTCTCTATGCTCGGTGACGTGTCACCCTCGAGCACGCGGATGGCGTCCGGCGCAGCGCGGTAGTTGCCCGCGAGCAGCACGAAACCTTCGGCGAGCGGGCGCACGCTCACGATGCGCGTGATCCACCAGCGCAACGAGTAGGCTTCTTTGACGGAGCTCGGCGCGACGTACACCCCTTCGCCGTTCTTCTTGTTCAACATGAGCGCCAGTTGGCCGACCGCCAGCTCCTCCTTCTTCGCGGCGCGGGTCTTCCAAAAGTGCTGGCTCGTCGTCTCTTTCTTGGAAAAGAAGCTCCAGAACTTGGCGTTGCCGTCTTGCCCGGGCGGGGTGAGCTGTTTCGCCGGATCGGCGTAGATGAGGTTGGCGTCGTAACCGGCGTTGGAGGTGAACCAGGTCTCGGCGTCGAGGAAATGATTCGCCGGCTCGCCTTGTGTGGGCATGGCCGGCGGCGGCACCGCTGCCGCGCTGGGCGGAGCCTCGGCCGTCGGTGCGGGGGTCTCTGCCGGCGCGGCAGGCGCTGAGGGCGCAGCGGTCGCAGCCGGTGCAGCAGGCTCTGGCGCGGCCGCGCCACCGCAGCCGACTGCCAGCCAGTAGGACACAATGATGAAATTGGTGCGAACGAGCTGCGAACGGTGTTGCATCGCGAATGGGCTCCGTGGCGAGGGGTCGATGAGCAGAGGTGTGGGGATCACTCGTCGCCGCTGATGGCGAACTTGCGGAACTTGCCGGTGTCGGGCGAGTACTCGACGCTGAAGAAACAGTCGCCGCCGTGGTCGGGGCGGACGACCTTCTTGCGCCATGTGTCACTGCCGGGACGCCCGGGGTTGGTGCACATGAAGTTGCCCCAGATGAAGCGTGCGCCGCCCGCCTCGACGAAGGGGACGTACTGCCGTTTGTACGTGTTGACTCGCTCCCAGAGCGGCGGAGAAATCACGGCTTGGCCCTTCAGCTCCGCCCGGATCATCGCCGGCAGCGCGGCTTCCAGCTTTTTGATCTCCGCCTGCGTCGGTTCGAAGTAGGTCGCTGACGCCGCACCCGCGAAGCCCGACATCGCCTCCTTGGGCAGCAGCACGCGCAGTTCATCGCTCACCATCGGCGGCGATTCGGGCTCGGCGGCGGCCACCGGCGCGGCAGCGTGCTCGGGCGCGGCGGAGGCAACTGGCGTGGGGCTCGCCGGAGTGGGCCCCGTGCCCCCGCAGCCCGCGGCCAGGAGCGCAAACAGGACTTTGAGGGACACGGCGCGCATGCTCGCTCCGAGCCTACTACAGCGTCGCCTGTTCACTCGACCGTGAACGGCACAGGCATCGAGAAATCGAGGCGCCCGGCGGCCGGATCTTCGCTACGATGAGCACGATGCAGTCCACGCGCATGCGGCCGGCGTTCGTCATCACGTTTGCCACGCTCGTCGCGAGCTGCTCTCGCCACCCACCAACGCCCGATCCGGACTCGCGGCCCGTGGTCGGAAATCCGCCCGAGCCGACGGCCACGGCGGCGCCCGAACCGACGGCCACCGTCGCGACGGAGCCAGCGCGAGCCTCAAAAAAGCGGACCGTGCGCAGCCCGGTGCCCCAGACGGAGTACACAAAAGGGCGGATCGATTTCGCCAACTCGAAACGCCTGAATCCGAGCGACGCCCAAGGTCGCATCGTCTTGGCGCGCGCCGACGGGCACTGTTACGTCCGCACTCCTCCGCCACCGGGCACTCCCATCGGGCCGCCCGGCATGGATCAGTCCAAACCCCTGGTGGTGGACTGCCCGGACTCGATGCAAGACCCTGCCTGGGACACGTGCCTCCACGAAGAGCTGACGTTGCTGGCGAGCGGAGAGTGTATCTGCCCCCACACGGGCAACCCTCCGCCGCCACCTTCGCTCGCCGAGTGTCCGAAGTCGAAGCCGTAACCCTGGCTCCGACGCGCGGGGAAGCCTCGCGTGGCCCCGGGCGCTCAGCCCCCCGGGTTGATGTCGACCTTCTGCTCTTGTTCGCCCGCGGGTGTGCCGATGCGGAAGGGGCGGCGGTTGCTGAAGACGACCTTGAAGCCCTTCGCCTTCTCGGGGACCTGGAAGATCACCCAGCCCTTGGTCTTTTCACCCTTGGCCACGCGCCCGGCGTTCAGCGTGGGGCTGCAGTTGGAGCCCGAGCGGAAGGTCGAGCGATAGGTCATGCCCTCGGGGTCGACGACCTTGAAGTTCGTGTACGAGATGTTGTGGTCCTTGTCGCCGTTGCCTTCGAAGGTGACGTTGGCGCCGACCAGCTTCTCTTTCTTCCGGGTCACCGCGCGACGACTGTAGAAGTTGTCGAGGCGGCAGTCCTTGAACTCTTCCACGGTCAGCGTCACGCCGTCGAGCACTGCCGCATCGTTCAAACCGAAGGTTTTGGTCGGAGTGGCCGGCAGCGGCGCCAGGGTGGGCGTCGGGGCGGGCGCCGGGGCAAGCGATGGACCCGCGGAGGTGGTGGACGACGACTTCTTTTTGCACGCCAGCAACGCCATCGAAACGACCATCACGACCAACACCAGCGACTGTGCCCTTCGACCTAAGCGCATGCTCGACTCCTTGCCTTTCGGCGCGCGCCTGCCCGCGCGCTCGCGGTCAGCCTACCACTCGATGCAGCGGGGGTGACGATTTGTGATGCAACGAATCGGAGATCTTGGGTTCTTTTTCAGGTTTCACGGGCTGCAATCGATGCGTGTGAGCTGCACTCGGAAGGCACCGTTCACGTTCTGGGTCCAGCCGACCACGAGACTCTCGCCGGTCGGGGAGCCGAAGACCGCGCTTGGACCGATGTTTTGACTCGCGACGATGCTGACCTCCGACACGAAGGTCAGCGACTCGTCGAAGACGTCGACGGTGAGGGTGTCGAACGCGCTCCTGCGCGCCACGATCAGCTGAGTGCCGAGAGAGCCGACGGCGAACGACTGCTGGGTGAGCGCTCCAGGGAAGAGCTCGAAGGGGCCCACGGTCTCGCCTGTGTTGGCATTGACCCGCAGCGCTTGGATGCTCTTGGTGAAGCTGGACGCCCACCAGACCAGGTAGAGTCCCGCCGGGTGCTGCGCGCTCTGTACGTCGACGATCGTGCTGCCATCCGAGTAGGTCGTGAGCGGAGTGATGCTGCCGTCCTTGGCTACCGCGAGCACGTCGAGGGAGCTCGGCGGAGCTGGCGGCGTCGCACTGCAGCCGCTGACACCGGCGGAGCGACTCAGCCCTACCAGCCAGTGATCTCCGAACGCAACCGCGCTGGAACGCGGTGCCTGACCGCTCGCGCACCCAAGCGTCGGGAGCTCGCTCGTGTTGCCCGCGGCGTCGATCCGCGTCGCGCGCAAGAGCTGGCCAAGCGCTCCAACGTCGAAGGTGCCCGCGAGGTACCCGGCACCATCGGGGCTCGCGAGGAACATCGGATCGATCCCCGGCAGCGGGACCGGCTGCGGGCCGACGCCAGGGACGAAAGCATCGAGGTTGCGATGGAGTACGGGACCATTTCCGTTGCGCACCAGCACGCTGAAACGCCCGGAGCCGGCGGGGGCGAGCTGGAAGCTCGAGTCGGTCCCCACACCGGAGTTGTGCACGGAGCCAAGCACACCGTCGCTGGGCCATGCACTCCAGGGGGAGAGTGTCGCGTGACGCAGCGTGAGCTTGCCCGCCGGGTTCTTGCGCACCCACACGGCGGTGAGCTGCTGAGCGTCGGGGCTCGTGGGCACGAGTCGCAGGCCATCGTCGAGCGCCGGTGCAGGCACGTTGTCCGGGGTCAGGACCGGTGGGTGCTCGGTGAGGGTGGTGCACGGACCGACCACGACACCACCGCTCCCGCCGCTCGGGCCACCGCCGCTCGGACCGCCGCCACCGGGGTTTCCGCCGCTCGAGGTGCCGCCACTCGGGCTGCCGCCACTCGAGTCACCCCCGCCGCCTGGACCCGCGTCGAGGCCTGGATCGAGCAAACCCGAGCGTGAACCGCAGGCGAGGGCGAGGGCGCCTCCGAGCAGCGTCGCCGAGATCCGAAACCGCACCCACATGCGGGCGAGCATAGTCCGAAAGAAGTGCGGGGCAGGATCAGAGGCGCTCGGGCGGAGACTGGGCTAAAGTAGTGGGTTGATGGGCCCTCTAGCACGCGCGCTCTGGTGCCTACCGATGTTGGTCGGTTGCGCGGCGTTCGATGGTGCCGAGGAGCTGCTCGATTCCGATGCCGGCGCCGACGCCAAGAGCGGAGGCGGCAGCGGTGGGCTGGTGGGGGACGGGGGCTGGGTCACCGGCGGAAATTCGGGGGATGGCGGGGGAAACGTCGGCGGCACCGCGGGCACGGGCCCGAGCGGTGGCAACGGCGGAACACCAGCGGGCGGGGGCAGCGGCGGCACGGTTGCGGGGGGCGGAAGTGGCGGCACGCCAGCGGGCGGCGGCGGCACGCCAGCGGGTGGCGGCAGCGGGGGCGGCACGAACTGTGCGACCGCCGCCGACTGCGCCGATGGCAACCCATGCACCAGCGAGGCATGCACCGCTGGCAAATGCACCAAGACGTTCGTCAGCTCCGGCACCGGCTGCGGCAACAGCACGGTGTGTGACGGCGTCGAGACCTGCGATGGCAACGGCAACTGCAAACCCGGTACACCTCCCGCGGTCAGTGACAACAACGCGTGTACGACCGACAGCTGTGATCCCGTGAGCGGGGTGAAGCACACGGCCGTCAGCGTCACCGACAACGACGCCTGCACGACCGACAGCTGCGACACGAACACCGGCGCCATCTCTCACACGCCGGTGAACATCGACGACGGCAACTCGTGTACGACCGACAGCTGTGACCCCGTGAGCGGGGTGAAACACACGCAGCAGTCCAGCTTCAGCCAGTGCGGGTCGAGCTGCCCGAGCGGGTTCCACGTCACTTCATTGGGGACCAGCTGCTCGTGTGGGTCGTGCAGCGCGTATCAGGCGGGCTGCGCCCCGGACTGTGGCAACAGCTTCAGCACCTGCGGCTCGAGTTGCCCGAGCGGCTACCACGTGACTTCGCTGGGAACGAGCTGCTCTTGCGGGTCGTGCAGTGCGTATCAGGCGGGCTGCGCCATCAACAGCGGCAACAGCTTCAGCACCTGCGGCTCGAGCTGCCCGAGCGGGTATCACGTGACATCGCTCGGAACGAGCTGCTCGTGTGGCTCGTGCAGTGCGTATCAAGCGGGCTGCGCCATCAACAGCGGCAACAGCTTCACCGCTTGCGGCTCGAGCTGCCCGACCGGGTATCACGTGACGTCGACGGGCACGAGCTGCTCCTGCGGGTCGTGCAGCGCATATCAGGTGAGCTGTGCGAAGAACTGAGCCTCCGCAGGGGCGGAATATCGGAGGAGAAGCTTTCCTTCTTCCCCTGTGTGCCGAAATAACCTACATTGTCGCCCCATGAGGCTCTGGGCCGGAATTATCGGGATTTCCTTGGGCCTCTCGGCCTGGGGCTGCAGCGGGCAGACCGAGGACGAAGCCGCACTGGGCGTGGCTGAGCCCGGCTTCGACGGCCCGCTCGGCAAGGCGGACAGCACCGAGGGTGAGGTCGAGCTGAAGGTCACGCTGCGCCCGGAGCAGATCAGCCGCGCCAAGAAGAAGTTCGGATTGAAGACCAGCGTCGCCGCGACGCGGGACGTCTGGTTCTACGACACACCAGAGCTCTCGCTGTTCGAGGGCGGGCTGATCCTGCGCGCGCGCGACAAACACGGCGAGCCGGACGACTCGACCGTCAAGCTGCGCCCGATGCTCCCCGAGGACGTCGACGCGAGCTGGTTCGAGCTCTCGGGGTTCAAGTGCGAAGAGGATCGGTCCGTCACCAAGAGTGTTTCGTCGTGTTCGTTGACGGTGATCCAGGACGAGGGCGAGATCGGCGATGTTGCGGACGGGGTGCGGGACATCGACAAGCTGTTCTCGAGTGACCAAGAGGCGCTGATCGACGGGTACGCCTCGGTCGTCGTGGACTTCCCGGGGCTATCGCTCCTGGGTCCGGTGGACGCCAAGGTGTGGAAGGTCACCCCATCGGGCTTCGATCAGAAGCTCACGATGGAGCTCTGGGAGTTGCCAGACTCGACGCGGCTGCTCGAGGTCTCCTTGCGCGCATCGCCCGCGAAAGCGGACGCGACGCTGACGGCGCTGGTCGACTACCTGACCTCGCGCGGCTTCGACACGAGTGAGCAGCAGGAGACCAAGACCCGCGCCGCCCTCGAGTTTTTCGCCGGCGCGGCTCAGTGATACGAGCCGACCACGGTCGCGTCGATGCCGATGGAGCGGCGCACCCGCGCGCAGCGCGCTGAGACCGAGAAGGGGATGAGGTCTCGGATGCGATCGGCGGCGGTGAGCCCGCCGACCACCCGGCCATCGACTGCCAGCATGCGCGCGGCGGCCGTGATGTCGCCGCAGACGAGCAACCCCGCTCGACACGAAGCGAGCTCGATGGCGCGGATCCAGGGCTTCAGATCGAGGCGTCCGTCCCGAGCCTTGAGCTTCTCGACCGCCTGACCGAGCTGGGCGCGGTGCGCCGGGTCCAGCTTCTGCTGCAGGCCATCGCGGAGCTGGAGCACGTCGGACGGCAGGCTCGACGGCATGACCTGGGCGACGGCGGCGACCAGCACCGAGCGCAGCTCGGGCAAGGTCGGGTGAAACGTGACCAGGCGGCCGGTGAGGTGCTGGCAGGCGAGCTCGCGTCCAATCGCAAACGCGAGCTCCGGCACCGAGCGCCCGGTGAGCAGTGATTTTCCGATCAAGAGCGCGGGCTCGGCGGACGGCAGATGCGCGATCCCGCCTGGAAGATCGTCATTCTTGGCGTAGACACTCGGGACGGGAATGCCGAGCACGGTCGAGGCCCAGCCCACGGTGCGCGCGGCAGTGATGGTGGTCTTCTCGACGTCCAGCCGATCGGATTTGTTGGGCTCGACCAGGCGATTGGCAGCGCGCAGCTGCTCCACTCGCATGCGGATCGCGGCCGGTGCGATGGCGCGCACGATCTCCGAGACTACCTCGTCGTGCTCGGGGGCGTAGAGCTCCGTCCAGGTCGCGGCGTCGAGGGGCGCCTTGGGTCGGGGAGTGGTCTCCGGTGCGAACTGCCGGTACACGGTCTGCTCGTCCACGTCGGCTTCGCCCAGGTGAACGAGCACCGCGCAGGCGCAGTACGCGCGATCGATGTCGCCGATCTCGTTGCAGATGCGGTGCAGGTGGCGGAACGTGGCGGGCCGTGCCGGGCCCCACTCGGCCGCGGCCTCGAGGCAGCGGGCCGCGAGCTCGAGCTCGTTGGTCTGTTCGAGGAACGAGGCGAGGCGGGCGCGTGCGTCGACGTTGCTCGGAGCGAGCACTACCAGCTGATCGAGGGCGGTGATGGCGCCGCGGACGTCGTACAGGCGTTCCGACCGCAGGGTCGCGAGGCGCTCCAGCATCGCGGTCGCGGCGGCTGTCTCACCCCGCTCGGTGAGGCGCTCGAGCTGGCGCACGTAGGCCTGTTCGATGCCGCGAAAGTCCTCGTTCTTGAGCAGCACCGCCTCGATCGCCTCGAACGCGCCGGGGGCTGCCGGATCGTCGGCGATCGCGGCTTCGTAGAGGGCGACGGCGCGGGGCACGTCGTTGGTGCGCCGGGCACACATTCCGGCGGCCGCGGTGAGGGAGCGCGCGCGATCGCGCGGACTCGGGATGGTCTCCGACAGCGCGACCTTCGCGTCGACCGCCTCGCGCCAGCGGCCCGCCGCCTCGAGGGTCGCCTGTAGTCGTTCGAGCAGCCGGGGATCTTTCGGGCGCAACGTGAGCGCTTGTTCGAGCGCTTCCGTGGTCGCCGTCAGCGAGTCGTCGGCGATGGACGACAAGAGGTCCGCGCGCTCGGCATCGCTCGCTGCCTGGTTCAAGAGTCTGCGACGCAGCGCGGCCGCGGTCGCGGCGTCGTGGGTCTTGCGCGCTAGATCGATGCGCTGCCTGAGCGCGGCCAGGTGGTCGGGAAAGATCGCCAGCGCGCGGTCGAGCAGCGCGGTCGTTGTCTGAGTCGCGCCGCGCGCCGCTTCGATGTTGGCCAAGCACACGAGCACCTCGGCTCGTCGCGGGCCGTGCTCCCACGCCAGCAGTGAGTCCGCGGTGGAGTAGGCGCGGTGCGCGCGCTCCCAGTCGCCGCGATCGAAGTGCTCGCGTCCCTCGCGGATGGCGCCTTCGACGGCGGGATCTTCCACGGGCTCGATGCGCCGCACGCGTTTGTGCAGGCCCAGCTCTTCCCACTCGCGGGCGTCGCACAGCCCCGTGCCCGCGCGCGCGAGCACGATGAACCCGTCATCACCGGGCTGATGCGCGCCGAGTGCCTGCGCCAGCGCGCGGGTCAGCGGGTCGACCGCGGGCAACGAGACGAGGGAGACCTCTTTTGCGTCGAGGGTCTCGCGCAACCAGGCCGTGGGGCTCGTTTTGTAGACCGGCGGGTCGAGCACGAGGACGATGCGCATGAGTGCGATCATTACCCGCTCGGGGGCCGCGCCGGGGGGAGGTTTTGGCGGAGCGCGGCATCCGGCGCTCCGCCAGGGCGAAACGAGGCGTCAGGGCACGTAGACGTACTGGAACTTGTTGGCCGTGTCGTCGTAGTACATCTTCCCGTTCTGCACGCAGTACGGGATGCTGCCGGGTGCGCCGACGGTGGGGGTCAGGGTCAAATTCGAGCCGGCTGTCGAGTAGGTGCCGGTCTTGACCACCGAGTCCCCGCCGCTCTGCCAGATGTAACACTGGCAAGAGACCGCCCGATTGCCGGTGCATGCGACGGCGTCGTTGAAGGCGGTGCTGAGCGTGGGTTCGAGGGCCTCACAGGTCGCAAACGTGGTGCTGAAGGTGCCTTCGAGCCCATCGACGCAGGCCTTCTGCAAGACCATTTCAGTGCGCGTGGCGGCGGTCAGACCGTAGAGGAAGGTGCTCGCGCCGCTGTTGAAGTCGAGGACGCCCGCCGCCCGGATCCCGCCCGTCGACGTGGAGTTCGTGGGGCAGAACGGGAGAGAACCGCTGCTGAACGTGCCGGTGTAACAAAACCCACCGAGGTCGTAGTGTGACGCGAGGGTTCCGCCGCAGGCCGCCGGAGGATTACAGCCCGCCGTCACGTCCGCGCCGTTGGTCTCGAGGATCGCGAACTTGGTGAAGTGGGTGACCGGTGCGGCGACACGATTCGTGAGGCTGAGGGTCGGCAGCGTGATCCAGGTGTTGTTCGCGGTATCGAGGTACGCGACGTACCAGAGCTTGCCGCTCGGGAGCGTTCCGGTGGTGGGCAGGATGAGCATGCCGGGTTTCAGGAACTTGGTGGCGTCCGGGGAAAACTCGTAGATCTTGCCGCGCAGGTCGCTGGCGCGGGGCAGGCCCGATGTCGAGCTCGAGGACGCGCCGTCGATGGTGATCGTCGCCGAGACGGCGCTCTTGCCGAACTGGAGCGACGCTCCGTCGATGTCGAGCTTGCCACCCTTGGCGGCGTCGATCTGAGCCGAAGCCTTGGTGCCCGAGTCGCCCGTGCTGCCATCACCGCCCGCGTCGCTGGGGGTGCCGCCGGTGCTGGCGTCGTTGCCCGCGTCGTTGGGGGTGCCGCCGGTGCTGGCGTCGTTGCCCGCCGCGCCACCGCTTCCCGCGCTACCGCCGCTGCCTGCCGATCCGCCGGAGCCAGAAGCTCCACCGGTGCCCGCAGCACCGCCGCTGCCAGCGCTGCCGCCGCTGCCTGCGGCGCCGCCGCTGCCTGACGTGCCTCCGGTCGTCGTGCCGCCGCTGCCGCCGGTCGAGGTCCCGCCGCTGCCCCCACCGGACGTGCCGCCGGTCGACTTCTTGCCGCCGGAGCCGCCGCCGCTGTCGTCACCGCCACAGGCGGTCATTGCTGCAAAACCCACGATCACGGCCGCGATCCACGTATTTTTCATCGGTCCTCCAGGTACAAGCCGACTAACGTAGCTGAGATTGCGGCGCGTTTCACCAGGGATCTGCCGCGCGTCGGGCGTGAGCCGCCGGCCGGGGGACGGCCAGAACCAACACACAACTGAAGCGTCGGCGCGCCGACGAGGCGCGCATGCCCATCGATGCGGCTTCCCGGGTTCGCGCCTCTCGTCACCCCGACCCTCCTCCCTCAGTCCGCATTGGCGGCACCAGAGCGAGCTCTGTGGCCCAGGCACCGAGCTCGGCCCAGCGTCTGCCGGCCGGGGTGAGCCGAGCGTCCGTAGCGGCGCTCTCCTCGCCTCGACGTGATGCCGGATTTGGGGCGCGGCTCGAGCGCTTCTTTCAGGACATGCACGGGCCGTACATCGTCGCGGGCCAAAAGGTCCTGGTCCCGACCCATTTCCGATCGAACGGGGACGCAGGCAAAACGCGCATCAGCGCGGCCGATGCCCAGCGCAAGATCACGGCTCTCATCGGCCCAACGAAGTCCAAAGAGCTCGCGGTCGCGATCCGCGCCGCGACTACGTCCACCGGCGGTCCATCCCAGATCCGCGCGGTCGTTCAAGCGCTGCTCGATGCGGGAGCCGTCTCCAAGTCCTCGGGCACGCCCGTGGAGCCAGCGATACGCAAGCTGATGTGGGATCTCGGTATCGGGGTCGACTGCCGGCGCTTCGTTGCGCATGCGTTCCTGTATTCACGGGGCGAAGGGCTGAAGCCCGCGAACCTCGGCCGTTACAATTTGGACCTGAGCCGGTTCGCGTTCGAGCAAGCGTTCAAGAAGGTCGAGGTCGCGGGCGCGCGCGCCGGTGACATCATTCACCTCGATCCGCTCGGCGGACGCGATCACAACGTCATTGTGCGCTCCAACCGCCTTTTGCCCGTCGAGGGCAAGGGGCTGGTCGTCTCGGGGCGGCTCATCCCGCCCAGTTTCGCAAAGTCCGGCTGGCCGTCGGGCGCGACACCGAGCGTGCGCGTGTTAGAGGTCGACGCCTGCTGGGGCGGAGGCGAGCGAGGCGAATTCGGCGGCGTCGAACGCCGCGTGTGGGTTCACAATGAAAAGGCCAATGTGTGGGCGCACTGGACTCCAAGTGGCGAGCTGAAGATTGGCAGTGGGCCCTACGGCCACGGCCTCGGCGGAGTCTACCGACCTCACGGTGAACCATGACCCGCCGCGCCAAGCTCTTGTCGGCCGTCTCACTCGTCGGTGTGGCACTGGTTACCGCCGTCGCCGTGAGCTGCTGCGCCGGCGCACGGGAGGCTCGGGCGCCGACGACGAACGTCGCAGCCATCGCATCCGTCGCATCGAGTAGCCCGGCCGCACAGGCTCCAACGGAGCCGGCGGTGCGTTCGGCGGAGATCCTCGACGGTCAACGCGTCAGCGATGCCGCGCCCTGGAAGCCCCCGAGCGCTGAACACCCGCGCGGGACCCTGCTACTCGCAGCAACGAAGGCCATCTACGAGGTGGACCTCGAGTCCCTGAGCCCGGTTCGGCACGTCGAGCTCGGCGCAGCTTCGTACGCCGTGCGTTTGGCCGCCACCACCTCGGGCGCCATTGCGACCTGGGATGCGGGCCAAGGCGCGCTGCGCATCGAGACGTTCGATGCCGAGCTCCATCGCACCCACTCGCTCGAGCGTCCGGCAGTAAGCTGCTCCGGCGTGAGCGCCGAAAGGGACCGCGCCGCGGTCGTCGTGCAAGGCACGAGCGGCGATCACACGCTGGAGCTCTGGGAAATCTCCACCGGCCGAGTGCTGGCACGCCGCAGCTTCGCGGGGGGTGTCTGCGCCCCGCTGAGCGAGCGCGCCCATGTTCTCCTGCGCAACGGGCGTGTCTACTACGTGAAACAAGGACACGAGGTCGAGCTCCGCGCACGCAGCCTCGATCTCAGCAAGAGTCTCGGTTCGTTTTTGGTCGTCACTGAACCCGAACCGCAGACGATCTCGAACTACACCGCGCTTCGAGCCTGGGACGACGACGTGTTCTTCTCGCTTCGACAGCGCCAATTTCGCTTGACCCCAGATTTGAAGCTGGTGCGAGAGCTGCCGGCGTCCAACGCCGTGCCGTCGTTCGAACCCGGTACCGGCCGCGCGCTGTACCGTGATGGTTCGACCGCCGAGCGGCACGGTCAACGGCGCAAGGTTTTGTTGAAGTTCGAGAGTGACACCTTCAACCCGGAGTCCGAGACGCCGGTCGCGAAGAACGAGTGGGTCGCGTTCTTTTTTTGGGGTGGGCGCGCGATCTTCGTCAGCCAGCCGCCGTCGGTGCGTTTGACCGTCGTCGACGTCGAAGCCAAGCGGCGCGCCGGGCCCAGCGAGTGGGCTGCCGAGTTCGACCAGGCGCCGTATTTCTGGAATTGAGCGGGGAGCTCGAGGGCGGAGTCAGGCACGATCGGCGGCGCGGGCGTCCTGAGCTCGAAAAACGCGGGCATCCACTGTCAGCGTTCGGCTTTGGTCCTATGCACACCTCCCACGACCTAGAGAGGGAACATGAGCGACGGAGTCGACGAGATCCGAGGCAAGAACCTGTTGATCCGCTTCGAGGGTCAGCGCTGCATTCACGCGCGGCAGTGTGTGCTGGGGCGGCCCGACGTGTTCGTACCGAACGCGGAGGGTGAGTGGATCCACCCCGACGCAGCGCCGGTCGAGACAGTGGTCGCGCTCGCGCACGCCTGTCCGTCGGGGGCCATCCGCTACGAGCGACTCGATGGCGGTCCCGCTGAGCAACCGCCGCTGGTTAACCTGGTGCGCGTCCGAGAGAACGGACCGCTGGCGTTGCACGCCGAGCTCGAGGTCGAGGGCCACGGCTCGATGCTGCGGGCGACGCTGTGTCGCTGTGGCGCGTCGAAGAACAAACCGTTCTGCGATGGCAGCCACGTCGCCGCGGGGTTCCAGGCGACCGGCGAGCCAGAGTCCCGGGAGTCGACGGCGCTCGCCGAGCGCAACGGCAAGCTGACCGTGACTCCTCGACCCGATGGGCCGCTGATGCTCGCGGGCAATCTGGAGCTCGTCAGCGGTACCGGGCGCACGCTCGGGCGCACCCAAAAGACGGCGCTCTGTCGCTGCGGACACTCGAACAAAAAGCCGTACTGCGACGGCACTCACAGCAAGATCGGCTTCAAGAGCGGCTGAGTCGTCCGTGTCGCCAGGCGGCCGCAAGTCAGATAGGAGTGTGAGGATGTGGAAGAAGGTCGAGCTGAGCGCTCGGGGTGGTGGAAAGTCTCAGGCGGTGTTGGCCGAGCCCGCGGAGCAACGAGCACCGGGATTGGTGCTCGTTCACGAGTGGTGGGGGCTGAACGACGACATGCGCAGCCTGGCCGAGCGCTTCGCAGGGCAGGGATTCCTGGCGCTGGCGGTCGATCTCTACGACGGCGAGTCCACGGCCGACGGCGGCCGCGCGATGGAGCTTGCAGGCGCGCTTCAGACCCCGGCCGCGGTCAAGATCATCGAGGGCGCAGCGGATTTTCTCCGGGCGCACCCGAGGGGCAACGGCAAGGTCGGCGTGACGGGGTTTTGTCTGGGAGGAGCGATGGCGCTGGCGGCGGTTTGCTCGGTCGAGGAGCTCGCTGCGGCAGTGCCGTTTTATGGCATCCCGAAGCCGGAGTACGCCGACTTCACCCGGGCGAAGGCGCCGATCTTGGCGCACTTCGGCCGCCAAGATCCGGTCATCGCCGTCGAGCGCGCCGAGGCGCTGGCGAGTGCCGCGAAGGCTGCGGGCGCCGCCTTCGAGCTGTGCCTGTACGACGCGGGACACGCCTTCATGCGCGCGAGTGATCCGAGTGCGCATCACCCGGAGTCGGAGGCGTTGGCGTGGTCGCGGACGCTAGCATTTCTGCGTCGCCACCTCGTGTGAGGGGTCACTCGCGGAAGAGCACCGCGTAGCCGTCGCGACGAAACTCACGCGCCAGGCTCACCACCGAGCGGATGTAGTGCTCGGGGCGCTCGGTGAAGAACCCACCTTGATCGAGCTCGAGCACGTAGTTCAGGGCGTCACCCCGCTTGGCCGCCGCGGCGGCCTTGGGGTATCGGCGGAGCAACATCTCGACGTAGTCGAGGGCGCCGTGCTCCGGGGCCTCGTAGCTGCGGAAGCGTGAACGAATGCGGCGTGAACCGCCCTCTTCTTCTTCCCAGGTGTACCAGTTTGCGGTTCCGCCGTCGGGGGCCCGACCCTTGAGACCGGCGTAGTTGTAGTCGACCATCCAGCGACCGCGTCCCGTCTCGAGCGCCCACTGGCCCCAGAGCACACTGATGACCTCTTCGGTCGGGCGTTCACCGGAGAGGCGCTCCCATGCGTCGGCGAGGTAGCGCGTTGCATCGTTCGGCGACATCGGTGTGGGACGTCGGGGGCGATCGATGCGTTTCGGTTTTGGTGGATTCGCGGCGCGCTCGGCGGCTTCGCTACGGCGGCGTTCCGAGGGGCGGAGGGAGGAGAGATCGACGGGTGCGGATTTTGGAGAAGGAGCGGGAGCGGGAGTGGGAGCGGGAGTGGGTGCGGGAACGGGTGCGGGTGCGGGTGCGGGTGCGGGTGCGGGGGCGGGGGCGGCCTTCGGCGCGGGACTGGGAGCGGGAGCGGGAGCGGCAGCGGGTGCGGCCTTTGGCGCGGGTGCGGGCGCGGCCTTTGGCGCGGGTGCGGGAGTGGGTGCGGGCTTCGGCGCGGGGGCTCGTTCGCTCGGTGCGGCGCTGGGAGTGGTCGCGGTCAAAGGGGCAGCCGCGGGCTCCACGGAAGGCGAAGCGACCGCCTTCTGGGTCGCAGCCAATTCCTTGGCGCGGGCGCGCGCCGCGTTCTCTGGGGTCAGCGCTGCGCGGACCGCGGGCGCCGGCGAAGCGGAGATCCCTGCCGGCTTCGCCGCTGCGGCGGTGGGTTGCTCTGCGCTCGGTGCTTCATCGGGCCGAGCGATGGTCGGCGGGAGATCGGTGTCGCGCACCAGGGGAGGGCGCCACGTCTGCGCGACTGGATCGACCGCGGGGGTCTCTGGGAGCTGGAACGCCGCGGCGATCGTGACCGGCGCGGCCTTCACGCTCGCTGGCGGCGGGGTCGGAGCGGCCGCGCTGGGCGTGACTTCTGCAGGGGCTGGCTCGGCGGGCGCCGCGGCTGCTTTTGCCGCGTGCCGTTCCTCGACGGTTCGAGAGCGCAGCGCAAGCCGCGTCGCAGGTGGGGCTTGCGGCGCCGGGGCGTGCGCTACCGGACGCGGGCTCGGGGGCGGGGAGGCACTCTCTGCGGGCTCGGGCTCGATGGGATCGACCCGCGCCGGCGCGCGTGCGACGAGCACGAGACTGTCGCGCACCGCCGCTGGCATGCGCAGGCCGCGCCGCAGGCGCAGGCGTTGGCTCTCCGGTTTCGTCACCGCTGCGGTTGGCTCCGGAAGAGCATTGCTCGGTCCGAACGTGGTCACGAGCCATGACGGTTCCGCTTTGCCCTTCGGGCGCTCATCCGGTTCGCTCGCGCAGGCGTGGGCAAACAAGCCGACGCTCAGCGCACACACCCCGATGCTCGGCCCGGCGTCGGCGACCGTGGAGCGCACACGCGCCCAGAAGCCGGGGCTTCGAGGAGGTGCGGGCCAACGTACCGAGCGAACGAACACGAGCGTTTGCCATTCAACCGTGTGCACGGCGGGACGGCCAACTCCGGGCGGCAGTCGGCCCGAGAAACTGGGCGGTGGTGAGGGCGCACGTGCGCGCGGGGTCACGCGGGTCCGGCCGCCCGTGCTACGTCTTGCCACGTGAGCGACGCTGCGCCTCGAGGCCGCTTCCTGCCGCGCTTCGCCGCCGTCGTGCTGTGTTTCATCGCAACGCTGGCCGTCGTTCCGCGGCAGCTGTGCGGCGCAGGTGCAGCGCGCTGGTTGGCCGACGACGTCGACACCGAAGACGAGCTCGCGCGGGCCGTTGCGCGCAGTGTTCTCAGCCAGAAGGAGCCGCTCTTCTATCACACGGGTCAGCTGCGCTTCGACGGGCAGAGTGCGATCGCCATCTATCAGATGACTCTGCTCGGCCTGGGTCAGCTCATCCTCGCGCACCCCGAGCGACGCGAGGTGTACCTGCCCGCGATGCGAGTGGCCGCCGATCGGTTGGCCGACCCGCGCACGCTCGCCTACGCGGCGAGCGTCTACGGACAGCACGGGGTGGTCCGCATGGATCCGGGCGAGGGCCATGCCTATCTCGGCTACGTGAACCTGGGGCTCGCCATGCTGCGCCTGATCGAACCCGAGACGCAGCACGCGGCACTGAACGATCGCCTGACGGCGGAGCTGTCGCGGCGCGTGTTTGCGGCGCCCACCGGCATGACCGAGACCTATCCCGGGGAGACCTGGCCGCCCGACGTGACGGCGGTCATCGGCTCCATCGGGCTGACGGCGCGGGCGACGCGGGTCGATCGCAAGGCCGAGCTGGACGCCTGGGCGGAGCGCTTTGGCAAGTGCGCGGTGCACGCATCGGGTTACCTGGTGCAACGCTCGCGCAGTGGCACCTGCATTCCACTCGACGCACCGCGGGGCTCCGGCACTGCGGTAGGCTCGTACTTCACGAGCTTCGCTCACGCGGGGCTGTCGGCTCGGCTCGAGCAGGGCTTGCGGCAGACGGGGCGGCGCAGCCTGCTGGGCTTCACGGCGCTCCGAGAGTACCCGGACGGCTTCGACGGTCGGGGGGATGGCAACGCGGGTCCCATCCTGTTTGGGGTGTCGGTGGGCGCGACAGGTTTCGGGATCGGCGCGGCGCGCGCACACCGAGACACGGAGCTGTTCCTGGGGATGTTCCGCACGGCTACGCTATTCGGGCTGCCGGTCTGCCGCGGAGACGAGCGAACCTTCGCGGTGGGCGGAGTGCTGGGCAACGCGCTCCTGCTCGCCATGCTGACGGCGAGGCCGGTATGAAACGACGCCTCGTGTTGCCGCTGATGGCGCTGATGGTGCTCCTCGGACTCGAGCTCTCGTTGGCTCGCGCGTTGGCGACGCGCGAGCCGTTTCAGGCGATTCTGCGCGGAGAAATCTGGGTCGCCGCGCTCGCGGCCGTTGCGCTCGCCGCGCGCCTCGGCCTCATCTTCGTGGTGCCGGGCTGGCTCGCCGCTGCGCTGGCCACGAGCTACCTCGAGCGCCGCACGCCCCGGGCGTGACCGGGCTTGCCGGCCGACCCAGGTCACGAGCTCGAAGGAGTGGTCGTCGACCCAGGCCGCCAGCTCGACGTGCGGAGCGGCGACGGTGTCTCCCCCGGCCTGGGCAACGCGACCGAGGCCGGCCGAAGAGCTAGCCGAGCAGGGACTCACCGACGACGTGGTCAAAGCCACGCTGAAGAAGGAGTTCCCCAAGTAACTGCTGGCGGGCGCTGACTAGAGCTCGCCGGTCACGACGAACCCCGTCTCCCACGGGTAGTGGGCCATGGGGAACAGGGCCAGCGTCTCGGGATCGGAGTAGCGCAACGTCAGATCGACCGCGAAGCGTCCGCCGTCTCCCTCCCCCGTCTGCACGCCGGCATCGACGCGAAACGACGGGAGAATGACGGCCTTCTCGCCGTAATAGGGGCGGTTCGGCAGGCCGGCGACGCCGCCGGTGAGAGCCAGGCGCGGCACCGCGTTCCCTTCGCGGCGGCCCGAACGGGCGTCGCGCACGCGGGGGTCGGCGGTGTTGAAATCGTACGTGTGCACCGTGGCGCGCGCTTCGTGCAACGCTCCCGTCGGAGCGACCGCCGCCGCGACGGCCGCGTCGAAGAACTCCACGATGTCCTTCTGCTCGGCGTGCAGCGTGAGAAAGCCGAGGCGATGCGGCTTGTCCTCGATGGGTTCGGCGGTCGTGACGTCGTAGCGCGGCGGGAGCCGCCAACCCATGCGGCGCACGTAGGCGTTGGTGTACCCAGCGGGGGATGGCACCATGTCCGCGCCCGCCCGCACGTAGGTGATGGCCGAGAATTCATCTCCCAGGACGCCGGTGGCGCTGACGTGCGCGTCGGGGACGGCGACGTTGGCGATCAGCCCGGAGAAGCGCGCGTAGCCGACGCGGAATGCCACGGGGCCGCCCTGTGCCGCCAGCCCGAGGGTGTAGTCCGCGACCAGTGACTGCTTGGGCGTGCGCTGGTCGTAGCGCTTGTACTGTCCGTAGATATCGTAAAACAGGCCGACGAAGTACGGAAACGCCACGTTGACGAAGGCGCGCCGGGTCGCGTTCCCCATCGTCCCGCCGTTGTAAAGGGAGAACGACGCGAACGCACCGATCCACTTGTACTGAAGCCCGAACCCCATGGTTGCCATGCCCATGTCGAAGTCGCGCAGCGTGTAGCGGTACTCGTCGGGGCAGTTCTCTGGGATGTCGATCTCCAGCACGGGCAGGTGGGCGACGTCGGTGACCCACTTGGTGTCGCCCACCGCAGTAAACGAGAGCTCGCGCCCTCTCTCGACCTGGACCATGTAGGGCATGACCCGGCGGTCGAGCAGCATGGGCATGCCGAAGTCCGCGGCGTGATCGATGGCGACCCGGGCGTTGCGGTAGCCCGAGGTGTTGGCGATGACCCGGCTATAGACGCACTTCTCGGTGCTGGCGGCGCGCGCAATGCCGCTATCGAAGAGCGCCGTGAGGCAGCAGGCGACGGCCCAGCGGACTCGACGTTTCACAGCGGGCTCCCATCAGCGCGATGGATGATGAGGGTGCAAGCGGTAGAAACCGTGAGCCACTGGTCGAGATCGTCGCCAGCCTGCTTCACTTGCTCACAGTTCATGCCGCCGACGGCCGACGAGCAATGGTAGAGATTGCCGACGTCGTCCTTTGCGACGTCGACAGGGACGCAGGAGTAGCGCTCGTCGAAGGCGTGCAGGCGCTCCTGCGCTAGACCCGCGTCGTCGGTGCAGTCCATGGTGCGCTGAGCGATGCTGAGCGCGACGTCCTGGCAGGGCTGGTCCTTTGGTAGCTCTTCGATGCCGCTGCACGAGAGCGCCAGGAATGTCGCCCCGATCAGCGTGAACGGCGCATGGCGAAGCTTCATGGCACCGACACCTGGTTCGCACCCGGCTGAATCACGAGCTCTTTGATCAGCGCCCCGGACGGGATCGAGCGCACGCGCCAGACGTGGCCCACGAAGGTCTGACCCGAGTAGGTGCCCCCAGGCGCCACCGTCCCATATGGGACCTCGGCACATGCGTAGCCCACCCAGAGCACCTGGTAGGTGACGCTACCTGAGGTGTTGACGACCGAGAGGGTCGCGACGGTGCCGCTGCCTTTGGAGCAGCCGGCATCCGATTCAATGCCCCCGCTGCCGGTCGTGCCCGCGCTGCCGCCGCTTGCCGTGCTGCCCGCAGTTCCCCCGCTTCCCCCGCCTCCGCCCGCGACTCCGCAGCCGGCGTCGGGGCACGGTGGCGCGACCGGGATCAGCAGCTCCTCGTCCTGGCCCGCACAGGCGAAGGCGAGAGCGCACGCAAGCGGCACAAGGCGGCGCATCACCTGAGACCTCCCCGCATGATCTGCGGTGATATCACGAGTGCCGCGGCTTTGGGAGGCGCATGACGAGTCCCCCGTCGAGGACCACGAAGCGCGTCGCCTTGAGCTTCATGCGGCCGCCGCATTTGCGCCGGTCCGATGCGTTGGGCGGAGGTCGCCACGAGTCGCGCGGCAATCACGCGGCTGATTGCGGAGCACGAGGACGGCCAAGGCTCGAGAGCGCCGCCGAGGGTGGCCGCTTTCAACCGCGTGCCCGAGCAATTGGGGATGGGGTTCGGGGAGAGGTGAGGCGACCGGTGACTTCGCTGGGGGCGGAGGTGTGTGTCGCGCGCGCTTGGCGAGGAGGAGCGAGCTCGCGGGCGGACGCGGCGTGGCTGATCGGCGGCGGGGGTTGGGGTGCAGGAGGTGATCTCGACCCGAAGCCGTCGAGCGCTGCGTAGCCGTGGTCGGCCCGCCGCGGCTGGGCTCAGACGTCGCCGCCGACGCCACGAACAATCAGGCAGCTGCAGCTGCGGCTTCCGCCGCCCAGATCGTCATGCGCTGAGCGCGTCCGCCAACATGTCGAACACCACGCGCACGCGGCGGCTGGTGCGTACTTCGCGATGACTCGTGAGCCACGTCGCCAAGGGGAAGGTGATGAGGTCCGGAAGCACGCGCACCACACGACCATCGGCGTCACCGATCCGATCCACCATCACGCCGATCCCCGATCCTTGGGTGATGAGCGCCCACTGCACTTGCTGGTTGGACGATACCCAAGGGAAGCTCGCAGGCGTCACGCGCAGGCCCAGCGCATTGAGGCCGTTCATGAAGGCCTCGGTGTGATCGAAGGCGACGAACTCGGCCCGGGAGAGTGCCTCCAGGGTGGTCGGGCTCCCGATCGACTCGAGGTACGCGGGCGTCGCGTAGAGGTACGCCTTGTCTTCGCGGATCTTGCGCGCCACCAGGTCCGGCTGTGAGGGGCGAAAGCTGCGCAATGCGATGTCCGCCTCGCGCCGCTCGTGGTCGCTGACCTGGTTGGTCGCGATGATCGCGATCTCGATGCCAGGGTGGACGGCGCGAATCTCGGCGAGCACCGGTGGCAGCAAGTGGGCCGCGACCACCTCACCGGCGCTGATGCAGATCGGACCGTCCAGGGACAACGACTGACCGGTCGCCACCCGCGAGAACCTGAGCGCCGCCTCGGCCATCGCTCGCACCTGCTCCACCAGCTCGAGCCCCGTGGGCGTCAGGGAAAGGCCGCGACCCACCCGCTCGAACAGCACGACACCCAGCTCTTCCTCCAACGCCGTCACCTGCCGGCCGATGGTGGGCTGCGAGCCCCCCAACGCTCGCGCCGCCGCGGAGAAAGAGCCCTCGTCGGCGGCAGCGAGGAACGCGCGCGCCCGGTTCCAGTCGAAGTTCACGTGGCGCCAATCCATGCATTAATGCATATCACAGCAACACAATTGGTGGATTTCAAAAACGCAATCGTATGCCGATACTTCGGGTGTCGGCGCTGGAGCCGGCACCAACCCACGAGGAGCACACCATGCGAGCTGTAGCGAACCGCGTCTACGGAGCCCCGGAAGTCCTGACCGCGACCGAGGTCGAGCGGCCCACAATCGGCGCCCGGCAAATCCTCGTCCAGGTCCACGCCAGCGCGGTCACCCATGGCGACCGTCGGCTGCGCGCCGCCGACTTCCCGGGGATCTCGGGCGTCTTCGGTCGGTTGGTCACCGGCATACTTCGACCTCGGCACCCGATCGGCGGGTCGAGCTTCGCCGGCCGGGTGGTCGAGGTCGGCGCGGAGGTGACCCGCTTCGCGGTTGGCGACGAGGTCTTCGGCGGCGCAATGCATGGCGCCTATGCCGAGTACCTGGCCATCTCCGACGAGGCCGTCGGGAAGATGCCCGAGAACACGACCTACGGCGAGGCCGCGGCGCTCCCTTACGGCGCGGTGACGGCCCTGGTGTTTCTGCGGGACATGGCGAAGGTCCAGCCGGGCGAGCGCGTGCTCGTCGTTGGCGCTTCGGGCGGTGTGGGGCGCATGGCGGTGCAGATCGCCAAACATCTCGGCGCCCACGTCACCGGCGTGGGCAGCCGCGACCAAGACCTGGTGCGCGCCCTGGGGGCCGACCACTTCATCGACTACAACCAAGAGGATTTCACGCAGCGCGACGAGCGCTGGGACGTGATCTTCGACACCACGGAGGGCAACCACTTTCAGGCTTTCCGCCCGTCGCTGACGACGGTGGGGCGCTATCTGTCGCTCTACGTCACGCTGCGGGTGCTGCTCGAGATGGCGGTCACGGCGCTGCGCGGCGGGCCGCGCGCGATGGCCGGCGTGGCGATGGGCAACGGCAAATTGCTGGACGACGTCCGCACCCTCGTCGAACGAGGCGCCGTGCGAGCGGTGATCGCGAAGCGTTATCCGCTCGAGCAAATCGCGGACGCTCACTCCTTCTTCGAGGCCTCGCGCCCCCGCGGCAGCGTGGTGATCGACGTGGTCGACATCGACGCCGCGCCAAGACGCACGACGACGCGAGACCGACGAGATGGCCGTTTCTCTCTGACGAACGAGCACGCTCCCCACGGTCCGCGTCAACCTGTGCTCCATCACTGACGACGGCGCGCGGCTGCCGTCGCGCCGCGCTACGGGGAGCCCATCCGCTTCTGCTTGGCTCGCTCTCGTGCGCGGGCCCTCGGTGCCCGGGGGCGGGGGTGCTGCGGGGGTCGCCTTCCCGGCCCGCTCGCGCTATCGCCGTGCTGAGGCTCGAGTGGCTCCTCGCGCTTGCCTTCGCTCTCTTCGTGGCTGATCCCCCGCCTCGGGGGGGGGGGGGGGGGGGGGGGGGGGGGGGGGGGGGGGGGGGGGGGGGGGGGGGGGGGGGGGGGGGGGGGGGGGGGGGGGGGGGGGGGGGGGGGGGGGGGGGGCCGGTGGTGGGGCCGGGTAGTTCGCCTTCGTGGTGCCGGGTTGGCTCGCCGCTGCGCTGGCCACGAGCTACCTCGAGCGCCGCACGCCCCGGGCGTGACCGGGTTGGCTCGCCGCTGCGCGCATCAGCTCGGTCTTCTCCAGCGCTTGCGCACGCGCGCGCGGACCTCTGGATCTTGCCAGTTCGCCTCGAGCCACGCGCTCCCGGCACCGCGAGCGCGTGCATACTCCTCGGGGCCGAGCGGCACGAGCGCGAGCACGGTGATGGGTGCGCCCTTCGGCATCACGACGAACCCGCCGTCAGCCAGCACGAACCCGGCGATGCCGAGCTCGGACATGGGAGCGAGCAGCGTGTCCCCGGCCTTCCAGGGTTTGGCGTCGGGTCCTCGATCGTGGACCATGCGGGCGAGCCGGCCGACCCAGGTCACGAGCTCGAAGGAGTGGTCGTCGACCCAGGCCGCCAGCTCGACGTGCGGAGCGGCGACGGTGTCGCCCCCGGCCTGGGCAACGCGACCGAGGCCGGCACTCAAGATGAGGAACCCCGGATCACCCTGGGGTTTGCGGACCTCGATGCTGTGGGGGATCACCTCCTTGGCGACACACGGCACTGACGCGAGCACCTCGCTCGGGTAGGCGTCGGAGAAGCGCCCGCTGAAGAGCGCGCGGTAGGTGTTGGGGGCAATGGCCTCGGGATCGCGCGCGTCGGGACGCGAGGCACGCTCCCACGCCGCGACCGGATCGACGGCGTCCGGCAGCGGTTCGAGCTCCACGAGGCCGTCGCGGGCGGCGACCTGGTAGTGAACCGCGTCGCCTTCGACGGGCTCGATGGGGTACGCGCCGACCCGCACTCCGATTGGCACCACGAGCTCGGTGCCCGCCTCGAGCTCGGCGTTTTCTCGCACCATGCGCGAGCAGGCCAAGAGCACGGCCTCGTGCCGGCGTGAGCGCTCCCAGCGGTCCCCGGGGTCGACGGCAACGCGCACGTCGGGCAACGCGAACGCGTCCATGCCCCAGCTGCGATACACGGGCGGCGCGCCTTCGATGGTGAAGTCGAGCCAGGCGGCAAAGGGCACACACTCCGGATCGTCCAGATCGCCCATCTGGCGCTCGAAGGTGCTCTTGTCGACGACCAGGTTGCCCGCGCGATTGAGCACGACGCCACGCCCGTGGGCGAGCAGCGCGAGGGCGAGCGTGGACAGGGCGCGCGCCGCGCCCTTCGGGCCCCACACGTCGGGCATGCGACCCAGCGCGCGCGACGCGCGGTAGAGTCCCGGCTCACCGAGTCCGAGCGAGACGAAGCCAGCGCCCAGCGCAAACTCGTCACCGACGTCCCGCAGGTCGAGCGTTTCCTTCGGGAATGGCTCGTCGCTCGTGTGGGTGGAGATGTCGTGGCCCGCGAGGCGGAGGGCGAGGCGGGCCTCGGTCGAGACCTCGATGCCGCGCTCTTCGAGCCCGAGCTCCCCGGCCCACATGCGCAGGGCCTGAGTTCCCTGCGGCACGGGGCGCTCGAGCAGCACGGTGATGAAGCCGAGCACCCGAGCCGCTGCCGCTGCTTCCGCCGGGAACTCGGACGCACGAATGCCCGCTCTTTCGTCGCGTTTTCGCAGCAGGTCGTCGTAGTCCGTGTCCCCAGCGTCCAGCTCGATCTGCGTCGCGCGCGGGCCAAAACGGCTGGGTTCGACCGCCGTCACGCGGACCCGCGCGCCGACCACCGGTTCGAAGCCGCGGCACGCGGAGCGACCGAAGCGGATGCGGGAGCTCGCATCGAGCATCAGGCTGCCGACGGCGTCGGTCACGTCGAAGCTGACGATGCGCGCCGCGACCGGCAGCTCGAGGGGCGGCAGCATCGCGGGGGGGGGAGCCGTCGGCTTGCGGGAGAAGCGATCGAAGAGGCCCATCGACCAGAGGGCATACACCGGATCACTCTGCGCCTCTAGGCAGCGCCCCGACCTGCTAAAACTCGGGGCAATGACCGGGGACGGCGGCGCTCGCCTCACGCGCTACCAAATGCTGGTGCTCGGAGCTGCTTGGCTCGGCTGGGGGTTCGACGCCTTCGACGGCATCTTGTTCAACTTCGTCTCGGCGTTGTGTGTCCCGAGCCTGCTCGGGATCCCGTACTCCGACCCCCGCGCTAAACCCGCCATCGTGTTCTGGACTGGCGCCCTGTCGAGTGTGCTGCTGGTCGGCTGGGCAGTCGGCGGTGTGATGTTCGGAAGGCTGACGGATCAGCTCGGTCGAACGCGCACGATGCTGATCACCATGCTCGTCTACGCGATTGGCACCGCAGCCTGCGCTTTTGCGCCCAACATGGCCGTTTTCGCCATCCTGCGCTTCGTGGTTGCGCTCGGGATCGGGGGCGAGTGGGCGGCGGGTGCCGCGCTCGTTGCGGAGACGATGCCGGAGAAGAAACGCGTGCTCGGCGGCGCGTTGCTCTACACGTCCGCGCCCGCCGGTTTCTTTCTGGCGACCTTCGTCACGGACCTGTTCACGCGGCAGCTGGGATTCTTTGCACGGAACCCGGAGCTGGCTTGGCGCGCCGTGTTCCTGACCGGCGCGGTGCCAGCGGTGTTTGCGCTCTTGATTCGCATGAAGTTGAAGGAGCCCGAAGACTGGAAGCCGCAGGTGCGGCCGAAGCTCCGGGAGCTGTTCGCGCCGGCGCTCTGTCGCGCCACGCTGAGCGGTCTGGTGCTGGCTTTCATTGCCATGTGCACGTGGTGGAGTTGTTACGCGTTCATCCCGATGATCGCGCGATTCTTGACCGACGAGCTTCCCATCAAACCGAGCGGAGTCGAGCTCGCGAAGTTGAAGGCCAGCTTCGTGACGCTCGGGACCAGCGCGTTCAACCTCGGAGGTATCGTCGGCACGCTGCTGACCGTGCCGATCGCGACTCGACTCGGTCGGCGCCCGATGTTCCTCGGCTTTTTCTTGGCGAGCGCGCTGGCCATCTGGGTCGCGTTTGCGCTGCCGCTGCCACCCGAGGCGCGTCTCTACTCGCTGTTCTTCGTGGGGCTGACGGTGTTTGGGGTGTTTGGCTCGTTCACGTTTTACCTGCCCGAGCTGTTCCCGATGCGTCTGCGCGGGACGGGCGCGGGGTTCTGTTACAACTCCGGCAGAGTGATCACTGCGCTGTTTCCCTTCGGCGTCAGTCTGGCCGCGCAGAGCGGAACGAGCCCGCTCGAGATCATCAGGTGGGCCGCGATCTTGCCGGTGTTGGGGGCGCTCGCCGTGGTCTCGGGCCTGGCGGTCGAGACGCGAGAGCGGGTGTTCTCGGGCCTGGGTCGCGGGAGCTGAGGTCCCCGCAAAACCTGCCACCGTCCCGCTC
>JADJKB010000009.1 GCA_016706225.1 Myxococcales bacterium
TGATCGGCAGTGGTCGCTCAAGCTCCAGCTTGGATCAGCGCGAAGCGCTCCTACAGTACCCGCCTCGCTTCGGGCTCCGCCACGCGCGCCGCCGCGCCCAGCACTTCCATTTGGCGCAGTCGCCATTCCGCCCGTCGTCCGAGGATGGCCGCTGCGTGGTGCCCCGGGAGCAGCGCGCCGCCACACAGCTCCGCGGCCCTGGCCAGCTCTTTCACGGTGATCTCCGTTTGGCCCTGCGAGCTGCCGCGGCGTCCCGCGCGGACGTGGTCGAGCAGGGCCCATTGGTCGAGCCAACAGACCCTCCCGTCGAACGAAGCGGTGCGGTTCTTGACGACGATGACGTCGGCGTCGAAGGCCGCGCGCAGCCGCCGCAGCGCAAACTCGAGGTTTTGCTGGGCGTGGTCCCCCTCCGACTCCGGCCATACGCAGGCGGCCAGCTCGTGCAGCGCAACGTCGCGAGCCCCGAGCGCTATCAGCGCTGCCGAAGAGGTCCAGCGCCCTGGAGCCAGGGAGTGCCGCCAGATCGAAGCGCGCGCCGTTTACCCGGATCTCGAGGCGTCCCAGGCTGAAGACTTCGACTCGCCACGGCCAGGTCGACTCTGCGGGGTTCGGCGACGGAGCGGGCAGGCTGCGCTCACGAATCAACAGGCGCGTGTACTCCGGTTGGATCGCCCGCGCCAATGCATCGGCGCACAACGGGGAGTGAACGTGCGGCCGAATGGAATGGGAGAGCAGAATTCGATGCATGCCCCAAACTCGAACGCGCGTGTCAGAGCAGCTTCGTAGGTGGTTCCCGAGGAGCCATCGTTCCTTCGGAGCCCCGCGAGCTCGAGCAGCGCCCCGAATTCGCCGATGCAGTCGCCGTTTTCCCGACAATACTCCAGCTCCGCTCCAGGATGCGCTCAGCGCGGAGTGACTCGCCGGCGTCGGCGAGCGCGGCGGCAAGGAGGGTGTTGTTGGCGTGCAGGAACAGCCCGCAACCGCTCTTCGCCGCCCGAGCCACCGCGTCCTCCACCCGCTGCACGGCGTTCGCGCGTTCGCTCAGCGCGACCCAGGCTTCGAGCCGCGCGACGGTCGCGGGCACCAGGCCATGTCCGGCTCGTCGGTCCGAATGCGGCTGAGATCCTGGCGGGCGAGCTCCGTTCGCCCGTCCACGAGGTGTTACGCCAGGCGCGGCGCAGGTGGACGTGGTTGCTCAGCATGGTGAGCCCCCAGTCGCGCACGCGAACCAGCAAACGGTCCGTCCGCGCGAGGGTCTGCTGGGTCGAACCGAGCAGGGTCTCCGCTATAGCGATGGTGATGTTGGCAACCCCGGCGGGCACGGGCGCGCGCTCTTCGAACGCCAAGAGCTCGCGATCGGCCTGTTCGATCTGCGCCAGGGCTTGGGAAGCCAACCCTCGTTCTGCCAGGGCGATGGCATGGTACCCGAGCAAGTAGGGACGGAGGCGCCCGAGCTCTGAATCCACTAGTCACGCGATCTCCGGTTCGCAAGAAATCGGTCATCGTGGCGAATCCGAGCAATGCGGCGTGGGGCGGCGAAATGGCGCCTGCCTCGGCCAACGCGATCGCTCTCACCACGTGACGCTCGGCGCGCTCCAAGCCCACTCCGGCGAGATGAAAGGTGTCGAGCGCTCGCCGAGGACCACGGCCAGCCCTTCCTCGTCGCCGCGCGCTTCGAGGGCCTCCGCGGCTCGTTCATGCCGCGGAGAGGGCCTCGTCGGTCGATGAAAAGCGCTGGAGCATGGCGTGGAGTCCCAGCAACCACGGGTCGGCCTCGATCTGGTCGCGCGGCATGCGCGCCAAGGTGCCCGCGACCAGGTGGATTCGCCCTTCCATCAACAGTTGCTGTCGGTTCGCCTTCAGCACGCGAGATGCTTCGTCCAGACGACCCAGGTCGATCCAGATCGGAATCGCGTCCTCGCCACGACCCACTTCTTCGAGAGCGCGGGCAGTTCGTGCCGAGTACTTAAAATCGATCGCCTCCCGATCTCCGCACAACCTGTCTGCCAGCTCGCGATCGAGCTCTCCCGCGCGACAGAGCTCGAAGAAAGCGCGTCGACAGGCTCTAGGCAACTCGCTCAATACCTCGTGAGTGAAGAACCGATCGAGCTCGCTGTCCCCCCGGCCCGGCGCGGTTCCTCCGAGCAAGATGCCGGCCACCCAGCCCTCGGAGCGCCGGGCCCGTTCGGGCGGTCTCCGCCGCAGGTGCTTTTGGGTGGCTAGCGGCGGCGACCGCGCGCGCCTCGTCGGGTCTGAGAACGAGGTCGTCCGCGCTCACCGCGTCGAAGGGCACCGCAACCGTCATCCGCGCCAGAGTGGGTGGAACCGGCGTTCGGCTGCAGACCAGCGCTCTGCAGTCTCGCCGCAACGCCGATGCGAGCTCGCGCGACCACCCAGACGAGCGAATCGTCCGGGGCGCGCTCCCCACAATCGAAGACGACCAGGCCGCGCTCGGGCAGAGCTTGGGCGATGGCCCTCGCGAGCCGAGACGCGAACACCTCGGGCTCGAGCAGCGCGTCGAACGCGGGCAAGACGGTCTCCGCGCCGAAGCAGCGACGCCGAGCCGCGTGGGTGAGCTCGTTGAAGAAGGCCGACGCATCAGCGTCATGAGCGTCGAGCTGATACCAGAGCGTTGGGCGCTTTTCGGCCAGCACATAGCTCGCAACCAGAGTCGTTTTTCCCGAACCTGCCGGACCGACCAGCGTGACGAGGCGTGCATCGGAATTGCTGAGCCGGGTCGACAGTCGCCGCACCGCAACGAAGCGCGAGCCCAAGCCGGGCACTGCTGTCTTCGTCCGACTCCCCTCGCGCCGTCGACTGGCCATGACCCCGACAGCATAACCGTCGCCGGTCGCCGGTCCGAGCACCAATACCCGTTTGATTTGCAACAGTTTGGCGTTCTCGGCGATTTCTCGGTCACGGCCGTCGGCTCGGCGGCGGAGAGTGCGGCATGTCACGACCGGGACGATCGTGCGGAGTGTGGCTGGTTGGGTTGTGTCTGACCGGAGTGTCCCTGACCGGCTGCGGGGGGGGGGAGAAGACGGAGGCGCGCGGGCGCACGGCGGCGGGAAACACCTTCCCGGCGGTGGTGCTGCCGGACAGTTGCGATGGCGTTGCGCCTGCCGAATGCGCGCGGGTCGTGGCGCGTCGGGCCGACAGCGCGGCGGCGGCCACCGAGCTGTCGCGCCTGCGCAGTCGCTTTCGCACGCTGATGGCCGCGCCAGGGGCCGAGCCACGCTCGATCACGGCCATCGGCACGGCCGAGGTCGACCGTGTCGAAGCCAGCAGCGTCCACCCTGGCGCACTCCGAGCCGTCGTGCCCGTGCCGGAGCTGTCCCGCGGCGGGTGGTCACTCGGAGTCAGCCCCGTCCAGGTCGAGTTTCCTGTCGCCGCGTCCGGAGCGACGCGGGTGATCGACAAGAGCGGAGTGGAGGTGGCGTTCCGGTTGCGCGAGGCGGCGGCCACCGAGATAAAGGTGGGTGGCGGCGTTGCCCTGTACCCCGGCGCGTATCGCGGTGGACACATCGTCCAGCGCGCGAGCTTCACTGGCGTCGAAGACTTCGTCGTGTTCGAGCAGAAGCCGGCGATCGAGGCGCTGCACTATCAGATCGACGTCTCCCGCGTGCCAGGTCTCCGGCTCGTGGACGACGTGCTCGAGCTGCTCGACGCCGATGGAGCGCCACGGCTGCGCGTGAATCAGCCTTTCCTCGTCACCGAGTCCGGCAAGCGGGTCGCAGCGAGGCTCTCCCTCACGGGCTGCGCCTACGACTCGAGCCCGCTGCCGCCGTGGCGGCGTCCCGTGACCGCCCCCGGCACCGCTAGTTGCGAGCTTGTCGTGCGCTGGAGTGACGTCAGCTATCCAGCGCTGGTCGACCCAGCCTGGGAGAGCGGAAGCATCGGCGCGAGCGCGCACTACGATCACGACGCGTTCGTATTGCCCGGGACGAGCGGGCTGATCATGGCGGCGGCGGGGGTCTACTGGACGTGCACGCCGCAGTCCCTTTGCGACACCGCGCAGAACAACTCCGAGCTATTCGACCCCGCGACGAAGACCTTCTCGACCAAGAAGTTCTTCGTCTGGCCGCTGATACGGGCGCGTTGCGCTCAACGACACCGTCGGCTGGGCGGTGGCCGTTGGCGGCGACAACGCGAAGAATAGCGAGGCCTACGACCCAATAACGTCTGGGGCGCCTCTACCAGCAGCCTTCACAGCCACCAAGCGCGCTTTGCCACGGTGTCGCTGGGTGGAAGCGACTTCCGATTTGGTGGTCGTCGGTGGCTGGGCATCTGGGGCCTCGCCCTCCGGAGAAGGCCGAGTTTCGTCAGCCGGACGGCACCTGGGACATGTTGGGTCTGGTCGGCCCCGGAAGTGGGAGACGGATCGGGACAGGCGATGTTCTTTGGCGGTCAGGATGGCGGCTTTGGATCGCCGACCAAGAACCAGGCGTTTCGCTTCTACTGCCCTCCATCCGCAGGCCCGCAGCTAATGGCCCAGGTTGCCGCCACCATGACTGTCGAGCGGCGCAAGCTCACCGCCACTCTCCGGTCCGACGGACGCGTGCTCCTCATCGGTGGCGCATCCGAGACGGTAGCGGCGCTCTCCTCCGCCGAGATCTTCGATCCGGTAGCTGGCAGCTTCACCGCGCTCCCCACCGGCATGGCAACGGCGCGGGCCGGTCACGCTGCCGCGAAGCTGAACGGCGGACGCGTTCTCGTCGTCGGCGGGGAGGGCAGCGCGAACGCGCCGACCACGGCGGAGATGTACCTCGAGAGCAGCAACTCGTTCACACCCGTCTCAAATCCCCCCAACTCGCCGGCCGGCGGCTGGAGCCACCACACGGCCACCACCACACTGGACGGCAGGAGTGTGGTTGTCATCGGCAACGACGTGCTCGGGGACAGCAACCCCAACAACTGGAAGCGGCGCGCCCCCGCCATCTTCACGCTCCAAGGCCCGGGCAAGAGCTGCTCTCTAGCCGTCGAGTGCGAGTCGGGGCTGTGCGCAGACGGCGTGTGCTGCAACAGCGCGTGCACCGGGCTGTGCCTGGCCTGTGGGAGCAACGGACAATGCGGCAACGCCCCCGCGGGCAGCGCCGATCCGGGCTGCGTCGTCGATCCGACCAAACCCTGCGGCTTGACGGGAAAATGCGGCGGCGGGGGCAGCTGCGCCGTTGCGGCGAAGGACACGGTGTGTGGCGCAGCGAGCTGTACTTCGGGCTCTTCCAGCACGCCGAAGTGTGATGGGTCCGGCCTGTGCGACCCAAACCCAAAGCCGTGTTTGCCCTACAGCTGCGGCCCTACGGCGTGCCTGTTGTCCTGTGCTGGGGCGCAAGACTGCGCGTCCGGCTATTACTGCGACGCAAGCGACAGCCAATGCAAGCTTCAGAGCGGCGGCGGCGGTGCCTGCACGTCGCAGGCGCAGTGCCCGCGAACACCTATTGCGTGGATGGTCGCTGCTGCAACACACCTTGCTCGGGAGCGTGCTTGGCCTGCTCGAAGGCGCTGAACGGACCAATGACGGTGGTGTTTGCCCGTCACCAACGGCACCGATCCGACAGCAACTGTGCGCACGACGCCCGATACCTGCGGGACCACCGGAGTCTGCCAAGACGGTGCCTGCGCGAAGTACGGCAGCAGCACGTCGTGCAGCCCCGGCTCCGTTTGTAACAACGCCACTCTGACGACCTACGCCTGCAATGGCACAGGTGCGTGCGCGTCGCAGCAGCCGACGGCCTGTCCGGGCGGCTACGCTTGCAACGGCCCAGTCTGTCGGACGAGTTGCAGCTCCAAGTCGGACTGCGCGCAGGCGACTCATTACTGTGTCGCACCCAACTGCCAGGCCAAGAAGAGTCTGGCCGAGAACTGCACCACGAGCGACGAGTGCACGAGCGGCTACTGCGTGGACGGCAAGTGCTGCAACCAGGCTTGCAATGGCGTGTGTGAGGCGTGCTCCAACGCTGCGAAGGGCCAGGGAACTGACGGCGTGTGCGGGCCGGTCGCGGCAGCCCTCGACCCCCACGACAGCTGTCAGGCAGCCAGCCCATCGACCTGCGGTTTCAACGGGACCTGCACGGCGGTCAAGACCTGCGCCTACTACCAGGGCAACTCTTGCCAGGGCGGAGCCACCTGCAGCGGCAACAGCGCCGTGGGTCAGTTCTGCAACGGGCAGGGCTCGTGTGTGACCGACAACACGGGCCAGCCGTGCAACCCCTACAAGTGCGTCGTGAATCAGGGTTGCGCCACGAGTTGCGCGTCCGACGGCGACTGCGCGGCGTCGTCGTACTACTGCGAGAGCAACACCTGCCAGCCCAAGCGCGCGAACGGAGCGGTGTGTCAGAGCGCGAACCAGTGCCAGTCCACCTACTGCGTGGATGGCGTGTGCTGCGAAAACGCGTGCAGCAGCAAGTGCCAGGCCTGCTCCAACGCCAAGAAGGGCGCCGGCGAAGACGGCAAGTGTGAGCCGGTCGCGAGCGGCCAAGATCCGGACGAAGAGTGCGACGCCGACCCCGCCGCGACCTGCAAGTTCAGTGGAGCTTGTGACGGCAAGGGCGGCTGCGCGCTGCACTCCACGGGTACCGCTTGCGGTGCAACCCAGTGCTCCGGTGTGAAGGTCGTCGGCCAGGTGTGCAATGGCAGCGGCAGCTGTGTGTTCGACGCTGCAGGCACGAGCTGCGCGCCCTTCGGCTGCAATTCGACCTTCGGAACCTGCAACACCTCATGCTCCACCTCGGCCGACTGCGCGACCGGTGACTATTTCTGCGCGTCCGGAGCGTGTGAGCAGAAACACGTGAACGCGAGCGCCTGCAGCGAGGACGCCGCCTGTGTGTCCGGCCACTGCGCCGACGGACTGTGTTGTGAAACCGCATGCACCGGCCAGTGTGAGTCGTGCAGCGCAACGGGTACCGAGGGAAGCTGCGTCCCGGTCAAGGGTGACCCGCCCGCGGGCAAACAGGCCTGCGCAGGAACGGGAGCGTGCGTCGGAAAGTGCGACGGCGGGGACACGACCAAGTGCGCGTACCCGGACAGCTCCCAGAGCTGTGGCAACGCGACGTGTCTGAGCGCCGACGTGTCGCAGCCGTCCTCGACCTGTGATGGCACGGGTCAGTGCGCGACACCTACCTCGAAGAACTGCCTGCCGTTTGCCTGTGACTCGGCGGGCGGTGAGTGCAAGGCAACCTGCACGACTGACAAGGACTGCGCCCAGGGCGCCAAGTGCGACTCGGCAACGAACCAGTGTGCTGTGACTGCCAGCCAGTGCATCGACAGCCACACCGTGCAGCTACCGAACGGACAAGCGCAGTCTTGCTCGCCCTACAAGTGCGTGGCGGGCGCTTGCCAGCAGCAGTGCAACGCCGATGCGGACTGCGCGACCGGCTACACGTGCAAGTCCCCGACCTGTGTCGCTGCATCGGACGGCGGAGTCGGAGGCTCCGCTTCGTCCGGGGACACTTCGGACGAGGGGGGCTGTGGCTGCCGCACGGCTTCGAGACGCAGCGGATCGCCGTTGCTGTTTGCGCTCGTCGGACTCGGCGTGGCGAGCCCTCAGGCGCCCAGCAGCGAGCCGTCTTGCGGGCGTCCTGAGCGATGGCCGCGCTGCTCGAGTCGGGTCAGCTCTTTGCGAAGCGCTCCCGCGTGGAGCGATTTCTGGCTGAGGGCGGCTATGGCGCCGTCTACATCGCAGAGCAGCTGGCCACCGACGCACGCGTCGCCATCAAGGTGCTCTGGCCGAACCTCTTGGGCTCGAGCGCCGTCGCTCAATTTCAGCAGGAGGCGCGCATCGCGGGCCGGGTGCAGAGTGAGCACATCGTTCGGGTCATCGACGCCGGCTTCGACGAGGAGTCCGGCATGCCGTTCCTGGCCATGGAGCTGCTTTCGGGCTGCACTCTGGAGGAAGCCGTGGAGAAGCACGGCCCCATGCCTTCGGATCGGGTCGTCACGTACCTGTCCCAGGTCGCGTCGGCGCTCGACAAGGCGCACGGTTACGTGGAGCGCGATGGCTCACCGTGTCCCATCGTCCACCGCGATCTCAAGCCCGACAACCTGTTCCTCGGGCAGCGCGACGATGGCAGCCCGCTGGTGAAGATCCTCGACTTTGGCATCGCCAAAGTCCTGAGCAGCTCTGGCAACATGTCGCAGGAGGTCAAGGGCACGCCGCTCTACATGGCCTATGAGCAGGCGGCGGGCGGTGCCGTGACGCCTCGCACCGACGTATGGGCACTGGGGCTGATCGCGTTTTATTTGCTCACCGGAACGAGCTACTGGCGCACGACTCGCTCGGCAGAAGGCTCGCTCACGCAACTCTTTGCCGAAGTGCTCCAGCTGCCGCTGGACCCGCCGAGCGTGCGGGTCGCCGAAATCTCTGCGGGGGCGGTGTTGCCGCCGGGCTTCGACGAGTGGTTTCTCGGTTGTGTTCAGCGCGATCCCCGGCAGCGGTTCGAGTCCGCGGGCTCGGCGATCGCGGCGCTGGCAGCGATCGCGCCCCGAGGCATCGGCGATGCCGCCCCGAGGCCCCCGCTGCCCGTTGTGAGTACCGGAACGAGCACGGCGCAGGCGATCTCGATGAGCGCGACCATCCCCGGTGCCTCACCGAAGCGCGGCAGGGCAGGCTTGGTTGCTGCGCTCGTACTCGTAGCGCTCGTCGGCGTGGTGGCCGTAGGCGCGGGAGTGTGGAGGCAGACACGGACGCCGACGGCGGAACCTGGGCAGTCTTCCTCGCGACGGGCCCGTTCCGCCGAGCCTGCCCGGCGAGACGAGTCCACCGACGTCGTCCCGCTCCGATGGCGGATGCTGGTCCGGTCGCCGTTCTCCCGGGCGCTCGGCCGCGTCCACCTTCAGTCGCGACTGCGACGACCAAGCCCGTTGCGGCTGCTCCCACTGCTTCGGCGAGCCGTACCCCAACATCGCCGTCGAAGGCCAAGCCAGGAGACCAAGATGTCGTGTTCACTGAGCGTTGATTCGGCGTTCGTTCCCCGGGCCGTGACCGTGATGTCGTTCATTGCAAGCTTCGCCTGGTCGGGTGCGCTCCTGGCCCAGGGGGCGACTGCGGCCGCCGAGAGCCTCTTTCGCGACGGGCGCGAGCTCATGGAGAAAGGCGACGTCGTCCCAGCGTGTCCCAAGCTCGCCGAAAGCCAGCGTCTCGATCCCTCCTCCGGAACACTCCTGAACCTCGCGCTGTGCCACGAGAAGCAGGGGCTGCTTGCTACGGCGTGGGCCGAGTACCTGGCCGCCGTGAGCCTCGCACGCAGCCAGGGCCGGGAGGGAGTGCTGACGGCGGCGAAGCGAGGAGCCGCCGAACTCGAGGGCGCGTTTCGTACGTCACGCTCGCGATCTCCCACAGGCCGAGCGGTCTGACCGTGAGGCTCGATCAGGTCGAGCTCGCCTCACAGGCGCTGGGGTCCAAGATCGCGGTCGATCCAGGCACACGCAAGATCACTGTCGCCGCTCCGGGTCACGAACCGCTCGAGCTCAGCATCGAAGTCGGGAGTGACGGCGAGAACCAGACGGTCACCGTCCCCGAGCTGCGAAGGACCCCAGCCGCGTCGGAGCATCCACCACCGCCGCCTGCCGAGCTGCCGAAGAAGAGCCCGGCCGCGCCGTCGACGCAGTCGACGTCCAGCTCTCCCTTACGTTGTGGGGGGCGCTGGCGTCGTTGCCTTGGGAGTCGGGTGACCTTCGTGCTGCTCGCCCGGTCCGCCTACTCCGACGCCGAGGACCAATGCCCAACCCACACGGGTTGTTCCCAGAGCGCGATGTCGCTCCGTGAGCGAGCATCGACGCGCGCGACCATCGGTGCGGTGGGTGTTGGAGCCGGGATCGTCGGAGTCGGAGCGGGCGTTGCTCTGCTCGCGTTCGGGCAGCGGGGGCGCTCGCGAGAGAAAGCCCGCCCGTTTGGCGTGGGCGTTGCGGCGTTCAGCGCGGGGGGCGGAGTGAAGCTCACGGGGGCGTTCTGATGAACCGCATGCGGTTGCTATCGCTCGGCATCGTCGTGGGGGGAGCCGTCGGCTGCGAGGGTATGCTCGGGTTCGAGGACTTCGAGGCTGCTCGTTCCACACAGGAGGCCGGGGCAGTCGCGTGTACGGCGGCAAGCGCACCGGCCGGCATGGTGGGCCGTCGACTGCCGAATGGAGCCTGCGTCTGGGTGGACCAGTGGGAAGTGAGCCGTTCTCGCTACGAGTCCGTGATCGCGGGCGTGAATCTCTCGGTCAACGGTGACCCTGCCCTGTGCCCCGACAAGAAGTCCTCCGCGGATCTGGAGTCCGGTTGCAGCGGCCAGACCGGCGAGCTGGACGCGGGCGACGGCAGTTTGCCAGTCACATGCGTCGATTGGTGTGACGCGCACATCTTCTGCCGCGCCGAGGGCAAACGACTGTGCAAGGACGACTTCGCCAGCCCCGTCAGCGCTGCGACCAGCGATTGGTACGCGTTGTGTTCTGCCGACGGAAAGCGGGACTATCCGTACGGTGCGAGCGCCGACCCCAGCGTCTGCAACAACTCCGACAATCCGACCTTTGGCTGCAATCCCAACTGCCTGCTCTCGCCGACCAATCAATTGAATGCTTGCAAGGCAGACTCCGCCGTCTACGACCTGATCGGCAACGTGGCGGAGTGGACGGACGCGTGCAACAGCAGCAGTGCTTCTGCTGAATGCCGCCTGCGGGGAGGCGGAGTGAACAAGTCCTCCCAGGACTCGAGCTGCTCTTCCGTCGAGACAGTCCCCCGGGGGACACGCGCAGCGTTCTTCGGCTTCCGCTGCTGCTGGCAGCCGTAGTGGTAGCGCACGTGTCAACGACTGTCGGGATCCGCGCAGCCGCGCATGGCTGGTGGGGGTAGCAGATCGCGGCCGCGCCCCGCGCGGGCTCACGCTCGCGCAGGTTTCAACACCACGGCCCGGCCGTGCCGCCCGTCCAGGTAGATGCGGAGCGGTTGCTCGAGCTCGACGTGGCGCACCAGAGCCGATTCCCGCGCCGAGGGTTGGTCGTTCAGCCAGCTCTCGTCGATGCGCGCATTCGCTTGGGGTGTGGCGGTCAGATAGCCGACATGCGCCGCCGTCAGGTTGTGGAAGAAGTGAGTGCCTTGTGACGACTCGAGCAGCTCGCCTCGGAGAGGAGTCTCGACGATCACGCGGGAATTGGCGATGTGAGTCCAGTCCACCGGGATCCCGAGGTGTGGATCCGACGAGCCCCAGCGACCAGGCCCGACCAGCAGATACTTCCGGCCGTGTGCCCGCAGGTTGGCGTCAATTTCCCGAAGCTCGATGGCAGCGGCGCGCGTCTCCTGCGCCGAGAGGTACCCGCTCTTGACGTAGACGACGTCGCGCACGTCTTCGATGATGCCGTTGCCGAGTGAGCGCTCCGTCCGGATCAGGGGTTTCGTCGGCGTCGAAGGCGTCGAAGGCGACATGCACGGGAGCGGGATCTTGGCTCGCCATGGGCCGCGCCTGCAGCACGTACAGCCTCGGCACCTTGCTGCGCTGGCCGGGCCCGGAGAGCGACCGTAGTCCCCCATGTCCACGGCGAACTCGAGCTCCACCTCCGAATTCATGGCTTTGCCGACCACGGCCAGGAGCGCCGGTGATGGCCTCCGCCAGCGGGATGGCCTTCCAGCGCAACACGTTGGCAAAGGTGACGGCGCGCGGGCCCGGCAGCGCCAGGTTCTCCCGGATGGCGTCGTCGTCGACCGAGTAGACGCTGCCGGCGAGCGCCAGCGTTCCGTCGCCCTCGGCCACATCCAGGTCGTACAAGCGCAAGAGCCCGTGCGGGTCGGCCGCAAAGTCGATCAGCGGCGAGCTCAGGTCCAGCGCGTAGAACTGGCGTTGTGTGCCTCGAGCACCTGCGCCGGACGCCCGAACTGGGGCAGGACGCCCGGGTGGGCCGGGCTGAAGCGGACGCCCGAGCCCTGCGCCACGACCATCTGGCCGAGACCCAGAGCGATCACCGCCAGACCTTGGTCGGCTCGTTGCGGCCCGATGGGGTAATAGTTGTACGACTGCGCAACGCCGGAGATGGGCGGGTAGAAACGCTCCCCATGCTTTTGTCCGATGATCTGCTGCACCAGCACGCCCATCTTTTCATCCTCGGCGCTGTGGGGGTGAGCTGCCGAATAGGTGCGGGCGTCCCGCGCGAACATCGAGGCGTAGACCGCCTTGATCGCGCGCTGGAGCTCCTTGAAGCGCACCTCGGGATCGGGGTGGTTGTTGGGCAACATGTAGGTGGCGTACACGCCGGCGAAAGGTTGGAAGCGGGCGTCCTCGCGCAGACTGGAGGAGCGCACCGCGAGCGGGCCTTCCAGTGCCCAGTACGCCTCGTGCAGCTCGGCCAAGAAACTCTCCGACAGGCGCGCCTGCATGATCACGCGGCGGATCTCCGGGGTCATCACGCCGGCCGAGGAGCTTGACGTCGATCTGTCGAATGAAGCGATCGAACTCCCCGACGCTGATGGCGACCGTCTTGGGAATGCGGATCTCGGCTCCGGGAAGCGCTGGATCAGGCCTTCCTGCACCAAGAGTCCGCTCACGAGCCGATGCTGCGTGCCTTGCCACCGATGGACCCAGTGCCAATGCGCATGAAGCGGTTGCTGGGTGAGCGGGTGCCCGTCGCCAGGTCGGTCACAACGCCGGCCTGATCGTGATCCGAGGCCTGGCGCAGGACCTCCTGCAAGTAGGTCCGCACGCGCTCGGTTTGTTGAAGTCGGCCAGGGTGATGCCGCGCGTGTAACGCGCGATCTGGAACATCGAGCGCGCCTTGAGCCAGCGCGAAAAATCGTGGCGCTTGGCGTGGTGCAGAATGGATTCGAGTGGCACGTGCTCCAGGGCTTCAGCGAGCTCGAGCACACTGCGGGCGGTGGCGACCTGGGTGCCGTCGGGCAGGCGAAAGATGAACTCGCCGAAACCGATGTGTTCTTCCAGGAACCGACGCACGACCTGCATGGCGTCAGGGGGCGTTCTTGTCTGCAAATCGCACGTCCGCCTCCCGCGCCGCCGCGGCAAGGAGGCGTCGGAGGAGTGGAGCAGCATGGGCGGCGGGTCCTCGCGCTGTCGGACCAACTCGAGCAGCTGAAACCCCGCGCGGGGCTCGAGCTGGCCGCCTCGGGGGAACGAGACGTCGCTGATGATCCCCATCACGTTGCTGGCCCAGCGCTCCAGCAAGCGTCTGGCATCTTCGAACGTGCGCGCCAGGAGGATCTTCGGCCGGGCGTGGATGCGGAGCGCCCGATGAAACTCGTTGACACCCTCCGCGACCAGCGAGCGCGACTGCCGCATGAGCTCCGGATACAGGAGCGTCAGGAAACCGGAGAACGCCCGGACACTGTCTTCGACGATGATGACCTGAATGTCGGCCGCATCGACGTCGTGATCGACGTTGGCCATTTGACGACGGCGAGCATGATGCCCGCGTCGCCGCTCCAGAGCAGGACCTGATCGAAATACCCCTCTTCCGCCGGCGGGAGGGAGCCGAGCTGCGCCTCGTCGAACACCAGGAGCACCAGCGGCAGAGCCCCGTGCAAGCTGCGGATCTGCCGGCCCAGATCGGCAACGTCGGTGCCGGGCAGCGAGCTGGCGATCAGCACCAGCTGGAAGGGCCGGCGCGTGAGCAGGGCCAGCGCGGCCTCCGCCGATTTGGCGTGGGTGATCCGCGGTGCCCAGGACAGCTCCAGCTCGGAGTAGCTGGCAAAGATCCGGTGGGTGAGCGGCCCGTCCTCCTCGAGCAGGAATGCGTCCAAGCCGAGGAGACCAGCAGGACCTCCCGCACTCGGTTTGGCATCAGCGCGTGGAACTGTTCACGCCAATGCGAGCGGATGCGCGGGAGGGCCGGCCGGGACGGCTTGCCTGGCATCCCTAGACGATGCCTTGATCGAGCATCGAGTCGGCGACCTTGACGAAGCCGGCGATGTTGGCGCCCGCGACGTAGTCGATGAACTCGCCCTGCTTGCCGTACTTCACGCACTCGGTGTGGATCGAGCGCATGATGATGTGAAGGCGGTTGTCGACCTCTTCCCGGGTCCAGCTGAGGTGAGCGGCGTTCTGCGCCATCTCGAGACCCGACGTGGCCACGCCGCCGGCGTTGGCTGCCTTGCCCGGACCGTACAGGAGGTGCGCTTCGCGGAAGACGCTGACCCCTTCCGGTGTCGTGGGCATGTTGGCACCCTCCGACACACAGATGCAGCCGTTCTTGACCAAGGTTTGTGCGTCGTTGCCATCGAGCTCGTTCTCGATGGCGCAGGGCAGCGCGATCTCACATGGAATGCCCCAGGGGCGCTGGCCTTCGCGATAGCTTGCGCCGGGATACTGCGCCACGTACTCGGCGATGCGCCCGCGGCGGATGTTCTTCAGGTTCATCACCCACGCCAGTTTGTCCGGCCCGATGCCGTCGGGATCGAAGATGGTTCCAGCGGAATCCGAGAGTGAGACCACCTTGCCCCCGAGCTCGTTGACCTTCTCCACCGCGTATTGCGCGACGTTGCCGCTTCCCGACACGGTGACGGTCGCGCCTTCGAAGGAGCGCCCGCGCGTGGCGAGCATCTCTTGAGCGAAGTAGGTGGCACCGTAGCCGGTCGCCTCCGGTCGGATCAGTGAGCCGCCCCAGTTGATGCCCTTGCCGGTGAGCACCCCGGTGAACTCGTTGCGGAGTTTTTTGTACTGCCCGAACAGGTAGCCGATCTCTCGCGCCCCGACGCCCACGTCGCCGGCGGGAACGTCCGTGTTGGGCCCGATGTGGCGGAACAATTCGCTCATGAAGGCCTGGCAGAAGCGCATGACCTCCATGTCGCTCTTGCCTTTGGGATCGAAGTCGCTGCCGCCTTTGCCGCCGCCCATCTGCAGCGTGGTGAGGCTGTTCTTGAACACCTGCTCGAAGGCCAGGAACTTCAGCACGCCCAGGCGCACCTGCGGGTGAAAGCGCAGCCCGCCCTTGTACGGTCCGAGCGCGCTGTTCATTTCGATGCGAAAGCCGCGATTGACCTGCACCTGACCTTGATCGTCGACCCAAGGCACACGGAACATGATCACGCGTTCGGGCTCGGTGGCTCGCTCCAGGATCTTGGCGTCCTGTAGGCTGGGTTGCGCTCGATCACCGGCATGACCGACTCCACCACCTCGCGGACAGCCTGGAGAAATTCGGTCTCGCCCGGGTTCTTGGCCTGGACTCGTTCCATGAATGCGTCGACTGAAGTGGTCACGACCGCGCTCGCCGGGGCCCGTTTTGGGCCCCAAGAACCTACTCCTCTGCTTGGCCGGACGCGATGGGGACCGCGCGGAACCACGGAGCGCGCCGCGTGCGACGGCGATTTCTGCGTGGTCCCATCTCGAGTGGTGCGCGGGGCGCTCGAGCCAGCAGCGTCTCCTGGACTCAGGCCTCTCGATGTGGAACATACCCCGGCACTTGGAGACCTCATGACACGCACGAAGCTCGCCGCGACCCCTGCCATCTTGCTGTTTGCCGCTGCTCTTCTGGTTCCGCCGGGTTGCTCCAGTAGCGGGGTGGTGGTGGGGTACAGCTGCGCCGATGGTGGCACTTGCCCGTCGGGTTACACCCGCGACCTCAGCGGTGTTTGCCAGTCGGTCGGTACGGGCGGCGGCGGCGCTGGCGGCGGCGTCGGCGCCAGCGGTGGGTTCGGCGCAAGCGGTGGGTTCGGCGCAACGGGCGGTGTCGGCGCAACGGGCGGTCTCAGTGGTGGCGGCGGGTTTGGCGCGACGGGCGCGACCGGGGGCGTCGGCGCGAGCGGCGGCTTCGGTGCAACCGGTGGCGTCGGCGCGACGGGCGGCACTGCCCCGACGGGCGGCAGCGGTGGCACGGGCGCGACCGGTGGTACGGGCGCGACCGGTGGTACGGGCGCGACCGGCGGTACGGGCGCGACCGGCGGTACGGGCGCGACTGGCGGTACGGGCGCCACCGGCGGCAGCGGCGGCAGCGGCGGTGGTGTTGCGCTGCCCCCCGGCTGCGTGATGGGCGGCGTAACCTTGCTGTGTAACCCGCTCACCAACTCGGGCTGCACCGTGGCCGGCGAGGCCTGCGACATCGCCTACAGCGGCGCGGTCGCCAGCACGAAGTGCTTCCCGCACCCAACACGGCCCAGGCGGGTCAGACGTGCGACAACGGTGCCGGACCGTATTGCGTCGCCACCTACCGCTGCACCGGAGGCCCGGGTGCGCCAAGTTCTGTTGCTCCAGCGCCGAGTGCGGCGGCAAGACCTGCACACCGATCGACACGACGAACGTGGGCAGTCCAGGCTACCGCAACTGACGCAGGTCATCGCTCTCGGTGGGGCAGATGCGTGACGCAGCACTCATCGAGCGGATCGCACGCGAGCTCCGCGTTCCGCCGCGAGGGGCGACAGCGGCGCTCGCCCTGTTCGATGGCGGGGCTACCGTGCCGTTCGTCGCGCGGTATCGCAAGGAGGCCACGGGTGGGCTCGATGAGGTCCAGCTGCGCGCGATCGCCGAACGGGCGAAATACCTGTCGGAGCTCGGGATGCGCGCAGGGGTGGCGCTCGAGGCGATCCGCGCACAAGGCAAGCTCACTCCGGAGCTCGAACGGGCGATCACGCTGTGTGAGACGAAGGCCGAACTCGAGCACCTGTACGCGCCCTTCCGGAGCAAACGCCGCACGCGCGGCCAGATCGCCAAGGAGCTCGGGCTCGAGCCGCTGGCCGACCTGATCTGGAAGCACGACGCCAGCGAGAGTCCCGAGGCAGCGGCGCGCAGGTTCGTCGCGCACATCCCGAGATCGGCTCGGCTGAGGCGGCCCTCGACGGCGCGGTCGACATCTGGCCGAGCGCATCTCCGAAGACCCCGCCGCGCGCCGTCGGGTCGCCGAGGAGCTGCGACGCGGCACCGTGCGCGTGAAAAGGCGACGAAGTTTCGGACGCAGACCACGAAGTTCGACAACTACGCGAGTTTCGCCGAGCCCGTCGCGAAGCTCGCGCCGCACCGCTATCTGGCGATTTGCCGCGGTGAGAACGAGGGCGTGCTCAGGCCGAGCTTCGAATTGGACGACGCTCGTGTCACCCGGGAGCTCGAGCGGTTGGTCGGACTCCGAGCCGGTGATGCGTGGGAAAGCTGCTTGCTCGTGCGGTCGACGAGGCACTCGCGGTTGCTCGTTCCTGCCGCGCGTTCTGCCGTGCGCGGAGTTGCTGGACGTTGCGGACGCGACGCGGTGAAGGTGTTCGCCAGAACCTGGAGCAACTGCTCCTGGCAGCACCCTTCGGCGGGCGCTGGGTGCTGGGGATCGATCCCGGGCAACGCACGGGCTGCAAGTGCGTCGTGCTCGACGCGACTGGAACGTTGGTCGAGCACAGCGTCATCAACCTGGTCCAGGGCCAAAACGCCGAGCGAGCCGCCGAACAAACCCTCTCCGGTCTGCTCGACCGCCATCCCATTGCGGCCGTGGCGGTAGGCAACGGCACGCATGGGCGCGAGACCGAGAGCTTCGTCCGCCAGCTCCTGAAACGCAGAGGCAACGCCGATGTGCTCTGCGTTTCGGTCAATGAGGCCGGCGCCAGTGTGTACTCAGCGAGCGATGTGGCTCGCCAAGAGCTGCCCGTCACGACGTCACGGTGCGGGGGCAGTCAGCATCGGCCGCCGGCTGCAGGATCCGCTGTCCGAGCTGGTGAAGGTCGATCCCAAGAGCGTCGGAGTTGGCCAGTATCAGCACGACGTGAGTGAAACCTTGCTCGAAGCGAAACTCGATGAGGTGGTCGAGAGCTGCGTGAATCGTGTTGGCGTCGAGCTGAACACTGCGAGCCCCTCGCTGCTCGGTCGAGTGTCGGGGATCGGTGAGAAGCTCGCGCAGCGCAATCGCGGAATACCGAAGGCCCACGGCCGGTTCGTGTCCCGGCAGCAGCTGACCCAGGTCCATGGGCTGGGGGCGCGCACCTTCGAACAAGCGGCCGGTTTCTTGCGGGTTCACGGAGCCGAGCACCCCCTCGACGCGAGCGGTGTTCATCCGGAACGCTACCGACTGGTCGAGAGCATGGCGCGCGATCTCGGCGCGTCGGCCTCCGGGACCTGCTTCGGGAGCCTCGGCTGCTCGAAGCGGCTGGAGCGGAGCAAATACCTACCGGCAGACGTGGGCGACTACCCTCGATCACATCGTTGCCGAGCTGAAGCGGCCGGGTCGTGACCCGCGAGCCGAGTTCGAGGCGCCGAGCTTCCGGATGACGTGCGCAGCATCGAGGACGTCAGCGCGGGCATGGTGCTCGGAGGGGCGTGACGAACGTGACTGCCTTCGGCGCGTTCGTGGACATCGGTGTGCACCAGACGGTCTGGTGCACATCTCCGCCCTGGCCGACCGCTTCGTGACGGACCCGGAACGAGGTCGTCGCTGTGGGTGATCTGCTCCGCGTCCGGGGTGCTGAGCGTCGATCTGGAGCGCAAACGCATCAGCCTGAGCGCAAAGTCGGCGGGCTGATGCGAGCTCAGAACGGCTTGCCGCCGGAATTGCCGCCCGGGGCGTAGTCGCAGACGATCACGTCACTGAACTTGAGTCCCGCGCACTTGTTGATGCCGCAGCCGAGCTTGGTCGTTGCTACCACATCACCTGGGTGTAGTGCCCGCAGGCCTTTCCGGCAGCGCACTTGCCGCTGGCGTAGTCGTAGTCGGCCTCTTCCGCCATCCACAACGACACCGCGGCCTGGGGCGTGCCGGTCCCGCTCGCTCCGTAGATATTCTCGCCAACGTACCCGGGGTAGTTGTCGCTGCGCCCAGCATTGTGATCGATGAGGCCGATGGGCGCTTCGTTGTCCACGCAGCCGTCGGCCCAGCCCTGTGCAATGGCCGCCAGCGCCGGATCCCACGTCAGCGGCGGCACGCCTTCTTTTGCGCGCGCTTCGTTGTGCAGCTGGGTGATGCCCGCGAGACTCGCCGGCTCGCCAGCTCCCACTGCGCCGCCTGCACCTCCGGTCGCGCTTCCGCCCTGCCCAGCCTGTGCGCCGGTGCCCCCCGTTGCTCCCTGAGCCGTTCCCCACCGCCCGTCGCTCCTCGAGCCGTGCCGCCGGTGCCCGTGTTCGCACCGGTGCCGCCACCGCCTCCGTCTTCACTGCTGCAAAGCCACGAGCCGGGACGACCAGGAATGCGAGCATCAACACCGAAACGGGACGGGCTGCGACACGGCTCCTCCTTTTCGCTTCGAGCTTACCACGGACCGAGAGCGGGAACGATTCGCGTCGGGCTCGAGGCAACGTGGACGCCGGCCACACCGCCTTGCGCGCGATCGATCTCGAGCACGTTCAGGGCCCGGTTGACGCAACCGCGTGTTGGAGCCGTCGAACGGATGGCGGCCCGGACCCAGTCGCCGCGCGAGGCGAGCGGATTTGGCCAGTCCCCGCGCCACGTACATCGATTGGGTCATGTCTTCGGTTCCGCCGGACCGTCGCGGAGCTCGACGCGGTCGTGGGTCGTGGGTTGCCGCCACGTTCGCCATCGCTGCCGTTGTGCACTGCGGCCACTCGAGCGTGCCGACCGGGCGCGGCGCGAAGGCGCCGAGCGCAGCGGGCCCGTCGGCCCCGGATCTCACCGCGCCGAAGGTGAGTGCCCATCTGGCCCCGGTCGAGCCGTCGGCGAACGGCCCTACAGCGTCCTCTTTGCTGATGATCGACAGCCTGAGAGCCGACATGCCCTGGGCCGGATATCCCCGGGCGATCGCGCCGTGGCTCTCGAAGTTCGGCGAGCGCTCGACGCTTTATCCGCGCAGTTATTCGATCTCGAGCTACACCGCCCAGGCGTAGCTCCCACGTTACGGCAAGTACCCGGGAGCCAGATGAAACGTGACGGCTGGTTCTTCACCAAGTGGTTCGACGACAACGTTTTTCTCTCGAGCGCGCCCAGACGCACGGGATCCGCACGCTGGCCGGCCATGCGCACGGCTACTTCTTGCCCAAGTACGGACTGAATCAGGGCTGGGACGACTACCGGTTACTCGATGGCACGGCGCTCGAGACCGCGGGGTGTAACCGACGTCAACAGCGACCGCTTGAACGCGCTGGCGAAGAATTTGTTGTCGGACCCGGCGAACGTGGGAGCTCCACAGTCAAAGCGCTTTTTGCCTACGTTCACTTCGTCGATCCGCACTTCACGTATGTGAAACACCCGGAGGACCCTGACTACGGTGACAAGCGCCGGGACCTCTATGACAACGAGTTCACTTCACCGACCGTTGGGTCGGTGACTTGATGGACTGGGCCCTTCGTCAACCGTGGGGTGAGCACCTCGCCATCATGATCACCGCCGATCACGGTGAGGGTTCGGCGAGCGCGGGCACTATCGCCATTCCTTCGAGCTGTGGGAGAGCTTGGTGCGAGTCCCGCTCTTCATCTACGTGCCGGGCGCCCCTCCGCGGCGAATCGAAACCGCGCGGCGCCATCGACCTTGCGCCCACGATGGCGGACTTGCTCGGTTTGCCCGTGGGCGACGAGTACCAAGGCCAGAGCTTGGTGCCGGAGGTATTCGGCGCCGAGGCGCGACCGAGACCTGTGTCGTCGATTTACCCCGCTCAATCGGAGCGACCGGCGCAGGGCGATCATCGAGGGGACCACAAGCCGATCGCCTTCGGTGACGACCGGCGGTTCGAGCTGTTCAACGTTGGCCTCGACTTCGCTGAACGCGAGCGCTATCGCAGTCCGAGCCAAAGAAACTCGAGGAGATGAAACAACTCTACGCGGAGCTTTCCACCGAGTGGAGAGTGTTGCGGTGGTCGGGGATGCACCACTCCGGGGCGCCCCGCGGCACTAGAGCTACTGGACGAGCCTGCTGTACCGTCGCGCTCCCTCCTGCTTGGGCTGACGGGTGCCGGAGCAAGAATAGCCGGCTTGCGCGTTGCACGCAGTGTGCGGCGGGGCCCGCAAGATTCGGATCGTATCCCTTGGGTGGTGGGGCGTCGCCGAGCGGCCCGCCGCTCCAGATCGAACAGCCTCTTTTCTGTTTGGGGTGCGTCAGTCGGCGGGCTCAGAGCCGGGCCGAGCGGTTCGGTTGGGAGTTCGACGAGCTCAAGGAGGCTCGGTTGCGCTAGTCACGGGCGGCGGCGCGCTGCGAGCGGGCTCGGTCGGTGCGGGCTGCGACGCCGCGCCGCAGCCGGCGACCATTGTCGCGGCGGCCATCAGTCCCCGGAGGACCACGCGATTCATCCTCGAAAAACGCGCCAGGTCGGCTGACCTTACGCCATTCATCATCAGAAGAGCGTGTCAAATTGCAGTCCTGCGCTGGCGCCTGGCTGACTGATGCGCGGACCCTGACTCGAACCCACCACAGGGTAGGTCGGCGCCGGCGGGAACAGGCGCTGTTCGCCCTCGTGGAGAGCTGTGTCAGAGTACCCAGATGCGAGCGCGGGGCCTGCTGGGATGGGGTGTCGGTCTTCTGCTGGTCGCATGCGGCGGCTCGGAGTTCGGGAGTAAGGGCTCCGGTGGCGCTGGCGGGGCGGCGACGGGAGGCAGCTCAGCGCGGGGTGCCGCAACCGGAGGCACGTCAGGGCGCCTCCGGTGGGAGTGGTGGGCTCGCCGGCGGCGCAGGCTCGGGGTAGCATGGGAGGCGCGCCATCCGGTGGAGTCTCCGGCGTTGGCGGCGCTCCGGGCGACGCGAGCACGGACTCCAGCGTCGACGCAGGGCCGCAACCGTCGCCGTGGTGCAAGCGTCGGCTGTCAAACTCAGCACGTCGCCCGAGGCCGTCTCGAAGCTCACGTCCGCCACACCCCAGCCGGGCAACGCGATCATCGTCGGCATCACCTGCATCAGTGAGTACGGCTACGACGGTGATGCGGGCGTAGCCGGCGACTGTGTCCTCTCGAACGGCAGTGTCGCCGACAATCAGGGAATACCTACACGCGCGTCGTGCAGGGCGAACCGCTGGCGTCGAGCCACCAGAAGGCTCACTCATACATCTTCATCGCACAGAACATCGCGGCCGCGGGCTCGTTCATCATCAGCGTCGACCCAAGGGCCGCCGCAGGTGCAAAGGTATCGCCTGGGGTGCCATCGGAGGTCGCCGGATTGAAGGCGCCCCGAGCCTCGATGCGTGGGGTCTCAGTCTGGTCGGAGGAACCAACCCGCGACCACGACAACCGCCACGACAGATCTCGCCACGACGCAAGCGAACAGGCTGGCTGTCGGCGTCCTCACGATGCGCAGCGACGGTACGAACATGATGATCACCCAAGAAAGCGGCTGGGTCTCGCACCAGGTCCATCAAAACAGCACCTCCGCGAACATAAACCCGCCGGGGCACTCGATGGTCTCGAAGCTGCTGACGAGCTCGGGGAAGATCAGCCACGTGGACTTACGACATGCCCACGCGGAGCGTCGCGGGCGTCATCGCGACGTTCAGGTGCGTCGACGGACTGAGGCGATTGTCACGAGCGGCAAACGCTCGACGCTCGATGACTCGTTATTTGCTGCCGCCGATTTGCTTTTGCTGCAGCAGATGGTGCGCGAGCCGAACAAGTCGCCCTGGTGATGATCCCAACGAGCTTGCCACCTTCCTCGGTGACGAGCACGCACACGGCCCGCGCTTTCCATCACCGCCGCAACCTCCACCAGTCGTCGGTCCGGGCGCACCGGACGCGAAGTCTTGTCGCATGATGCGTTTGGCGGGCAAGCAGGACGATCTCGTCGACCTCTTTGGCCAGGTTCGTGAGGTAGCTGGACGAGGCATGCAACAGATCGGCATGGGTGATAGGGCCGACCGCCTTGTGTCGTCGTCGACGACCGGCAGGTGACGGAAGTGGAGCGTGGCCATGTGCTCCTCGAGGGATTCGAGGCTGTCTTCCGGGCCGATGGTGAAGAGCTGCCGCGTCATGAGGTCCCGCGCCATCGGGCTCGCCGCTCACCTCGAGGGCGGCGCTCCGACGCCCGCAGGCGCGGTGGAGGCGGCGGATGATGCGTCCGTGCTTTGTGCGGGGCCTCCGGCGACACGATCTCCGGCTCCACCTCTTCGACGATGCTCGGACGGTCCGACGCTTCCGCTTCAGCCGCCGTCGCTGCCTTGACCGCTTCGTCTTCCCCGTCGCTTGCCGCCTCGGGCTTTGTCTCCCCCTCACTCATGGCGGCTAAGTAGGACGACTGCGCACCACGTTTCAAGTTGATAGAACCTGGGCGGCTCCTGCTCACGAGCCCGACGGGCACTTCACTAGCGGAGCGATGGGCGAGAGATCCCACTGCGTCAGGTTCTGGTCATCGCACGACTGAAGCTCGCCGGAGATCACGTTGACGATGTCGGCGTATGTCTGGCCGGGCTTGTTGCTGGCCGTGCCGCCATTCTCGGCGACGCACACGAACTTATCGACCACGCATCAGCGGCGCCTCGCGGGCGGGTCCCGCCGGGGCTACTGCGGCGGTGCTCCATCGCCGTAGAGGCGATGCGACCGCCGACCAAGGACCACGGACGTTCTTGGGCTCCGTCGCGAGCAAGGCGTCGTAGGGGGGGGGCATCACCGCCGATCCACGAACAAGTCTGCCTTTGCCCACCGCAATGGACCAGACCACGTTGCTGAGACCGAGGGCCTTTGCCGGGGTTGACCGTTACCATCTCGAACAGCTGTTTGGGGGTGAGGATGTTGGCCCCAAAGCGCCGTCGTCGACCTGACTGGCGAAGCGCTCATCAGGCAGGTTCTGGCTACCACCGATGGACCAATCGGGTGCCAGGCTCACGTTGAGCCCCTTGGAGAGGGCGAAGCGGAATATTGGTAATCTTGGTGTAGTCCACACCGGAGCCGTAGAGGAACACGTTGGAGCGCGGTGACCAGACCAGGCCAGCCACCGCGCTCAGCCAGGTCGTGAACTCAGCGTCGCCGAAGATGTTCGTACACGTTGGAGAGTCTGCAGGGCGTGCAGACGGCCGTCGACCGTCGGCACCGTCCAGAGTTTGTCAAACTCGTTGAGCGGCAATGGCATCCACGCCCTCGCCGAGGTGGACCGGGTACAGTCCCGTCTTGCCGGTCGCGAGGTTGCTGCACACACTTTGCGCTCGTGGTGTTGGGAACAACATTTGCTGCTTGCACCTTGTCCCCTGGCAGGTCGTTCGAGATCTGGTCGATGGTGCGCGCGAGCGGAAGCCTTAGCGGGCTGTTGGCGGGGGTCTACGCCCGCGCCAAAGCACGATACCGTATCATGACGGCAATCAGGCCCGCCAGGCTCCCACGTACTCGTTCAGCTCGCGCCGATGCTGACCGGCGAGCTGTACTCGCCATTCCGGTATTGTTTGGCGTCGACCATCGCCCGTAGCGGGCGTCGCCCGGCCACTGGTTGTGATTGACGTAGACCTTGTTCGGCGACCGTCCAATTCGTCGAAGATGTCGAACAAAGATGTAGTTGACGCGTATCGATGGGGCCCGGCAGGATAGTGCCGTTCGTGGCCCGATACTCGGGCCGGGGCTCATCTGTTGAACCGCGCTCCGCGGCTCTCAGCGACGCAGGTGATGGTCTCGCCGTCGATCAGCCGCCGGCGAAAGCCCGCCTCCGTGACGACGGTGCCTCGCAGCAGGATCAACATCGGCTGCCCCTGCTGGACGATCTGAGCGTCCCCGGCTGGTGGCGGCATCGACCGCACGTCCCGCCGGAGCAAGCTCATCTCCAGTGCCGCAGAGGGCCCGTCCGTGACGTTCTGTGAGTACGGCCGGCCAGTACGTCGCAAGCGTCAGCAGTGCGGGGTTAGCATCGACGCGGGAGAATCGCCGCGCCGGCAGCGCAGACGCAGGTCGACGACCACGCCTCTCGCCCGCCGTGCAGGCATCAGCATCGTCACATTCGGCTCCAACCGCGCGTCGGACTGTTCGATGTGCCCTAGTGCACCCGATCGCCACGGACTGCCCGGCCCGCGTCCCTTGACGACCGAAACACTGCCGGACGCGCTCGAAGCAGTGGGCCCACCGACCGTGGCGTCCAGGTAGCTCGTCAGAGCAGACCCCCGCCGAGTGGCGAGCTGATGAGCCGGCACTCATCGGCGGTTTTCGCGTTCACGTACGAGTACGGGACCCACGAGCTCGCCGGGACCCACGAGGTCCGCAGGTCGCCGCTCGCCCGGCGGCGGCACACGTGCTGGAGGTCGCGGCGTGGTTCAGCATTGCTGTCGGTGACGGCAGGGGGCGCCGCCACCTTCGACGTCGTCCACGAACCAGCAGCTCGGATTTGATTGCGGTGTCGATCGTCGCCGCGGTGGGGGTTGTGGTAAAGCTCGATGTAGCCGGAGGGTCCCGGTGGCGCACTCGTTCACCAGCCGAGGGCCGCGCCGGTCCAGGGCCTCCGTCTCGGTCCCCACCGACTCCGTCTGGGGGGTGATCGAGTCTCCGGCGGTTTATGCCAACAGAGTCAGCGCAAAGGGCAGGAGAGATCAGGTCTGAGGGGTGGCTGCGCACCATGGGGGTGTCTCCCCATCGAGCCAGCGGCCCAACAGCACGGGGCCATGCCAGCGGCCTGGCTCCAGGGAAGTCGCAATAAGTCGCGTGGATCTGCGGTGATGGAGTTGCGCTAAAGCTTATTAGTGCATGCGTTGCTAGTAGATATGTCGGCTGAGCAACTTACTCGAAGGCTGCGCTTCCACGCCGCCGCGGAGAGCGGATCGAGCGCGTGGTGCTCGGGCGGGGATGGAGCGCACCGGTTGCGCTGCGCTTCCGGTGCCTTGTTCGTCTGGGGACGAGACCGGAGAAGGCTCTGCGGCTCGACTTCCGCGTCGGCTCCACTGAGTCGTGATGACCGTGCCGGGGCTCTTGCTGCGCCCCGGGACCGACGGCGTCGGACGGCATCGCACCCCCTGGGTGTTCCGGAACAACCAACCCTACCGCTCCGACGACACCCCTCGCGATCCCCCACTACGCGGAAGTATTTGATCGACGTTCGCTCGATCGTCGCGAGGTTCCATCGTATCAGCGCCGTCCGACTTCCGGAGTACTCAGCGTGTCGAGCGCTGAACCGAGCGCCTTCGCCGCAGATACCTCGAGAGAAGTCTGGGCGAGGTGGCGCGAAGCGCAGCAGGACGTTTCTGCGGCGCGCTCCACATACCGGGCCGGCGCAGGCGCCAAACGACGTCCTTTCCTGCCTCCGGCGCTCCCGCCCGAGTGGCTCCTGGCTCGAACCCAGATCAAACAGGTCGCCGAGACGGACATCCCGGTGTTGATCCAGGGGCGAGTGGCACCCGGCAAGGGCTGGTCGCTCACTCCATCCACTTCAATAGCAAAGCGTCGCGAGGCCCCTTCGTCTCCAATCAACTGGGCGGCAATCCCCGGCAACTGCTGGAGGAGCATGTTGTTCGGGCACGTGAAGTGCGCATTCACCGGTGCGACCTTCACCAAGCTCGGGAGCTGGAGAAGGCCAACGGCGCGGAAGGCTGTTTCTGGACGAGAGGTCGGCCTCGCGCGCCGTCGCTGCAAGCGAAGTTGCTGCGGGTGCTCGAAGCCGGGAGATCCTGCCCCCGTCGGCAGCAACAAGGGGGCGCCAAAGCCATCGACGTGCGCCTGATCTGCGCTACCCTTACCGCGATCTCTTCCGGACACCATGAAGGTTCGGGCCGGCACCTTCCGCAGGATCCTCCTTACTACCGCGTTGGCGTCCTCACGCTCGAGTTGCCGGCGCTTCGTTCGTACAAGAACAACCTCGAGGTGATCGCTGGGACCTTTCTCCGGCGCGCCGCACAAGATCTCGGGCGCGGCGATCTGCGCTCCTCAGCGCTGACGCCGTGGCGGCGCGAAGCCCGCTGGCAGATTTTCCAGCAAGTGGCCCCTTGCGGGAGCTGCGCGAACTGCATGGAGTACGCCGCAGCCATGAGTTTGCGACGGCGGATCGCCTGAAGACCGCCGCCCAACACTGCGTCGCAACGCGTGGGACCGCAGGCGGAGCCCGACCCTCCGCTGAAAGGGCCTGCTCAGCTGAGGGAGGAGTGGCCGGCCCCGCTCGAACGACGTTACTTTTTGGAGCTATTGAACCCAGTGCGGCGGCAACGTGCGCAGGCGGGGCAGAGCAGGCCGGCGTGAACACCGTCACCACGTACCGGCTGCTGAAGCGCCGAGGTTTGATCGTCGGCCGCGCGGCGAAGCTAGCCCCGCCCCAGCCAAAGTCTCCCGCAGACGACGACGGCAAGACCGTCGGCGCCATATCGCGTGGACGCTGGGACGGGGCGCTCACTACCGAGCTTGGCGTACGGCGACGACAAGCGCTCGTGGTGGCGCGGCAAACAGCGGATCGCAAGAAGGCACGGTCGCTCATTTGTTCGACCGAAACGGCGAGCCGCGGTTCAACGCCTTGGGTGCGCGACTACAGGCGTTCGCGGTCAGGTGGTTTGAGCAAACGAAGGCATGCAAGGGCACCTTCCGGCCCTGTTCACGGCGGCAACCTGTGGTCATGGCTCAGGGCCAACCGGGCTACGATTCCGTTGCCATGGGCACGGTTGGGTGGCGCATGGAGTGGCAGCGACTGCTGGCGCGCTGAGTCTCACGTCGTCCCAGTCCGGCGCGAGGCCAACGAACGGTTGCAGCTCGTGCGCGGTCGCGAGGGTCATTGCCCGCGTCGATGAATCGTAAGCCAACTGCGCACTGATTGCCGAGAAATAGCGCCGCCGAGCGCAGAGCTTGTCGCGCGCATTGCGGTAAGTCTCAGTGGAAGCCGCATTCCGTGGCGGGAAGCTTGTAGCCATCTCCGAACGGCAACATGGCCCGCTCCGCATCCGCGTCTCCCGGCGCTTCCGCGGGCAGCCTCCTGCTCAGTGGCGTCATTCACATCGCTGTTCATGTGTTGGCGACCGGCGGATCTGTGACCGCGCGTGACCTGAGCTCTACGAGATCGAGATCGAGCCGGAGCCTGCCCCGCGCCGCGGTTGCTGCCGCGCCGGGGCGCCTGCCGCCGTCCGAGGCCCGCGACGAGTCTCGCCAGGGCCTGGAGCCGGCGGCCGGCTCCGCCTCCCCGGAGCCGTGAACGAACGGGGCATCCGGCGGGACCCCGCGAGTCAACTTCCTAGATCGGACCGAACACGCCCATCGGCAACGCGGCCGTGCCACCTGCTGCGAGGCGGGCAGAGTCCTCGCCGCGTCGAGGGAGAGGGGCGACGCGTCGTGGACTTCACGATGGTGCAAGGCTCGGCGGGTCGCTGCGAGGGTGGCCCCCTACCGCTTCGAGCGGCACCAGAGCGAGACCAAGGTCACGGACCCACGCGCGACCGGCGCCGGGATGACTCCGCGCAATGCGACCGCGGGCCAGTAAACCACCTGCAAAAAACCTGGGCAGCGGCGCGCAGCGCAGACCAGGCCCCCGCCGAGCCAGGTCAGCTCCGCACGACCGGTCGTCACAGCCTGGAGTTGCGCGTTTCCCCGCAAGCCGACGTCGACACAGATCCACTTCGCGCGCGTCCTGGTGGCGGTGACCGTCAGCACGACGTCGATGCGCTTGGCGGTGACCGTGCTGTCCGATCCCGGTCACGGTTTTGGCGCCTCCTCCGCACGCGCCTGCGCCCTCGGTTTTCCGCGCGTTTGGTCGGCGCGCGACGCATGTCGATTCGGCCCCCATCACTGCGACGACGGCCGCGCACCCCTTCCATGTGACCTTCACTCGCTGAATCAAACGGCATCGGCCGGAATCCGGCTCTCGACTCTGACTCGTGTTTCCCCCTTTCCGGGCGAAACACGAGGGCTCCAGGGGTCAGGCTCAGGCTAGCAGGCTTCTGGGGGCGCGCGTCGAGCGATCGAAATTTTAGAGAGCCCCTGGGCGCACGGACGAGCTCGTCGTACGCGGGTTCGGAGCCGCCGTTCATGAGCCGGTGGCGCGAGGACCGTCTCCGCGTCCGCACGCCGCTCACCCCCCGCCGCCACACTCCGCGCCCATGGCGATGATCACCGCGGATCCCGAGCGCGAGCACGGCGTGCCCTTTCCCAGAGTCCTGCGTTCCACTCGCAACGGAAGGCAAAGATCGCTCAGGAGTCCGAGATTGTGTCGCCTTCCCGAGCCGCGGACCGCGCGCGCGGCGTCGGTCAGATCGCGCCAGATTAGCATTCCTGAAGGTCATAGACTGCACTGGATGAAAGCATTGACAGTCCGCGACGTGGATGGGAGCTGGCGCGCGCCCCCGAACGCGAAGAAAGCCGCGTTCCTCGCTGAACCAGACGGTGCCAAGCTACTCAGGCAAGCGCTCGGGCTCAAGACTCGACTGCGGGTCCGGGTCCAACCCGCTCGGAAAGCGCCTCGCCGGGACCTGGCTCGAAGGAAGACCTGGCGCGCTTCGAGCCGAGAGACACGTCCCATGTTCGAGCGTGTCGACGAAGAGAGATCTGGAAGCGATGAGGATCTGCCTCGACACCTCCGCGTCAGCCACTTCAAGCGCGGTGCGCCCACGGCCATCGAGGTCATCGACGCGGCGGAATGGTGGGCTTCCCCGGCGGTCGCCCTGGGTGAAGCTGCGCACGGGCTTTTTGCACTCGGGCGCAAGTCGCCCGAGAACGAACGCGAGTTTTCTTAGCTGGCGTTCCTGCGGAACCCGGTGGTGGAAGTCCTCGACGTCGATGATGCGGCTTCGCGCATTTACGCGGAGATTAGTGGTGGCGCTGCGCAAGGCAGGGATTCCACTCCCCGACGAACGACATCTGGATCGCTGCCGTTGCGGCCCGCGAGGGGCTCCTCGGTGGTCACCTTCGACGAGCACTTCCGGGCGATCCCAGCGGGTGGGGCGTGGTGCTGGGCGCGTGGCAGGCGCCCCCCTGCACCTTGATTGGAGTGTCCGTTACCCCCGAGTCCATGCGGTGTCTTTCGCGCCGCGCGGCCCAACCTGCGGAGGTCCAGGTCGGTGACCTTGACCAGAGGGGAGGGCGGTACTGACGAAGATCGTGACCTTCTGGATATTGGCCGTTCCTCCAATTTTTTTCTGAGCCCAGAACTTCTTCGTGGCGTTCGTGGCGTCTCCCCGTGGGCGCCGTGGTGGCAAATCTTCTCTTCTTCAGCCACGGCGGCAGGCAAGACGCTGACGACGTCGTCGTCGATGCAGGGTGGCCAGGCGATCGTGGGCCGTCTCGCCGCGGCTTCTTTCGATGACGATCAGGGCGCTCCCCCGACGCGCTCCCGCGAGCGGCACGTCGGCAGCCGAGTGACCACCAGCGAGGGCCGAGCGCGAGCACCAGTCGGCCCAGCTCGGCCGCACGCATCCATCGCGCCCAGGGCGTGCATGTCGAGGCTTGCCCGAACATCACCACCGCCAGCTTCATCCACGGCGCCACGCCGTGCAGGCAGGCGGCTCAACGCGTCCGCTCGAAATCGGTCATACGGCGCTCGACGGGCTCGCAGCGCCGGCGCTCAGCCCCTCCACCTCGGAGTTCGTGCCCGTGAAGCTCGCTCAGCTTCTTCGAGCTCGTCCTGCCGCCGCCTGGTGCAGCCATCGAAAAATTGGGTGACCAGGCTCTCGAAGCTCACGCGCAGCCCGAGCTCGACCAGCAGGATTGCGCGGCGGCGTTGGGACCAGCAGGCGTCGCTTTAGCCGAAATAGCCCTCGAGCTTGTACTCCAGTACTGGCGCCCCGCGTCCTCGTCCGCCATGAACTCCTGGAAGTAGACCGGCGCGCGCTTCTGCCCAGACCCCGGTCGGACCGCGAAAAATCCGGGATGCCGCTGCCCGTGGGAGATGCTGGAGCCGGTGAACACCAGGACAAAGGAGGAGCGCTCGATGTGAGCTCCCGTAGCTTGTCAGTGGCGACGGACATCACTCTGGGTCGATACGCCAGACTTTGCCGTCGAAGTCGGTGACGTACAGCTCGCCGACCGCGTCACTTGCCAACGACGGGATCGATCCCGGCTTGCCCGCCGAGGTGATGTCGGCGGTGATCTCGGCGATCACTAACTTCGCACGATCGGTTTGCGCTTGGGCTGGCCGCGTGGCAGCGCCAAGCTCTCCGTGCTCGGCGTCCGCGTCGGCCGCGTGGACTCAGGAAAAAACCAGGCGCGATGACAGGGGCTCCAGCGCACGCGCGGACCGGAGACCATCCCGCGCTGTCCGTATGACGTAGCGATCGATACCTCCGCGCCTCGCGGCCGACGAGCGCTAGTGCACAAACGAGCGGCACTGGGAACGCCAGTGCTCGAGGTGGGGCGACGAACTGACTGCAGGCTCGTCACGTCCACAAGATCTTGACCGCGTTGCTTTCGGTGGGATCCGCCGTGCGAAGCCGCAACGGTCTGACCATGGCCGGCGCAAGTCAGGGCGCACCAGGAGGGCGATACTGACGACAACGGACGGGGCTCGCCTGGCTGTTCCGGACTCAGGCAGGCTGGCGTGGGCGGGCCCTGGCGCTTCGATCTTCCGCCAGCGCGGCGGACGGATCTACTGGCACCGGTGGCGGCCGGCCTCGCCCCCACGGCGAGCGCCTGCTCCGCCACGCGCGCCGGAAGGGCAACGCTGCCGAGGTGGAACGACTGCGACCGACGGCGGCACCGGTTGGGCAGCGCCGGCACCCGGCGCGCACCGGCGGCTACGTGATGTCTTGCCCGACGATGGACGACGGTGCGAGGTCCTCCGCAGCAACATCATCGACGTGGTCGCGACGTCATTTGCGGACGACACCGCACCTCTACTGGCCGTTTCACGCTGGTGAGGTGGCGCCGGCCTGTTCCGCGTCTATCGGCTGGCCGTGACACCGACTCCGTACTCGAGAACCCTCAGGACGCGCCATGCGGTGAGGAAACAGAATAGCCCGGCTCCTTGCCAAAGCGTTCTCGTTGTTTGGCGTCGGCCTGTGCCGCGTGGCAACCGCCTGCGACGACTCGGAAGTCCCGCGCACGCGCCCGCGTGCACGGACTGACCCCGTCAACAATGACCGAGAACAATCAAGATCTTACTCCAGAATCTGAGATGGTACGTTTGCGTACACGCTCAGGTTGGCATGATGCACGCACGCACGCACGCACGCACGCTCACGTGCTGCGACAACGAAGTGGGAAGTTCTGGGCGCCAACGATGTGTCGGGAAGTGCGCTGCCGGATGCGGCGTGCACCGAGTGCTGCGTGGTTTGAGAGTCCCGTGGACGTGGAATTCGCGCCTGGGCGCCCCTGCGGCAGGCCACGATGACCGCCGGATCAGTGCAACCTCGTCTGCTGTGCATGGGTCCTGGACTGGGTTTGTGGCGAGCGGAGTGCCAGCCGAACGGAGGCGTGCCGCTGGAGCAGGAGTACTGCTTGGGAGCCGTTGCTCGGTCGCCCTGGTGTGCCTCGCTCTCGGTTGCGGGCAGACGACCACGGATGCGCCAGCGAGCGGCGGGGGCAGGGGCTCGGGGACCGGCGGCGAGGGCGGCGGGTGCGTCGGAACACACTGGCGCGGCTGCCGCCGTCTCCGGCGCGTCACGCCTCGCACGGACCATGGCGCGACCGCCGTCCCGAAGGCGACGTACCCATTCGTCTGGGGAGGCCGTTTCCGAGAAGCTGCGCGGAGACGGCGTCCGCATCCCTGCGGGTCGGCACGAGTCCCTCCCCGATCCGGGCAGGCGCGCCGGTCCGCGGATGAACCACGCCATGGTCGTCGCCGGCGGAATGCTGGTGGTCTGGGGCGGCGACGGGTACGGACAAGGCGTGTTGGGTGATGGTGCTCGATTCGACCCCGTCGCAGGCGTGTGGACACCCGTGGCCAGTGTCCGGAGCGCACCAGTGCGCGGCGTGGACAAGTTCAGGGTATTGGGAAGCGGCTTGCTCTTGAGGGACGGGTACACGAAAGACGGCGTGCTTCTCAGCGACGAGCGCTACACGACCTGAACTCCGATTCGTGGTCGCCCGTGGATCACGCCCCCTCAGTGCTTCGGTTGCGTGACGGTCACCCGCTGGGGAGTATAGCTGCTGACCGGCAGACTGCATGAGTCGAAAGGAGGTCGCCGGTTACCTGTTCGACGCGAAGACAGGCAAGTGGAAGCTGCCTCCGACGGACGACCAAAACCGGGGCTCGCGACGGCGCGGTCGCGTCCTGGTCGCCGACGAACGAAGAGGTCATCATTTGGGGTGGCGGGGACGCTTCCAAGTTCCGCTGACGACGGTGCTCTTCTCAATCCCGGAGTGGAAGTGGGGAAGCGGTGTCTGGCGCCAGCGCCCCTTCACCCGATCGGGTGCAGCGGGCGCGGTGCTCCCGCCTTAAGCGAGGCAGGGAAGTTGAGTTGTCTTCAGTGGTACCGGTGTGGAAGGGCTGCTGGCTACGGGCGGGATTTACGACATCGCGACGGACACACGGACACCGCTCACCGAAGGTAGAGTGCGCCCCCTCCAGGCGCGCGCACTCCACAACACGCTGACCGTACTCCGGTGCCGGAGACCGCGCAGTGGTTTGGGGGCGGGATCGGATCCGACAGACTAAACCCGCGCCGGAGCAAGGGCTGGGTGCTCTCCCGGAATGATGCGTGCTCTGCAGCGCGTACCGTGAAAGCCGCACTCAGTCGTAGCCCCAGCTCGAATTCACCCGAACTGACGTCCGGATGGTGGCGCATGGAAGCGCCGACAATTCGGGCTTGCGGCCCCCGGGCCGACGCCAAACGCCGTGGCGTTGCGGAGCTGCTGCACAAGCCCCGCTCGGAACCAGGTTGCTCGTCACCCCGCTCACGATCTTGCGCGACCAGCTCGATGATGAAGAACGCAACGAGCGGCCGGAACCAGATGTCGTAGGTCTGGATGAAGTCGCACGCCCAGATTTGGTGCATGTGATTGCGTAGGAAGGTCGCCCAAGTTTGGCCCGACGGCGGGCGCGGTCGCGCCGACCGCATGCTTCTGCACTGTGCGCTTGGCGACGCGGATGCCGAGCTTCAAAAGCTCGGCTCGGATGCGCCGCTCCGCGCCCCAGAACCAGTTGTCCCGCGCGATTCTCTGGATGAGCTCCACGGTTTCCGCTGCGACCCGCAGTACAGCTGGCCCTGGGAATGGCGTGACTTCCAGCGCCAGAAGAGTCGAACCCCGTGACGATGCCTGCGAAGCGCGGTCTGGCTGGATCAGAAGAATGGCGCTCTGCCAATGGCGAGCGAGACTTGCCAGGAGGACCATGAGCCCCGCGCTCGTGCGCGAAGCTAGGGCGCGCGACCGATCACCCCCGTCAGGTGTCACGAAAGCGCGTCCGCGCGGCGACGATGAGTTGCTGGCGCGAAGGGTGTTCTCCGCGATGAACCCTCGCGCGACCGGAGCTCGTCCTCGACGAGTCCGACGAAAGAGACGTTGGCCGCGTCGTCGCCCGAACGGCAGTGCACCCGTCGCACCACGCCGGCGACGACGCCTCCAGCCCATCGAGCAAACACGGCCAGAACACGAGGATTGTCGTAATATCGGCGCGCTGTTCAAGTCTTGTTCGCCTCCGATTTCGGGCGATCATTCGGCGGATACCCGAAGTAGCCAACACAGCGCAAAGAAGCGGCGGTCACTTCGCGTCACTCCTGGTCCGGACTCCTCTACTCCGTCCTCGTTCTCTGGTTCGCCGAGGGCTTCCTCGAAACCCGCTGGCCAGGCTTCCTGTCCGACCGTGCTACGCGCACAAGCGCGGCCTCCTTCCCCCGACATCCTCCGTACCGCCCGTCACTTGCCCTCCGGCATCGACGTTCTGGTTCCATTCAACCTTTCCGAGAACTTGCAGCAACCTCGACGCCCCCAGATCGTCATCTTAAGCATGCACTGAACCCCACCGGTCCGAACCGGACCCGAAGTCACTGCCTAGAAGTCTGTAGCCTCTCGTGTTTCGCCCGAAAGGGCGAAATCACGAGGCTGAAGACGTTGGCGGAGCGCCCGTTGCTCGCGGCGGCGGCGATCGACTATGCCGGACGGATGGAAGAGCTGATCGTTCTGCTCGTGCTCACGCGGGCCTGGGGCCTTCAGGCCTGTTCTACTGTACGCGATGACCGGGATCATCATCGTGCAACCGTTCACTCAGGTGGTGGTGCTGCGCTTCGGCAAGAAACAACGCACCATCGAGGACAACGGCCTGGGGTACACGTCTTCCCGCTGGGGCGCAAGCTGTACCGGATCTCGAGCCAGGTCGTGACGACCGAGACCTGCCACACCTCGCGGTGGTCGAGGTCAGCAGCACCCCATCGAGGTGTCGGCGATGTGCTCTACCGCGTGCGCGATGCGGCGCGCGCCGCGTCTCGGGTCGAAACTGACCGCTGTTCGTGAACTCGGTTGGCGACGGTCTTGGTCAAGAACATCTGCGCCCACTACCCATACGAGGCCGAGGACCCGGGCCAGCCCAACCTCAAGCACGAAAGGTGGGGTGGTGACTCGTCCGCCGATCACCACGCTGCAGGGCTGGTGGTTCCGGCCGGGGTCAGGGTCCGCGACCCGCGTCTCAACGCGATCTCACCTACACCGCAGGAGATCGCTCAATCCATGCTGCTCAGACAGCAGGCAGCCGCGATGGTGGATGCACGGCGCACCATGGTCCGGGGTGCGACCGAGACGGTGCGAATTGCGCTGGGGAAGATGTCGAGCTCAGGCCTCCAGTTGCCGCCCCACGCGCTTCTGCCAGGTCGCGCGACCACGAACCTCAGCGGTAAAGGTGCTCTGCAGCGGAGAGCGCGTGCAGACGGTCATGCCCATCGCGGTCACTCTGGATCCGACGAGGCCCACAGCGCAGGTGCAGTCATGACCGAAGAGCTCGGAGAGCTGCTCGGGAACAAGTAATTGAAATTGGGCTTCATCCGGAGCTGAAATCCTGCTGATCCTGATCTTGCCGCGGGTTCTTCGTGGTCGAGCCGCGCGTCACGCCTTCGTGGTGCTGTACTGGGGCAAAACCACCGGCGCGGCATCGTTGCAGCCTGGCATCCACTGGGCGTTCCCATCAGGCTCGGATGGCGCCGGGTCTCGTTGCGCGATGCCCCCGCTGGATCCCGCTGACCACCATCGTGAGCACCCCCGGCAACCCGATCCAGGCCACCGCGGTGTGTGTCTTTCGTCGTCGATCCGGTGAAAGCGACGCTGGACGTGCAGGACTATCGCCTTCGTGAACAAGCAGGCCTCTACGGTGCTGAAGGCGGTGTGTCGCGGCACCGTACAGGAAACTGAGAACCTATTCAGCCCTGTCACGAAGAAGGAAGCGCGGAGATCATCCACGCC